>JACMJU010000093.1 GCA_014380485.1 Methyloceanibacter sp.
CCCGGCTGGCGAAGCCCCGAAAGCGCCAACGGGGGCCGAAGCGCCGCCGGCACCTCCTGTCGCTGCGCCGGCGGTCCAAGCGGGCGGCGCGACCCAGATAAAAAACATGCGGGTCGTCTATCTCGGCAAGGAATATCCCGAACCGCTGCCCCTGTCCTATGCCGAGAAGCCCATCACCGATAAGGGCATTCAAGGTGCACGCCTGATGCTCAAGGAGGCGAACCAGGCCGGAAACTTCGTCGGTCACTCCTTCGAGCTCATCGAGGCGATCGTCCCCGAGGACGGCGACGTGGTCGCCAAGGCCAAAGAAGTCCTCGCCGTCGGCGAGCGCTTCATCATCGCCGATCTCGAGCCCGCCGATCTCCTCGCTGTGGCCGATCTGCCCGAGGCCAAGGACGCCGTGATCATGAATATTCGCTCGAGCGCGACCGCGCTCCGCCAGGATCAATGCCGCATCAACGTCTTTCATATCATCCCCGACTATGCGATGCGGGCCGATGCGCTGGCACAATATCTCATCTGGAAGAAATGGCCGCGATGGTTCGTCATCAGACGCGACACGCCGCAGGACCAAGACTATCACGCTCAGGTCAAGCGCTCCGCCACCCGCTTTGGCGGCAAGGTGGTGACCGACAAGCTTTATTCGCTGCCGCCGGGAGCGCGCAATCTCGACTCCGGCCATCAACAGATTCAGGCGCAACTCCCGATGGAGACCGAGGAAGCGTCCGATCACGACGTGGTGTGGGTCATCAATAGCGACGACGATTTCGGCGATTACCTGATGTACCGGACCTATCTACCCCGGCCGGTGGTCGGCACCCATGGGCTGCAAGCGGTGGCCTGGGACAAGTCCTATACGGAATCGGGCGCCATGCATTTCCAGAATGCCATTCCCCGCATCGCCAAGCGCCCTCCCGTCGAGCGCGACTACACCGCCTGGCTCGGATTTCGCGCTCTCGCCGATTCGGCGATGAAATCGGGTAAGACCACGCCTCAGGAGCTGAAGGCCTATTTGCTGTCCGACGCGTTCAAGCTCGAGGGCTTCAAGGGTCAGGCTATGAGCTTCCGCACCTGGGACCACCAGATGCGCCAGCCGATCGTGCTCGGCGGCGGCACCCGCGTTCCGGTTTCGACCTCGCCGCAGGAGGGCTTCCTGCATCCCACCAACCTGACCGACACGCTTGGCTTCGACCAGCCCGAGACCAAGTGCACGTTCAAATAGCCATCGACCAAAAGGTAGACACATGACTCGCATCAGCCTTGCCGCGGTCTCAACTGCCGCGCTCCTTCTCTCTGCTGCCCCTTCCTTTGCCGGGACGATCTTCGTCTCCAATGAGAAGGACAACACCATCACCGCGCTGAACAGCGACACCCTGGAGGTCATCAAGACGATCAAGGTCGCGCGACGGCCGCGTGGCATCGTGCTCAGCCCCGACTTCAAGGAGCTGTTCGTGGCTGCCGGCGACGGCGACATCATGGACGTGATCGACACCAAGACTCTGGAAGTAACCCGGCAGCTCGAATCGGGTCCCGACCCCGAGCTCATGGCCGTCGATTCGAAGGGCGACATCATCTACATCGCCAATGAGGACGACTCGCTGGTGACCATCATGGACATCAAGAGCGGCGAGGTGCTTGGCGAAGTGCCGGTTGGGGTCGAACCCGAAGGCATGGGCGTGAGCTCGGATGACAAATACACCGCCGCCACGTCCGAAAGCACCAGCATGTCGCATATCATCGACAATCAGTCGCGTCAGCTCGTGGCGAACATTCTCGTCGATAGCCGCCCGCGCGAGGCCAAGTTCACCAAAGACAAAAAGGAACTGTGGGTGTCGTCCGAAGTCGGCGGTACGATCTCGGTCGTCGACACCAGCAACTGGGCCGACCCGAAGAGCTGGAAGGTGGTCAAAAAGATCGGCTTTGAGGTGCAGGGCGTGCGCCCCGAGCAGCTCCAGCCGGTGGGCATGGACTTCAGTCTCGACGGCAAGCTCGTGTTCGTTCCGCTCGGGCCTTCCAATCGCGTCGCCGTCATCGACACCGCGACCAAGGAGGTCAAGGACTACATCCTGGTCGGCCAGCGGCCATGGCATGGCGAGCTCAGCCCCGACGGCAAGAAATATTACGTCGCCAACGGGCTGACCAACGACATAACGGTCATCGACGTCGAATCGCTCAAGGCCGAGAAGTCGGTGCCGGTAGGACGCCTGCCTTGGGGCGTCGCCGTCATGCCCTGACCGGGGACCGGCGAGCCGAATGCCCCGAACGACCTCGTCCTCGCATTAATAGAAGACTGCCTCGCCGTCGCCGCCTCAGCGGCCAGGGGCCCTTGCCGTGCGCTTGACGCGCGGCCGCTCCAGCGAGCTTTCGGCGCCGAGCAACGGGGCAAGTTGCTTGGCTTCCCTGACCAGCGCATTGATTAGCGGGGTCAATGGATTGCGATGGGGCACGACCAGCCCGATCGAATGGGTGACCTCGGGCGCGACGATGGGGATGGCGCGCACCTTCTCGGTGAGGCCGAGGACCTCGGCGAGCTTCGCCGGCATCACGCTCGCCCAGCGGCCGGTGCGCACATGGGCAAATAGCACCACGATGGAATCGGACTCCAAGGTCGGCGCCACCTCGGCGCCGGCTTCCCGCAGCAGCTGCTCGATGATGCGGCGGTTCTGCATGTCGGGCGTGAGCAGGCAGAGCGGGACCTTCCCGACCTCGGCCCAGGTGACCCGATCGCGATTGCCGAGCGGGCTGTCCGACGAGGCGAGGAGCCGATACTGCTCGCTATAGAGCGGCACCGTCTGCACCCGGCCCAGGGGCTCGTTGTCGAGATAGGTCAGTCCGGCATCGACCTCGAGATTCTCCAGCAACGCCAGGACCTCGATGGAGTTGCGGGAGAGAATGGTGAAACTGACATCGGGATGCCGCGCCCGGTAGGGGGTGGTGATCATGGCCACCATGGCGAGCGCGGTCGGGATGGCGGCGATGCGGATATGGCCGGCAAGGCCGTGCCGGAGCGCATCGATTTCCTGGCGCATGGAGCGGGTGTCGCCGACGATGCGGCGCGCCCAGTCGAGCACCCGCTCGCCCTCCGGGGTCAAGCCCTGGAAGCGCGACCCCCGTTGCACCAACAGCACCCCGAACGAATCCTCGAGCTGCTTGATGCCCGCCGAGAGTGTGGGCTGGCTTACGCCGCAGGCCTCGGCCGCACGGCCGAAATGCCGCTCGTGCGCGAGCGCGATGATGAATTCGAGCTTTTCGATCATGCCGCCATGCCAAAGAGGACGAACGCCCCATCATCGCAACAAGACGGGGCGAACGCCATAGCAGGCCCGCGCCATTCTACGCCGCGCCGGTCCCCTAAGGGAGGGCGTTAATGCTTTGCATGGTCCTTCTTCTTGGCGCGAAAATCCTGATGGCAGGACTTGCAGACGTCGCTCACCTTCTGAAACGCGGGCTTCCAATCCTGATTTGCGCTTCCATCGAGCGCCGAGGAGAGCGCGTCGGCGGCGCCCTCGAGGTCGTCGGCGTTGGCGGTAAAGCGGTCCCACTTCTCCCACACCGCGGGGAGCGCTTCGCTCTTGTCGCCCCCGCTCCCTTCAGGGAACAGCTCGGGGATTTTCTTGGCGGTGAGGCTGATGTCGCGCGCCGCCTCGGCCGCCTTGGCGGCGTCGAACGGTGTATTGCCCTTGGCCATGTCGCCGATGAGCTTCATGGCATCCTTCTGAGTCTCCATCAAATCCATGCGCTCCTTGACCACGCCGGTCGCACCCTCATGAGCGAGGGCCAACGTGGCGGATGCGAGACAAAGCAGCAGAGCAACTCGGAGCGGCGTTACGATCATGAGTTATCCTCCTAATGAAGATCTAGGGTTCCGGGGGGATGGGCCGCAAGCTTTGCGCTTCGGTCCTATTGTCCTATTGCTGCGGCCCCGTCTTCGGCCTCTGCGCTCCCATGCCGAGGATTTGCAACGTGATATCCACGCTCCCGGCGCGCTCGAAGGTCAATTTCGCCGGGACCGTGTCGCCCTCGTTGAGCGGCTTAGTCAAGCCCATGAACATAATGTGATAGGCGTTGGGCTCCAGCAGGACCGTGCTTTTGGCTGCAATCGGAACGCCGTCGGGAACCGGCCGCATCCGCATCATCCCGTCCGTCATGTTGGTTTGGTGGATCGCCGCCTCGCCGGCGAACGGCGCGCTCGCCGAGAGGAGCCGATCGGGTTCATCGCCGTCATTTCTGATGGCGAGGTAACCGACGGCGACGTTCGAGCCGCTCGGCACCGCGCGCGACCATGCATTCTCGACCGAAATTGACCCAACTGTCTCGGCCGAAGCCATGCCGACCGCGAGCATGGCGCCCGCGAGCGCCAATGCTCGGAGCGCCAAGCGGGACATGTCACGGCTCATGAGAAGATTCCGTGTGATGACCCCCGCGCAGGCTCCTGGCGAGCGCCGCGCCGGGGCGAGGGCAGACGTGATTATCTATATTCGACCTTGAGCACCTGATAGGATTTGCCGCCGCCCGGAGTCGATACTTCGACGATGTCCTTTTTGCGTTTGCCGAGAAGCGCACGCGCAATGGGCGAGGTGATCGAGATCTTGCCGCTTCTCACCTCGGCCTCGAGCTCCCCGACGATCCGGTACTTGACCTTTTCGTCGGTGTCCTCGTCGCGCAACGTGACGGTCGCTCCGAACATTACTTGGTCGCCTTTGAGCTTGGAGACATCGATGATATCGGCGCGAGACAGCTTGTCCTCGAGATCGGCGACGCGCGCCTCGGTAATGCCCTGCTGCTCCTTGGCGGCATGATACTCGGCGTTTTCCGAGAGGTCGCCATGGGTGCGGGCATCGGCGATTTGCTTGATGATGCGCGGGCGCTCGACGGCCTTGAGATGTCTGATCTCAGCCTCAAGCGCTGCGTAGCCCTCCGCGGTCATCGGCACTTTCTCCATCGCAGTCAAAGCTCCTTCGGCTCCCCCGGACCGAATACTGTCCAGGAATTGCCCGGTCTAAGTCAAGAATCCGTTGATTTCGGCCGCTTCGCTAGGCTGTCTCGGCGAGCTTTTGCGGCTCCTTGCCGACATAGCTTTGCAGGGGAGCGACCTTGAGGTTCCCAGCCCTGAGCGCCTTGATGGCCTCGGTAACGGCCAGAGCGCCAGCTACGGTTGTATAATAGGGAACATGGTAGAGCAAGGCGGAGCGGCGAATCGAGAACGAGTCGGCGAGCGCCTTGGCCCCCTCGGTGGTGTTGAACACGATATCGACCTCGCCATTGGTGATGGCGTCGACCACATGGGGGCGCCCCTCCAGCACCTTGTTGATCTTCTCGCAGGCGATGCCGTGGGCGTCGAAATGCCGCTTGGTGCCCCGTGTGGCGATGATGCGAAAGCCCATCTCCGCGAGCGCACGGACCGGCGCCACCACCTTGTCCTTGTCGGCATCCTTGACCGAGACGAACACCGTGCCGGACAGGGGTAGCTTCGAGCCGCCGCCCAGCTGACTCTTGGCGAAGGCGACCGCATAGTCGCGGTCGATGCCCATCACCTCGCCGGTCGAGCGCATCTCAGGACCGAGCACCGGATCGACGCCGGGGAATCGCGCGAAGGGGAACACCGCCTCCTTGACCGCGATATGGGCGAGCTTCGGCCGCCTCAGGCCAAACGCGGCGAGCGGCGTCCCGGCCATCACCCGCGAAGCGATTCCGGCGATCGGCAGACCGATCACCTTGGCGACAAAGGGCACCGTGCGCGAGGCACGCGGGTTGACCTCGAGAATGTAGATGTCGTCGTTCTGGATCGCGAACTGGACGTTCATCAGACCGACCACGTTCAGCGCGCGAGCGAGCTCAACGGTCTGACGTTCGAGATCGGCGACGATCTGCGGCTTCAGCGAATGCGGCGGCAACGAGCAGGCCGAGTCGCCGGAATGCACGCCTGCTTCCTCGATATGCTCCATGACCCCGCAGATGAACACGTCCTTGCCGTCGGCGATTGCGTCGACATCGACCTCGATGGCGTCGCGGAGATAAGAGTCGAGCAGCACCGGGCTCTTGCCCGAAACCACCACCGCTTCGGCGATGTAGCGGTCAAGCTGCGTCTCGTCATGGACGATCTCCATGGCCCTGCCGCCGAGCACATAGGAGGGCCGGATGACGAGGGGGAACCCGAGCGCCGCCGCGATCGCCTTGGCCTCGTTCGCGGAGCGGGCGACGCCGCTGCGCGGCTGCCGTAGCTTGAGCCGTTCGATCAGGGCCTTGAAGCGGTCGCGGTCCTCGGCGAGATCGATGGCATCGGGTGAGGTGCCGAGGATCGGCACCTCGGCGCGCTCGAACGCCTGCGCGAGCTTCAGCGGCGTCTGTCCGCCGAATTGCACGATGACGCCCTTCACCGTCCCGTTCTGCCGCTCGGTGCGGACGATCTCCAGCACGTCCTCTTCGGTGAGCGGCTCGAAATAGAGCCGGTCGGAGGTGTCGTAGTCGGTCGAGACCGTCTCCGGGTTGCAATTGACCATGATGGTCTCGTAGCCGGCGTCGGACAAGGCAAAGGCCGCATGGCAGCAGCAATAGTCGAATTCGATCCCCTGACCGATGCGGTTCGGCCCTCCGCCGAGAATGATGATCTTCTCGGCCGGGGTGGGCCGCGCCTCGCATGAAGCCGGTCCCGCGAATGGGGCCTCGTAGGTCGAATACATGTAGGCGGTGGGCGCGGCGAACTCGGCGGCGCAAGTGTCGATCCGCTTGTAGACCGGGTGCACATCGAGCGCCCGGCGCCTGGCCGACACCTCGCTCGCCTCGACGCTGGCGAGAAGGCCGAGCCGCTCGTCGGAAAAGCCCATCGCCTTCAACATGCGGAACTGACCGGGATTGGCCGGAAGGCCGTGCTCCCGCACCCGCGCCTCCATATCGACGATGTCCTTGATCTGCCGGATGAACCAGGGATCGATCTTGCACGCCTCGAAGATCTGCGCCTCGTCGAAACCGAGTCTCAACGCCTGCGCCACCTTGAGCAGGCGGTCGGGGGAGGGGGTGCCGAGACCGGCGCGGATCACGTTCTTGTCGTCGCCCTCGCCGAGCCCTTGGAAGGCGATGTCGTCGAGCCCGGTGAGCCCCGTCTCCATGGAGCGCAGCGCCTTTTGCAGCGATTCGGCAAAGGTGCGGCCGATGGCCATGGCTTCGCCGACCGACTTCATCGAAGTGGTGAGTACCGGCTGGGCGCCGGGAAACTTCTCGAAAGCGAAGCGCGGGATCTTGGTCACCACGTAGTCGATGGTGGGCTCGAAGGAGGCGGGCGTCGCCCCGCCGGTGATATCGTTGGCGAGCTCGTCGAGTGTGTAGCCGACCGCGAGCTTGGCGGCGATCTTGGCGATGGGA
>JACMJU010000094.1 GCA_014380485.1 Methyloceanibacter sp.
CCCGGTCCCCGTCGCCTACCACTCCTTCGGCGGCTGGAAGCGGTCCCTGTTCGGCGATCACGCCATCTACGGTCCCGAAGGCGTGCGCTTCTACACGCGGCTCAAGACGGTGACCGCACGCTGGCCGTCCGGCATCCGCGGCGGCTCTGAGTTCAACTTCCCGAGCCTAAAATAGAAGCTTCAGAGCCGGCCGCGAACTGTCCTCGAAGGCGCGTCTTTTCAATGGACGCGCCTTCGGAGCGAGCTTTGGGATCAAGAAGGATGTCTCAGGCAGGCTTGGCCACGAACAACTGGCACCACCCGGTCGCAGCGATTGGATCTTCCACCACCGTGCATGAGGCGGGCGCCACGAACTGAACGCAGTTCGAGCATTGCAGCCCGTCTTTTGGTTGATCCTGATACTTCGCGGCTTCATGCGTAAGCTTCGTCTGCGCCAGCACACTCTGTGCGACCGCGTTCGTCGAGATAATGGCCCCGGCAATCAAAGGTACGCTCTTCAACAACGAGCGTCGGCAAAGCTGTTTTCTGATTAAGCTGGATGAATCTGTCATGGGAGGACTCCTTGCCCAGAAAGTGAGTCTAGCCGGAGAAAACCTACTACTTTCGGTGAAAGTTCCGCACAACCCATCTCCGCCCGAGGCAAAAGGTAGCACGATCTCGGTTGCTGCCGGGAGCCCACGGTCCGGCTCCAGCCGGCGACCTGGCGCGTTCTCTCCTCATCGCATGCCTTGATGCGAATGAGGTTAGGAATCGACGGAAGTTTGTCTGCCGACACGCAGGTGAGCACTCCAGACTTTTCGGCAGCATCGATGAACAAGGTCGCTGCGCTCTCGGGCATGCCGCCGGCATCGCTCAGATACTTTTCGACCGTCCAAGTGGGATCGAGGCGAATCACCTCCGCCGCAGCGTTGGGGTTGAGCGCCTTCTCCGCCAGTGTCTCGCTGGCCGCGGCGAGCGGCTCAAGGGCTACAACAAGGAAAAATGCCGGTCCGTCCGGGGGGGGGGACGCGGACCGGCTGACGGACGCGGGGGGATGCGTCCGGGGGGAACAATGTTCGGTCGCGCGCTTATTCAGCCGCGACCAGGCGGACTTTTCCCCGCGGCCCTCGGTCAAAGCCGAGCGAGGACGCGACCGCCGCATGCATGATCCGCCCATCGCGGATATTGAGTCCGGCGGCGAGGTGCGGATCGCGATCGAACGCCGCCAAACCCCGGTCGGCGAGCTTGATCACGAAGGGCAGTGTCGCGTTATTGAGCGCCTGCGCCGAGGTGACGGGCACCGCACCCGGCATATTGGCGACGCAGTAATGAATGATGCCGTCGACTTCGAAAGTCGGATCGGCGTGCGTGGTGGGTCGCGAGGTCTCGAAACACCCGCCCTGGTCGATCGACACGTCGACGAGCACGGCGCCCCGCTTCATGTGGGGGAGCATGTCACGGCGCACGAGCTTCGGCGCGCTCGCTCCGGCGATGAGCACCGCGCCGATCACCACGTCGGCGCCGAGCACTTCGGTCTCGATGATATCCATGGTTGACGCGAGCGTCCGCACCCGGCCCTCGAACAACTCGTCGAGCTGACGAAGCCGGGGCAACGACCGGTCGATGATCGCGACGTCCGCGCCGAGGCCGACGGCCATGCGGGCGGCATGAGTTCCGACGACGCCGCCGCCGAGCACTGCAACTTTGGCCGGGCGAACGCCGGGAACGCCACCCATGAGCACGCCCCGTCCGCCGGTCGGGCGGCGAAGTGCGATTGCCGCGGCCTCAATTGCCAGACGCCCCGCAACCTCGCTCATCGGCGCGAGCAGCGGAAGACCGCCGGCAGAATCGGTCACGGTCTCATAGGCGATTGCCGTCGCGCCGGACGCCAGAAGCCCGCGGGCCTGATCCGGATCGGGGGCGAGATGGAGATAGGTGAAAAGAATCTGATGCGGCTTGAGCCGGCGATACTCCACCGCCTGAGGCTCCTTGACCTTGACGATCATTTCGGCTGCCGCGAACACATCTTCCGCGGTGGGAAGAATGCGGGCGCCCGCCTTCGCGTAGGCCGCATCATCGGCAAAGATTCCCGCGCCCGCGCCGGACTGCACCACGACATCGTGCCCGCGCGCCACGAGCTCACGAACGGAGCCAGGCACGAGCCCAACCCGGAACTCATTGCACTTGATCTCTGTCGGAACCCCGATGCGCATGTTGACCTCCGCAAAAAGGGCCTGTTCTGCTTCCCGAATCATGCCAGAAATCGGGAAAAGATTGTTGGCATTCTCTCGAGTGAAAAGATAGATTCAAGCAGAATAACTGCGAACAAACACGAAACAACGCTAGAAAATGAAAGAGACAGATTTGGACGCGCTGGATCGCGCGATCCTTGCCGCGCTGCTCGAGGACGGCCGCTTGAGCCAAGTCGAACTCGCCGAGCGCATTCCGCTCTCCGCGACCGCGATCGCGAGGCGCATCCGCGCGCTCGAGGAAAAAGGAGTCATTCAAGGCTATCAGGCGCGCATCAGCCGGCAGGCGCTCGGGCTGAGCATCACGGTCATCGTGCAGATCGGTCTCAAGAGTCAGAACGAAGATCTCCTCAAGTCGTTCGAGGAGGCCGTGGTCAAGGCGCCATCAATCGTCTCCTGTCATTTGATGTCGGGTGAGGACGACTACCTCGTCACCGTCATGGCGCGCGACCTCGCCGATTTCGAGCGCATCCATAAAGAGCAGCTTTCGCGGCTTCCGGGCGTCGCCCGGCTGAAATCGAGCTTCGCGCTGAGGGATGTCGCCAGCAGATTGCTGCCGCCGTCATGTCTGCTGCCAACGCGCAAATGATGGCGGCATCACAATGTCGCGAGATACGCGCATCTGAACGGCCTCGGGCGGAGTGTTCGCGGATTGTCTCCCCGTTCCATGCCGCATCCAATGCTTTAGGCCGAGGCCGGATTGTGACAGACTAACAACGGTGAGGCGCGCTCGCGTTTCATCGTCTCTCGTTCATTACAACGTCGAGGTTCTCGTCATGTCCCGTACGCCCCTATTCGCCGCCGTCAAGAAAGCGCTTGCCGTTACATGTCAGGATCGCGGTCTCGTCTTGCCGCGTTCGTCGGCGTTGAGCAGGCGGCGATTGTTGCGGCTCTCCGCCGCCGCTGCCGGCGCCGCGGCGCTGTCTCCTGTTCTCGACTGGAGCGCTTTCGCCAAGGACAAGGCTCCGCCCTCGATTGCCATTGTCGGTGGCGGAGTTGCCGGGTTGACCGCGGCCTATCGTCTGCAAGCCGTCGGCGTGAAACCGATTCTGTTGGAGGCGAGCAGTCGTTGGGGCGGACGAATGCTCACCGTCTACGATTTCTACAAGGGCATGTTCTGCGAACTCGGCGGCCTGTTCGTGGACACCGGACATGAGGACTTGAAGACTCTTGCCGGCGAGCTCGGGGTGGAGCTGCAAGAACTCGCCGGCGAGGGTGAGGGCGAGGACCTCTATTTCTTTGGCGGGAGCTTCCATACGCCTCAGGACATGATCGACACGGCAAAGAAGACGGGCGCCTTTGCACCGATTGCCGAGAAGATCGCTGCCGACGCCGAAAAGCTGACCGACAAGGATGAGAATTGGACCTCTTATGCCCGCAAGCTCGACCGCATGAGCCTGAAGGCCTATCTCGATCAGTTCCGCGGGCGCGCCGAGGACTGGGCGATCGATCTGCTTGATGTGGCCTATGTCGGTGAATACGGGCTGGAGACGGAAGAGCAGTCCTGCCTCAACCTCGTGGACTTCATCGCCACCGAAATGGACCAGCCTTTCCGCATTTTCGGCGAGAGCGATGAGGCCTTCCGCATCAAGGGCGGCTCCTCCGCGCTCATCAAAGCGCTGGTGTCCGCGCTTGAGACCAAGGCCGACATGCGGTTGGGGCACACGCTGTCGGCGCTCGACAGCAAGGGCGGCACGATCGTCGCCAGCTTCAATGCGCCAGAGGGCGCACGCTCGGAAAAATTCGATGCCGTGATCCTGGCTTTGCCGTTTACCCTCCTACGCCAAGTCAAGGGCCTGGAGCGTTTGAAGCTCGGGTCGCAGAAGATGAAATGCATTCGCGAACTCGGCTACGGGACGAACGCCAAACTCATTAACGGCACGACCTCGCGCATGTGGCGAAGTCCCGAGTCGGGCCTGCCTGCGCCATCCAATGGCAGCTTCTATTCCGATCTTGGCTTTCAAACTCTGTGGGAGGAGAGCCGGGCCCAGCCGGGTGAAGCCGGCGTGATCACCAACTTCCTGGGTGGGAAAGCGGGCCTGGGCGAGGAGAGTGCCGCGCTCGAAACCTTTCGCTCCGGCCTCGCCAAGATGTTGCCGAAGATGGCCGAAAGTCTCGACCCGACGGCGGTCGCCTCCTTCTTCTGGGCCCGCTATCCCTTCACGCTCGGCAGCTATGCCGGCGCCAAGCCGGGACAATATACCACCCTGCTGGAGGTGGGGGCGGAACCCGCTCTTGGCGGCCGGCTGCAATTCGCGGGCGAGCATACGAGCGTTGACTTTCTTGGCTACATGAACGGCGGCGTCGAAAGTGGAAACCGTGCCGCCGCCGCGCTTATCGAGACCCTGGCACTCAAAGATTGAGTGTGTCACCAAAGCGATGCCTCGGGGTATCCTGGAACGCCTGCGCCATGAGGGATCGACCACGCTTGCGTGTGGTAAACGACGTTTTGGGCCGGAGGGATCGCGTTCCTTGCTTTCCGGTGGCGCTTGGCCCCGTCCTCGACTAACATTCTCCCGGTCTACCGAGGGGTTGGACAACCTGCCCGAACCCAAATCCGACAAATTGCGCCTACGCGTCTCGTTTGAGGAGCCAATAGCATGAACCCCACAATTCGTGTCGCAGCAGCCATTATTTTTGTGCTTGCCCTTGGCAGCACCGCTTTTGCCGAGATGCCCACAACCATCGGCGAGGGGGAGGGCGAGGTCGGTATCGTCGCCTGGCCCGGTTACATCGAGCGCGGTGAGACCGATAAGAACTATGACTGGGTTACCGCCTTCGAGAAGGCGACGGGCTGTAAGGTCAACGTCAAGACCGCAGCCACGTCCGATGAGATGGTGACGCTCATGAACCAGGGCGGATTCGACCTCGTCACAGCTTCGGGCGACGCCTCGCTCCGCCTGATCGCCGGCAAGAAGGTCCAGCCGGTCAATATCGACTTGATCCCCAGCTGGAAGACCGTCGACGAGCGGCTCCAGAATGCGCCCTGGCACACGGTCGACGGCGTTCATTACGGCGTTCCCTATGATTGGGGCCCGAACGTGCTCGCCTACAACACCGAGGTGTTCAAGGAGGCGCCGAAGAGTTGGTCCGTCGTGTTCGTGGAGCAGACGCTGCCGGACGGCAAGAGCAACAAGGGGCGGGTGCAGGCCTATGATGGGCCGATCTACATCGCCGACGCCGCTCTCTATCTGATGAAGACGAAACCCGAGCTCGGCATCAAGAATCCTTACGAGCTCAATCCCGACCAGTATGCCGCGGCCCTTGCGCTGCTTCAGGCGCAGCGGGCCCTCGTCGGCCGCTATTGGCACGATGCCATGGTTCAGGTTGACGACTTCAAGAACGAGGGCGTGGTCGCCTCTTCGTCCTGGCCGTTCCAGGTCAATCTCCTCTCGAGCGAGAAGAAGCCGGTCGCCTCGACCATCCCCGCGGAAGGGGCCACGGGTTGGGCGGACACGACCATGATGCATTCCGAGGCCAAGCACCCCAACTGCGCCTATAAATGGCTCGAGCATTCCTTGAACCCCAAGCTACAAGGCGACCTGGCATCCTGGTTCGGTTCGGTGCCGTCAGTGCCCGCGGCCTGCAAAGGCAACGCGCTTCTGACCGACACGGGCTGCGCCACCAACGGCTTCGACAATTTCGAGCAGATCTGGTTCTGGCGAACGCCCACGGCCAAATGCGAGCAGGAAGGCAAATGCGTTCCCTACTCGCAATGGGCCAAGGACTATATTGCCATCCTCGGCAAGTAGCGCCGACGACATCAGCGGCCTGGATTTCCTGATCCGGGCCGCTCCCGCGATGGCTAGAGCCCAATGTCGCCTGCCGTTAGATTCGTCAACGTGTCACGCCGGTTCGGCTCGGTCAGGGCCGTGGACGGCGTCACCCTCGACATCACCGAAGGTGAGTTCTTCGCCATGCTTGGCCCGTCGGGATCGGGCAAGACGACCTGCTTGCGCCTCATTGCCGGCTTCGAGCAACCCGATGACGGGCATATCGAGATCTTCGGCGAGACGGCCGACGGCGTTCCGCCTTACAAGCGCAACGTCAACACCGTGTTTCAGGATTACGCCCTTTTTCCCCATATGACGGTCGGCGAAAACGTCGCCTACGGTCTCAGGATCAAGGGCCAGGCCCGCGCCAAACGCGCGGCCAAGGCGAGAGACGCGCTTTCCATGGTCAAGCTCGCCGGATTCGAGGGGCGCCGCCCGGCGCAGCTTTCCGGCGGTCAGCGTCAACGCGTGGCGCTCGCGCGTGCGCTCGTGAACGGACCCAAGGTGCTGCTTCTCGACGAACCGCTCGGCGCCCTTGATCTCAAGCTCCGGGAGCAGATGCAGGAGGAGCTGAAAGCCCTGCAGAAGGACCTTGGCATCACCTTCGTCTTCGTGACCCACGATCAGGGCGAAGCGCTGTCGATGGCCGATCGTGTCGCCGTCTTCAACGAAGGCAGAATCGTTCAGGTTGGAGCACCTTCGTCCGTCTATGAGCGGCCCGAGTCGCGCTTCGTCGCCGACTTTGTCGGATCGTCGAATGTGCTTCCCCCCGCCTTCGCCTCCGGCCATGGCGGCGTTTCCAAGTGGACGAGCCTGAGGCCCGAGAAGATTGCCGTACACCCCGCGGGCACGGCCGTGCCGGAGAAGCACGCCGCGACCGAGGGCGAGATCAAGATGGTGAGCTATCAAGGCGCGGTCACAAGGTTCAACGTCGAGGCGGAAAAGATGCGCATTAACGCCGAGGTGCCGGCCGGCGACACCCGTTTCAAACCGGGCGACAGCGTGCGGCTCATTTGGCCCAAATCGGCCATGGTCACCATGGAGGAGGGCGCGTGAGCCAGGCGGCGATAGCCGAGAGAGGATACGGACCCCTCGACCGGGTTTCCGACATTTTCTTTGTGCGCCCCAAGCTTCTGACGCTCGTTCTGTTGCTGCCGCCGCTTCTGTGGATCGGGATTGTCTATGTCGGTTCGCTTTTCGCCCTCCTGTTGCAGAGCTTCTATTCGCTCGACGACTATTCGGGGCTCGTCGTCCACGAATTTACGCTGTCGACCTACGCGCAGCTTCTCGAGGAGGCCAATCTCCAGATCATCGTACGCACGGTGACGATGTCGGCGCTCGTTACGATTGGCTGCGTGATCATCGCCTTTCCGATCGCCTACTACGCGGCGCGATACGCACGTGGTTGGACCAAGGCGTTCTTCTATCTCGCGGTAATGATGCCGCTGTGGTCGAGCTATCTGGTCAAGGTCTACGCCTGGAAGCTCATCCTGGCCAAGGAAGGTATCCTGACATGGCTTGCCAAAAACCTGCACCTTTCCTGGCTGCTTGACGGCATCATGGCGCTGCCGGTGATCGGCGGGCCGTCCCTTTCGTTCAGCTATATCGGAACCTTCCTGGTCTTCGTCTATATCTGGATACCGTACATGATCCTGCCGATCCAGGCGGCGCTCGAGCGTGTGCCCTCCAACTACATCGAAGCCTCGGCCGATCTCGGCGCCGAACCGCGGCAGACATTCTGGACGGTGATTTTTCCCTTGGCGCTGCCCGGCATCATCGCCGGCTCGATCTTCACCTTCTCGCTGACGCTCGGCGATTACATCGTCCCGACCATTGTCGGCAATTCACGCCTCATGATCGGACAGGCGGTGTACACTCTGCAGGGAACCGCCGGAAACATACCGCTGGCGGCGGCTTTCACCGTGGTCCCGATGGCGATCATGGGCGTCTATCTGTGGATTGCGAAGCGTATGGGGGCGTTCGATGTCCTCTAGCCCGAACCGCGCCACGCCGCTCGGCTTGCGTATTTCAGCCATCGCCGGACTCCTGTTCCTGCATCTGCCGCTCGCGCTCATCTTCCTCTACGCCTTCACCACCGAGGAAAGGAGCTTCCAGTTCCCGCCGCCCGGTTACACCACCAAATGGTTCGGCGTTGCCTGGTCTGAGCGCCCCGATATCTGGCCGCCGCTCTATCTTTCGCTCAAAGTAGCCGCGATCGCGACCGCGCTTGCGCTCATTTTCGGCACGCTGGCTGCCGCGGCGCTGTCGCGCGCCCGCTTCTTCGGCCGCGAGACGATCTCGTTGCTTTTTATCCTGCCGATCGCGCTCCCTGGCATCATCACCGGCATCTCGCTGCGCTCGGCCTTCGACATCATGGGTCTCGACTTTTCGATCTGGACCATCGTTCTCGGCCACGCCACGTTTTGCATTGTGGTCGTCTACAACAACGCCATCGCGCGGTTCCGCCGGCTATCGGGCAGCCTCATCGAGGCGTCGATGGATCTCGGCGCCAATAGCTTCCAGACCTTTTGGTATGTGATACTGCCGCAGATCGGGACGGCGCTCCTTGCCGGCGGCATGCTCGCTTTCGCGCTGTCGTTCGACGAGGTCATCGTCACGACGTTCACGGCCGGCCAGCAATCCACCTTGCCGATCTGGATGCTGTCGGAGCTGATCCGGCCGCGCCAGCGCCCGGTGACCAATGTCGTCGCGGTCTTTGTAGTTGTCGTCACGCTCTTGCCGATCCTCGCCGCCTATTATCTGACGCGCGAGGGCGAGCACACAGGCGGGTCGTCGAAATAGCCCGCACAACGCTTCACTTGGAGGATCGTCCATGCTCGACACGAAAATGTTGATCGGTTCGAAGTTCGTCACGGGCACCGAGGCGCCCGACGCCGTGCTCAACCCCAGGACCGAGGCGAAGATTGTCGACCTGCCCGATGCCTCTCCGGCTCAAGTCGATGAAGCGGTGAATGCCGCGGAGAAAGCGTTTCAGTCCTGGTCGCGCACCACGCCCGCCGAGCGCTCGGGTCTTCTCCTGAAGCTTGCCGACGCGATCGACCGCGAGGCTGAAGCCTTCGCCACGCTCGAAGCGCTGAACACCGGCAAGCCGAGGATCCGCATGTTGCAGGACGAGATGCCGGCGGCCTCCGATTGCTTCCGCTTCTTTGCCGGCGCCGTGCGCAATCTGCACGGGGCCGTGGCCGGCGAATATATGGCGGGCCATACCTCCATGATCCGCCGTGACCCGATCGGCGTCATCGGCTCGATTGCGCCGTGGAACTATCCCTTGATGATGGCCGTCTGGAAACTCGCCCCGGCCTTGGCCGGCGGCAATACCATCGTCATCAAGCCCTCGGAGCAGACGCCGCTTACGACGTTGAAGCTCGCCAAGACCATCGCCGAGATCTTCCCCGAAGGTGTTGTCAATGTCGTGACCGGCCGCGGCGCCACGACCGGGAACGCGCTCATCACGCATCCCAAAGTCGCGATGGTGTCGCTCACCGGCAGCGTAGACACCGGAAGGAAGGTGCTTCTCGCGGCATCGCCCACGTTGAAGCGCACGCATCTTGAGCTCGGCGGCAAGGCCCCGGTCATCGTCTTCGACGATGCCGACATCGGCTCGGTCGTCTCCGGTATCAAGGCGTTCGGCTATTACAACGCGGGCCAGGACTGCACGGCGGCGTGCCGGATCTATGCCGGCAAGAAGATCTACGACAATCTGGTCGCCGACCTTTCGAGCGCCGTGAAGGAGATCAAGTATAATCTGCCGAACGACGACGAGAACGAGATTGGTCCATTGATCTCCTCGTCGCAGAAGGCCCGGGTGCAGGATTTCGTCGACCGTGCCGGCAAACATCGCCATATGTCGATCACGGCGGGTGGCAAATCGCCCGGCGGCAAGGGCTTCTTCTTCGAGCCGACCGTGGTAGCCGGAGCCAAGCAGGATGACGAGATCGTGCGAAAAGAGGTGTTCGGTCCGGTGGTGTCGATCACGCGCTTCGACGATGTCGACCAGGCAGTGGCCTGGGCCAATGACAGCGACTATGGGCTCGCCTCATCGGTCTGGACCTCCGACATCGGCAAGGGCATGGCCACGGCCGCGCGGCTTCAATACGGCTGCACCTGGATCAACACCCATTTCATGCTGGTGAGCGAAATGCCGCATGGCGGATTGAAGTTTTCCGGTTACGGCAAGGACCTGTCGATGTACGCGCTCGAAGACTACACCGTCGTGCGCCATGTCATGGTGAAGCTGTAAGGCATCCCACTCGGATTTCGCCGGTCCTGCCCTGCTCTATTTGGGAGCCTTACGCATCACCCGTTTCAAGGCGGCCAAATCTCTGGCGATGGCTCGCTCCGACGAAGCTTGCATGCGGCGGAAGCGGAGAAGAACGTTCTTGCCGAGCGGGGTCAAATGGGCGCCGCCGCCGGCCTTGCCGCCCTTGGCCGCCGCAACCAGCGGCTTTGCGAAGCAGGCGTTCATGGTGTCGATGAGGAGCCACGCCTGCTTGTAGCTCATGCCCATGCGCCGGCCGGCAGCCGCGATAGAACCCGTCTCGCGGATTCCTTCCAACAAATCTGCCTTTCCCGGACCGAGCGCGATGTCGCGGCCGAGAACGATGCGGAGCCGGGCCACCGGGTCACGTGAATTGGATCGCATGGGATCGTGTATGACCCACGTTGCGGCCAGGGGCAATCCGACCTCGTCTCCACCGCCCGGCGTCCCGGGAGGCGGGAATCTCGAAAAAAGCACCGCGGTGCTTGCTCTCGCGAGTTGTGTCGCCGCCCGTCCCATGCTTTCTTTCCCCGCCGTCCGGGAGAGAACGCCCGCATGCCGAGCATCAGCCCGCGCCAGCCCAAGGGCAAGCGTGTCAGCTCAGGAGTGTTCGAGAACGTGGTCAACCCGTTCTGCGGCACGCTTTGCGACGACCTCGTCGTCGAACGGACCGAAGCGGGCCTCAAGGTCGTAAAGAACGGCTGTAGCCAGTCGGTCGCGGGGTTCGAACGGAAACTGCCTCCGGCCAACCCTTCCGTAGGCGGCAAGGATGTCGCGCTCTCCAAGGCGATCGAGGAAGCGGCGAGGTTGATCGGCAAAGCCAAGCTTCCCCTCTTTGGCGGCCTAGCCACCGATGTCGAAGGCATGCGCGCGGTAATGGCGCTTGCCGAGCGCGCAAGTGGCGTCGTCGATCACGCCTTGAGCGAAGCACAATACCGGAATCTCAAGATCCTCCAGACCACCGGCTGGACGACAACGACCCTCGCCGAGACCCGCAACCGGGCCGACCTCATCATCATCGCCGGCAGCGATATTCATCGGCTCCATCCTCGCTTTTTCGAGAGGATCGTCGCGCCGCCCGCGTCCATGTTCGATGTGACCGCGCCGAAGCGCACAATTGTGTTCATCGGAAAAGGTCTTGACCGCTCAGGCGCCAAAGGCGCGCATATCGGCGAAGTGGTCACGCTCGCTTGCAACGACGACGCAGCCGGTCACATTGTGGCACTCCTCAGAGCGCGGCTGCGCGGTTTCCGGGTCACGCCCCCCAAGCGTGGCGGCGTCACCTTGGCCGATATCGATGCGCTCGCCGAACGCTGCCGAAAGGCGAAATACGGTGTTGTCGTCTGGGCGCCGCCTGCGCTCGACTTTGCCCATGCCGAGCTCGCCGTCGAGCAGTTCACCGGCCTAGTGAAGGACCTCAATCAGACCACGCGTTTCGCGGGGCTTGCGCTCGGCGGGGCCGAGGGCGCGGTCACGGCGGCAACCGTGTGCACATGGATCAGCGGCTATCCGCTCCGGGTGAGCTATGCCAGTGGCGCCCCCGATTACGATCCTTATCGCTGGACCATCGGCCGCATGCTCAAGGACGGCGAGGGCGATGTTCTGCTCTGGATCGCCTCGATCTCGCCGAGCCTCGTGCCGCCCCCTGCGAAGGTCCCCACCATTGTGCTCGGCACGCCGGGTCTCGCGCTGACCGCGCCGGCCTCTGTGTTCATCCCCGTCGGGACGCCGGGGGTCGATCATGCCGGCCGTCTCATCCGTGTCGACAATGTCGTGTCCTTGCCGCTGAAGGACCTCGGCCGGGCGGAGCTTCCATCCGCCGCCGAAATACTTTCGGCGATCGAAGCCGCTCTTTAGGCCGGGAGCCCTCACACCATGCTCATCAAGCTGACCGGCGGCAAAATCTACGACCCCGCCAATAATGTGAGCGGCGAGATTCGCGACATCTATGTCGAGGACGGCAAGATCGTCGCGGCCAAGCCGAACGCCCGGCCTGATGCAACCTACGACGTCAAAGGCCGGATCGTCATGGCCGGCGCCATCGACCCCCACACCCATATCGGCGGCGGCAAGATGACCATCGCCCGCATGCTTTTGCCCGAGGACCACAGAGGCGATCCGGTGACCCGCACCGAGCTCACCCGTGCCGGCTCCGGCCGCTCCGTTCCCTCGACCCATGTCACCGGCTACCGCTACGCCGAGATGGGCTACACCGCCTGCTTCGAGCCGGCCATGCTGGCCGCCAATGCACGCCAGGCGCATATGGAAATGGGCGACACGCCCATGGTCGATAAAGGCGCCTTCGTCATGCTCGGCTCCGACGATTACTTCCTGCGCCAGCTCGCCGCCAAGAAGGACTTCAATTCCATCAAGGACTACGTGGCCTGGACCATGCATGCGGCACAGGCGATCGCCGTCAAGGTGGTCAACCCGGGCGGCATTAGCGCCTTCAAGTTCAATCAGCGCAAGCTCGATCTCGACGAGGAGCATGTCTACTACCATGTGACTCCGCGGCAGATCATCTTGACGCTCGCGCGCGCGATCCAGGAGCTCGGCGTCACCCATCCGCTTCATATTCATGGCTGCAATCTCGGCGTGCCCGGAAATATCGAAACGACGCTCGCCACGATTCGGGCCGCCGAGGGTCTGCGCGTTCATATGACGCACACCCAGTTCCTGAGCTACGGCACCGAAGGGGACCGGAAGTTCTCCTCGGGCGCGGCCCGCCTCACCGAACTCGCCAACAAGACCCCCAACGTCTCGATCGACGTGGGCCAAGTCCTGTTCGGGCAAACCTGCACCGCGTCGGGCGACAGCATGCGCCAATACGCCATCTCCAAGAGCGCGCATCCCAAGAAGCCTGTCATCATGGATATCGAGTGCGATGCCGGCTGCGGCGTGGTGCCCATTCGCTATCGCGACAAGAGCTTCGTCAACGCGATGCAATGGGTGATCGGTCTTGAGACGTTCCTGCTGTTCGACGACCCGTGGCGCATCTTCCTCACCACCGATCATCCGAACGGCGCGCCGTTCTTCTTCTACCCGCATCTGATCCGGCTGCTCATGGACAAGAGCTTCCGCGACGACATGTTGCAGAAGATCAATCCCGACGCGCAGGCGCAGAGCGAACTGCTGAAATCGCTCACCCGCGAATATACCCTCGACGAGATCGCGATAATGACCCGGGCCGGGCCGGCGCGGAGCCTGGGACTGAAGGACCGCGGTCATCTCGGCGCCGGCGCATCGGGCGACATCACCGTCTATCGCGACAATCCCGATCGCGAGGCGATGTTCGCCACGCCGGAGTTGGTATTCAAGAACGGCGAAGTGGTCGTCAAGAACGGGAAGGTGGTGAAGGTGGTGCAGGGCGCAACGCATGTCGCGCGCCCCGACTACGACAAGTCGATCGAGAAGCCCCTCAACGATTATTTCGACCGCTATCTCACCGTGCGCATGGAGAATTTCAAGCTCGCCGACGAGGAGATAATCGGCGGCGACAACGGCGCCATCATCGTGCAGCCGACGGCAGCGCGCGCGACCTAGCCACTAATCCCGAACACAGGGCAGGCGTCCCGGGCTCAATTCGACGCCTTGGGCGGACGCCCGACGATGTCGAAATCGGCCTCCTGCAAATGGTATTTCTGCACGACACTCGATGTCTCGGCGAGCGCGCGCTGACAGGCCTCGTGGCCGGCCTGTTTGGTCGCCTCATCGACCGTCTCGCCGCTCACCACCCGGTCGGCGGTGCCGAAGCAGAGCGCCACGTCTTGAGCATGCGCCGGCCCTGCCGCAAGAGCGAGCGTCACCGCAATAAAGACCGGCAAGATCACGCTTCGGGTCAAGACGCGCCCCCCTTTCAACATCCGCGAAAATCCCTCGTTACCACGCCATTGCCGGGCTTGTCCCCCACCTGCCGGGTGGGGTGATGGTGTTTCAGCTCGCGACCCCTTAGCAATTTGAAGCGCATGCCCCCACCCCGACGCCGCCTTCGGCGTCGTCGGACCTCCCCACGAGGGGGAGGTTTGAAGAGACTCATGGCGTGGAACGTTCGTACCTCGCTCTCCCCTTGCGGGAGAGCACGCGCGCCATTTGGCGCGCGGTGAGGGGTAAGCCGCGAAGCGGCGTCGAACAAATGTAGCCCTCCAACGGTATGACGCACGGCCAAACCTCAAAATCGTGGATGGCCGGCACTTCGGCCGGCCATGACGAGGAAGAGATTAGGATAGCTCATCAGGCGTGGACACGCCGAGGGCGCTTGGGTCAAGCCGCCATCTCCATGAGATCTTCGACGATCGCTGCGAGCACCTTTCGACCCTTCTCGGCCGAGGCGAGCGTCGGATCGCCGAAACTGCCGGAGGGCGCGTAGTTGGGGGAGGACGGATCGTCGGGCGATAACGGCCCGCGAGAAGGCTCCGTTGGTGAGAAGGGACAAGGCACGGCCCGAGACATATCGACCAAGCCGGGCGCGATCGCCAGCATCAGCGAGGTCTCGATCTCATCGGCGTGGCTGCCGTAACGCTGCTCCTGAAGCTGGCGGGCCGTCTTCACGAAACGAGGCCCTGAGAAGACCTTCAAATGCCGAAGCCGCGACGGGTCTGAGGCGGCGCGCATGGCCGCCTCGACCGGTTTGAGGGTCGAGAGGCCGGTATCGAGAATGAGCACGCGTCGCGCGCCGAATCCTAAGAGCGCAATTCATGCCTCAGTCTACGATCATCGCCGCGAGCGTCTCCACCCGGTCAGCTTCCGCGGCCGGTTTGTCCCACCTGATGCGGTTGATGCGAGGGAAACGCATGGCGACGCCCGATTTGTGGCGGGTGGAGCGATGCACCGAATCGAAGGCCACCTCGAACACGAGATTGGGTTCGACCTGGCGGACCGGTCCGAAGCTGTCAACCGTGTGGTTTCTGACCCAGCGGTCGAGCTCTTTCAACTCCTCGTCGGTGAAGCCGAAATAGGACTTGCCGACCGGCACCAGCTCCTCCTCCCCCGCATCGCCGTCACGCCAGGCGCCGAAGGTGTAATCCGAATAGTAGGACGAGCGTTTGCCGCTTCCCCTTTGCGCATACATGAGCACGGCGTCGATGACGAGCGGCGCCCGCTTCCATTTGTACCAATGGCCTTTGGGGCGCCCGGCGATGTAGGGACTGTCGCGCCGCTTCAGCATGAGACCCTCAATCCCGGTCTCGCGCGCGTCGGCCCATAAAATTTCGAGCTCTTTGACCGATGTAAAGTCGATGAGGCCGGAAAGATCGGTGCGGCGCGGAGCATTCCTCTTGTGCCAAGCCTCAAGCCGCGCGCGTCTCGCCACCAAGGGCAGCGCGCGAAGGTCCTCGCCGCCCTCGAGCAGGATGTCGTAGAGGCGAATATGGGCCGGATGCGACTTGAGCAGGGCTCCGCTGACGGTCTTGCGGTTGAGCCGCTGTTGCAGAGCATTGAAGGGGGCGACCTCGCCGTCCCGCATGACCAGCAACTCGCCGTCGAGCACCACCCCTTCGGGAAGGGACTCGACCACATCGGGAAAGGCACCCGAAATATCGTCGCCCGTCCGCGAGAAGAGCCTCCTCTCGCCGCCTTGATGGACGGCCTGCACGCGGATGCCGTCCCATTTCCACTCGGCGATGAAGTCCTTGGGTTCGATCGATGGAAGCTCCTTGTCGTCGATCTGATGCGACAGCATCAACGGCCTGAAGGTCGCGCGGCCTTCGACCTCTGGCCGCGGACCTTTCGCCGAGAGCCAGGCGAACAATTCCCCATAAGGCGGGCGAAGCCCGTGCCAGACCTCCTCGATATCGGCGAGCGGCACTCCCGACCACTCGGAGAGAGCCGTCTTGGCGAGACGCGCCGAAACGCCCACGCGCAGCGCGCCGGTCATGAGCTTGAGCAATGCCCAGCGGCCGGTGGCATCGAGCTGGTCGAGCCAATTGGCAAGGAGGGCAGGGACCTCGGCGGGCGGTGCCGACTGCAAGGCCTCGACGATGGCGGAGAGCCTCGGCGGTTTGGCGCCCGCGCGACCGCCCGGCCAGAGCAGCGCGATGGTTTCGGCGGTGTCCCCCACGTAGTCGCGGGAGAGGTCGAACAGCACGGGATCGACGCGCGGTCCGAGCAGATCGGTCAGGATGCGCCGGAACGGCAGCCTGAAGAACAGGCCGTCGGTCAGCGCGGCAAGCGCGAACCCGCGGTCGGGATCGGGCGTGACCTCGAAATAGTCGGCAAGCAGTCGCAGCTTGTCGTTGCGCGAGGGCGTGTAGGCGAGCCGGTCGAGAAGCGCGGCGAAAGCCTTCACTGGTCCTCATCCTCGCGGCCGACCAACGCGAGCGCACGTCCCTTGCGGCCGGTCATTTGGATGTGATGGAGGAGCGCATCCTCGCGCCCATGCGTGACCCAGACTTCCTCGGCGCCGGTCTCGGCGATGGTCTCGGTCAGCTCGCGCCAATCGGCGTGGTCGGAGATCACCAGTGGCAGCTCGACGCCCTGCTGGCGCGCCCGCGCCCGTACGCGCATCCAGCCCGAGGCGAAAGCGGTCACGGGGTCCGGCAGCCGGCGCGACCAGCGATCGGCGATTGCCGAGGGCGGCGCCAGCACGATCTCGCCTTTGAGCTCTTCGCGCTTGGCCCCGGTTGCGGGTTTGAGATCGCCGAGGCGCACGCCGAAGGACTCGTAGAGCGCACAACAGGCGGCAAGCGCGCCGTGAAGGTAGATCGGGCGATCGTAACCCGCGTCGCGGAGGAGCACGATCAGGCGCTGGCATTTGCCGAGCCCATAGACGCCGACCACATGGGCACGGTCGGGAAACTGCATGCGCGATTTCAGGAGTTTCGCCGTCTCCTCGCCGGCGTCGCCATGCTGGAACACCGGCAAGGCGAAGGTGGCCTCGGTGATGAAGAGATGGCAAGGCACAAGCTCAAAGCCGGGGCATGTCGGGTCGGCGCTCCGTTTGTAATCGCCGGAGACAACGACCCGCGCACCCTTCCATTCGATCAAAACCTGCGCGCTGCCGAGCACATGGCCGGCGGGGATCAGCGTCACCGCGACCTCGCCGATCGTAATTCTTTCGCCGTAGGCTGCCGCCTGACTGCTGACCTCGGCCGGCGTTCCAAGCCGCGCCGTCATGACCGCGAGCGTTTCACGCGTGGCGAGAACGCGGGCATGCCCGGGTCTGGCATGGTCGGAATGGCCGTGGGTGACGACCGCGCGTTGGGCGCCGCCATAGGGGTCGATGTGGAAGCCGCCCGGCCGGCAAAAGAGGCCCTTCCGATCAACCGTGAGCCAAGTGTCGAATCGCTCGGGTATCATTTCCTCCAGCCCTATTGAACAAAGCCCGTTCTTAGGCGCATCGCCCGGGCTGCGTCGCCCGGCGAAATGCGCCCCCGATAGGGAGTAAATAGGGTGAGTTGCTAGTGAGTGCTAAGGGCTTGAAAAATTTGCACTGCCGGCCCCGCTCCGGCAGTGCATGTCATCTTCTGCCACCTCGACGCTCAAGCCGAAACCGGCTCGCCAAGGCGCATCGCCCTCGTGGTCGTGCATCCTATGTAAGAGGGATGTCCGCGGGTTCCGCGCCCAACAGACTCTCTCCACCGGCAAGAATGACACAACGACGACGGTCCACGCAAACGGGAGTTCGGTCCCACCCGCTTTTCTTTTTTACTGCCGGCATGCGTTGAGACTTGACCTGCGGCTTTTGCAACACGGCTCGCGGTGCCCATGGATTCGCCTTGCGGCGATGTTTGCTACGGCACCCGCTCGGGATTCCATCATTCTTTCATGCCGGTATGGCGGAAGTGTTCGCGCGCGAACCGCGATCGCCCGCCACCGCGAAAAAATATTGGTGACGCCGCGGGGCTCGTGGCCCCGAGAAACGTCACGGAGTTGCTTGAGTAGCCGCGGGGGCGGCCTCCGCCTCTTGCGGTTTGGCCTCGACCACGGGCGGCTTCCCTTGACCGGGCGCAAGCGGCCCGCGCCAAGCCTCGAAGCGCTGCTGCAGCCCCGCGCCGTTCGTATTCCACCACGCGTCGTCGAATTTGAGCGCCTTCTTGAAGTTGTCCGGCGCGGTGGGAAGGAACGCCGTCATCTCGACGTCGATCGCGGGATGTTTGCCCACGAGAGGAAGGGCCGACTTCCGCATCGGACCATAGGCGATCAGTTGCGCCTGCAGCGCGAGGCGCGCGGGCTCGGTGGCAAAGGTGATGAAGCGCAATGCTCCATCCTTGTTCTTTGCGCTCTTGGGTATGGCCCAAAGATCGAGATCGTAGACTTGGCCGTCCCAGATCACCGCGAACCTCTGGCGGTCGCCGATGAGGGCGCGGAAGAGGCGCCCGCTATAGCCCGCCGCCATCGTCACTTTCTTCTCCTGGAGCCACGTCATCGGCTCCTCGGCGCGGTCCCACCAAAAGATTTCGCCTTTGATCTTGTCGAGCGCCTGAAAGGCGCGGTCCGCGCCCGCTTGCGTTGCAAGCTCGCCATAGACATTGGCCGGGTCGACCCCGTCGGCGAGCAGTGCAAGCTCGAGCGTCTGGCGCGGGCTGTTCGGCAGCGCCCGTTTGCCGGGGAAGCGCTTGGCATCGAGCAGGTCGGCGATCTGCGAAGGAGAGGCCTTGCTAAAGGCCCGGCGGTCGAAGGCAACCGCCGTGGACCAGGCGACGCTGGCGACGCCGCAAGGCGAAAGACCGCCCGCGAAGAAGTCCTGTTCCGCGCTCTCTCCCGAGGGGGCAGCGCCGAGGCTCGAGGGTGATATCGCTTCAAGCAGCCCTTCGTTGCAGAGGGCGTTGAGCGTGGCCGCCGACACGTCCACGACATCGATTGCGGAGTCATCGCCGCCGATCAGCTCTTTGATCTTGACGAGCGTGCCGTCATAGATCTCGGTCGCGATCCTGGTGCCGGTCTCCTTTGCGAACGGTTCGAAGAAGGCGATCTCCTGCGATTGACCGTAGGCCCCGCCCCAAGTGGCGATGTTGAGCGTGTCCTCGGCCAGAGCGCCGGCCGAACCGCTGAAGCCGGCCGCCAGAGCTGCCGCAAGCGCGCCCCTCCGGCCAAATGCGCCGGCCATCGCCAGCACTCCACGAAGATGACGATTGAGTTGTCCGGACACTGTCGCTTTCTCAGTTGAGAGGCATCTCCCGCGAGGTCAACGCGGTGAAACCTGGGTGGCCTTCGTATTCGTCTGCACCGACCCTTTGCCGAGATCGGGACGGTCTGCCCTCCGAATCATCGGTTGCGTGAGCGCCCCGCTTATCGAGATCCGGGGCGGGGTCGCCGCGCTGAGCTGCGACGCCTTCAAGGGCGCAGCGTGATTGGCGACGAATAGGCGCCAATCGAGAGTCTGCTGCCCCAAATTGACGTCACCCGAGCCGGAAATCAACCCACGCCCTGTTTGCATGTTGAATTTCTCACACCAAATATGGCCATCACCGAGGCGACATTCGGCGTTGAGATCCTCGAACGCGGTAGCGCTGTTGCTGCTCCAACCCTCTCCTTCGAGCGAGCCCGACCCCGCAAATAGGCGGGCAATATCGACCGGAACGGCTCCGCTACGGGCCTTAATCTTGAATGGACCCTGCAATCCTTGCGTCAGTTCGTCATAATCGCGTCCCTCGGTGGAGAACTCGGCCTTCAACGTGCCCACGCCGCTAAGGGGGACACGGAGCCCGAGTGGTCCGAGACATCCCTCGATCGGCACATCGGACAATTTCCCCGTGAGTGTGGCCTTGGCGACCGCCCGCGAAAGATCGAGGCCAATTCGACCCGCTGCCGAGCCGCCGCAGACCTCGAGCTCGCCCACTTCGCTTGCAACCAAACCTTGCCGCGCACTGATGGTGAAACCGCCGCGCCCAAGCCTGACGGCGGGGGCGGTGATCTCCGCCGCGGAGATGCGCAGATCGGTGTCGAAATAGTTGAGGACGGCTTGATCGGTGAGCGCAACGCTTACTGGCGGCACCGCCGGCGCGCCGCTGCCAACATAGGGGTCGAGCACGAGCCGGTCGAAATCAAGCGTGCCATCGATACGCGGGCGCGCGCCGGGGGTGACGGCGAGGGCCCCGACCGCGGTGTTGCCGTCAAGCGTGAACGAGCCGTCGTCGACGATCAGCGTCATGCCGTTCCAACGCGCCTTGCCCGAGGCCGAGAGCCTTTTAAAGCTCTCGCCCTCAGCCAGCGCGATACCGGCCCACCTTGAAAACGCACGGGCGTCCGCCATGTCGGCCTGCATATCGCCTTCGAGTTCAAATCCGCTGGTGAATGAGGCCGTGCCGGTGACCGTGGCCGTCACCGGCGTCGAGGTAAAGGCGAATCTCACCGGGAAACTGAGGCCGCCCGCCGTCTCCGCAGGTACGCCGGAATCGAGGGCAAAGCCCACAGTTTCGTCGCGGAGCACGAAGGAACCGAAACTCGACATCGCTCCGGTGCCCGAGCTTAGATCGAATCTGGCGTCGACCTTGTCGATCGTTTCTGTGCCCGAAGCGGTTGGCATCCGGAGAGTGCCGCCGCGCACGCGGAGCACGCGGAGCGGCGCGCCCCTTAGGAGATTGGCGACGCGCGCCTGCAAGGTCTGGTCGGGCCCCATGATCAGGGACGGCGCCTCTTTGAGGATAATCTCAGGTCTGATGAGCCGAACGGCATCGACGCGCATGCGGCCGCGGAACAGCGCGGCGAGATCGAGCGAAATTCTGGCGTCGCTCGCGACGATCGATTTCACCATCGGAAGGCGCGAAGCGTTGGTCAGTTCGAAGCCGCTCTTGATCGCCACATCGGGGAAGTACTGCACCCGCAGCGGCCCGGTCAGCCTGACCTCTCCACCGGTCCACGCGGCGAGCGCGATCGAGGCGCGATTGGCAAGTTGAGAAGAATCGCCGAACAGCCGCGGCAAGGTCGCAAGACCGACAAGGAGAAGCGCGATGAGGCCAAGAAGAAGCCATTTCCAATCGATCCGGCGAGGCTTCATGCGTCCCTACCCACCCCGTTCTTGGCGCCGGACCTTCAAGCCGAGGTCCTGACCGTTTTCTGTCGCCATTGAGACCCCGCCTTTCTAGCCCGAACGCGCCGAGATGGCGAGACCGGCTCCCGTTTTTGTTGTGCAATTGAGCGCCGGGCGAGGCCCATTCAGGGCCTCTCGACGGGTGCGCCAGGATCGCCGATAGAGCTTCCCGGCCGGTTTCCCACCATGATCCCGTGAAGCAGGAGAACGGGAGCGAGACTGGCCGCCACGATGGTCAGGGCGGAAAGCCCCGCCTCCTCGTAACGATAGAGCGAGACCAGCGTGAACACCTGCGTGGCGAGCGTATCGAAGTTGAAGGGTCTGAGCAGAAGCGTCGCGGGGAGCTCCTTCATCGAGTCGACGAACACGAGGAGCGCGGCGGCGCCGAGCGCGGGCCTGAGCAGGGGCAGATGCACCTTGAACAGCATCTCACTGATCGTCGCGCCGAGCGAGCGCGCGGCTTCATCGACATTGCGGGACACCTTGCTCAAGCCTGCCTCCACGGCGCCGAGTCCCGCGGCCAGGAAGCGGATGGTGTAGGCGAGCACAATGGCGAAGGCGGTCCCCGACAACAGCAGTCCCGTGGGAACTCCGAACAGGGACCGGCTCAAGGAGTCGACGAAATTGTCGACGCCTGCGAGCGGAATGAGGAGGCCGACCGCGAGCACGGTGCCGGGCACGGCGTAGCTGATGGCGGGAAGCGTGCTGGCCGCGTGAACGAGTTTCGAGCGCGTCTGCCGCCGCGCGTAGGCCAGCACCAAGGCGAAGCCGACCGCAAGAATGGCCGCCGCCGCGGCGAGCAAAAGGCTATTCAACGCGGCTCGCCAAAACGCCGGCGCCAGGCCTGCCGCCACATGGGCGAGCGCATCATGGAGGAGCACGCCCGCCGGGATGAGGAAGCCGAACAACACCGGCACCGCGCAGCCGAGTGCCGCAAGCGCCCCGCGCACACCTTCGAGCGTATCCTCCGGCAAGCGGCGGTATTTGCCGGTCGTATGGTGGAAGCGGCGGCTGGCCCTCAACGCCCGCTCGAGAACGAGCAATGCGAATACGAATAACAGCATGACGCAGGCGATTTGTGCCGCCCCGGCAAGGTTATTGCGATCGAGCCAGGTATCGTAGACGGCGACCGTCAGCGTTCTGACCCCGAAAAACTCGACGGCCCCGATGTCGTTCAGCGTCTCCATGAGTGCGAGCGCGACGCCTGCGGCGAGTGCGGGCCTGGCCAGCGGCAGGGCGACTTCCCAGAAAGTCTGGGCCGAGTTGCGCCCCAGCGTGCGGCTTACCTCCAGGACGCAGACCGACTGGGCGATGAAAGTCGCCCGGGCGGTGATGTAGACATAGGGGTAGAGCACCCCGCTCATCACGAGGATGGCGCCGCCGAGGCTGCGGATATCGGGGACCCAATAGCTCCGCGCGTCGCGCCAGCCGAACAGGGCGCGCAAGGCGCTCTGCACCGTCCCGGAATAATCGAGCAATTCGAGATAGGAATAGGCAATGATGTAGGTCGGGATCGCGAGCGGCAGGAGCAGCAGCCACTGGAAGTAGCGTCGCCCGGGAAAGCGATACATGGTCACGAGCCAGGCGGTCCCGGTGCCGATCAGGAGACTTAAGGACCCTACTCCCGCCAGCAACAGAAGCGTGCGGCGAAGCGCTCCCGGGAGCACATTGGCGACGAGATGCGGCCAGGTGTCGCCGCTCGGCTTGAGCGCGATCGCGACGATGGCGAAGATGGGCAGAAGCGAGATCAGCGAGATGAGGAGCGCCGCCGCCGACCAGCCAACATTGCCGCTTTCCGTGAGGCGGGCCAGCCGCCGGCGCAAAGGAGGCCGCTCGGATGACACCGCTAGAGCCATTGCCTGTCCCCTGGCGGGCGTCGCCTTAGCTGAGCGCGAGACCGTTCCCGCCGCCCCTGCGCCGTCCGGCCATCAACGCCGCCACGGCGTCCGGCGACAGACGCTGGTCGGCTTGGTGAAGCGCGTCGGCAAAGGCGTTGGCGGTCTCCAGCACCGGGTCTACGTGATCCGATCCGGTCAGCGCCAGCGCGCACGCGCGCATCGCCGGACAGCGATGATGCTGGGATGCCGCGATCAGCGAAATCGCCAAACACTCGTCGGCGCAGAAGCCCGGACAGCCGAACGGAGAGTATGCGATCTTGCGCGAGGCCGAGGCACGTACCGCCCGCACGAAGCAGGCAAGCTCGGTCACCGCCCGCCTTGCCCGCTCGGCGCCGAGCGCGCGCGCATACTCATTCCAGCCGTTCTCCCAACAGGCAATGTCGCCGGTGTCATAGCCTGCGAGCCAGCACCGGAAACCGACCCCGACCAGCCACTCCGCGCCGCATCGGGGCGGAACGCGCCCTGACGCTCCGGCCCCGCCGGAAACGTGCCGATCGATCTTCTTATCGAAGCTCATTCTTGCCCCCTCATGAACTCGGACCCTCGTCGAATCCGACCTTGTCGACGAGCTCGCTTGCCTTCTTGCGAAGTGCGGCAATGTCGTTGAGCGAGATCGGGTCCGGCTTGAAATCGCCCCACGATTTGACCAGCGGCGACCACGGGACGCCTTCCTTCACCGGATATTCGTTGTTCACGTCCGCATAGAGTTCCTGCCCCCGGTCGGAAGCCAAGAACTCGACGAGCTTCACGGCGTTGTCCTTGTGTGGCGCATGCTTTGCCACCACCGCGCCGGAGACATTCACATGGGTGCCGCGCTCGTCTGAGTTGGGGAAGAGGATGTTGACAGAATCAGCCCATGCCTTCTGCTCGGGCGCTTTATCGTTCTTGAGCATCACGCCCATGTAGTAGGTGTTGCCGATGGCGATGTCGCATTCGCCGGAATAGACGCCCTTGACCTGAAGCCGATCGTCTCCGGCGGGCTTCCGCGCGAGATTGGCCTTCACCCCTTTCAGCCATTGCTCGGTCCACGCCTCGCCGTGATGGGCGATCATGGAGGCGATCAGGGCGACGTTGTAGCCGTGTTGGCCCGAGCGGATGCAGATCTTGCCCCGCCATTTTCGATCGGCGAGTTCCTCGTAGGTGATCGACTCCTGCTTCACCCGTTCCTTTGAGGCGTAGACCACACGGGCGCGGCGCGTCAGGCCGAACCACTGGCCATCTTCGGCGCGATAGGCTTGCGGGATCGCGGCGTCGAGCGCGGCCGAGCGAATGGGCTGCGCGATGCCGGAAGCGGTCGCTTGCGTGAGATTGCCGATATCGACGGTAAGCAGCACATCGGCAGGGCTGTTTCGTCCCTCGGCCTGGATGCGCTCGATCAGGCCTTTCTCGGCGAAGATCACATTGACCTTGATGCCGGTCTCTAGGGTGAACTCCTTGAGCAGGGGCTCGATCAGATAAGGCTGGCGGTACGAATAGATATTCACCTCGCCAGGACCGGCGGCCTCAGCTTGCGAAGCGGCGAGAACAAGGGAGAGAAGGGCGGGCGCGAGGACGCGCGCCGGGACAAATCGCATCTTTCCTCCAATGGCCGGGGTTCAAGGCCTCGGTATCGGATCTATGACTCTGGCGCCCCGACCGCGCGTCAGGGGCCCAATCCCTCGCTTAGGGCGTCAGCCGAGGCAATGTCAACAAGATTACCTTGATCTAATCGACTTTAGAAATCTTCTAATTTTCTCGCCACTAACAATAACCTATAAAGCGCGATAGAAAAAATAAAGCAAGATGCCAGTAGTATTGGGAGAAATTCTATGGAAGTTCTGTTAGGAGCGAGAGATAAAGCCGGCGGGCCAAGTCAAAGCGGTGCCGCGCTTAGACGGCGGCGCTCGAGGTGAACAGCCGCTCGGCCGGGAAGATCACATCGGCCGAGGTGCCGATGCCCGGCTCGCTCGTCAGCACGAGCCGCGCCCGGTTGGCGTCGACCAGAGCCTTGGTCACGGGGAGGCCCAAGCCCGTCCCCGTCTGCTTGCGCGGGGCCGTATCGAGCTGGTGGAAGGGCTGCATGGCGAAGGCAATCTCGTCTTTGGTCATGCCGACGCCGTTGTCGCGCACGCGCACGCGAAGCTCGCCGGCGATCATCGTGCCCGACACGATCACCTGACCGCCTTCCTTGGTGAACTTGATGGCGTTGGTGAGAAGATTGAGGAGGATCTGTTTGAGCCGCCGCGGATCGGCGACGACGGTGGGCAGATCGGGCGCGAGCGAAGTTCTGAGCAGAATGCGCGCGCGCTTGGCGAGCGGCTGCAGGCTGGCGGCGCAATCCTCGACAATCTCCGGTACCTCGACGGCGGTGAAATTAAGCTCGAATTTGCCCGCCTCGATCTTGGAGATATCGAGGAGGTCGTTGAGCAGGGAGAGCGCATAGAGCCCGCTATGATGAATGTCCTCGACATAGCCCTTATAACGCTCACTGCCGATCTGGCCGAAGCGCTCCTGAAGCATCAGCTCGGCGAAGCCGATGATCGAGTTGAGCGGGGTGCGGACCTCGTGGCTGACTTTGGCGAGGAAGTCGAGGCGCCCGGATGCGGCGTTCGGCTCAAGCCTTGGCACCAGCGCCGGCTCGGGCGATACCGGCTCGGGCTCAGATGACGCCGGTGCCGCCGATGACGCGGGCATCGTCTCCGCATCGTGATCGAGGCTCGCCTGGTCGATCAAGCGCAGGAGCTTGATGTCCTGCTCGGCGTCAAGAACGCGCACGTCGAAGGCGACCTTCACGCGCCGCCGCGAGCGGGTGAGCGCATCGAGGGGCGCGCTTCGTTCGGAGCCTTCGTGGGTCAGGACGGTGCCTTCAGCGAGGATCGCACCGAGACCCCCGGCCTCGATGAGCTCGGCGGTCGAGGGATAGCCGAAGGCAAAGGCGAAAGCGGAATTGGCGTGGGTGAGGGTGCCCGCGGCGAGAATGCCGACGGCTGCTTGCATCGCTTCGAGGAGAATGTTCAGGCTTTGCGGTGTGAGAGCAAGCTCCGGCCCTCGCTGCGTACGCGAGACGCCCTGAGCCGGGCCCGGAATTGTCCGGCCCTCGAGCGCGCGGGCAATGTGCTCGAGAGCCTCGCGGTCCCCACTCGGCTCTTCGATGCGCCTGTTCATTCTGAGGTCGGCCTCGCGGCCCCAATAATATGCGGCGGGAGAGAGCTCATTCAGTCGCCTTGGCGCCAGGATTGGGCTACCGCCATACGCCGCTTTCGCCCCAGCCATCGGGCGTTTGCTCGACTCATCCACTAAATTTAGGCGAATTCGACATTTTGCCTAGGCCGAAACCGGAAACTTCGTTTTCAGGGCTAAAAAAGTGCTGACAGGACGCTCAAAGGGCTTGCCTTATCGCACTGCAACAATTATATTGCAGTGCAACAAACGATGCGGCAGCCTTTTCTTCGGATGGGACAAGCCGCTTTCCCTGGCGAAGTTAACCCAAGCAGAGGTGCTGATCATGAGCGAGACCTTTTCTCCCCAAGCCGCCGCCGATCTGGCGCGCGAAAATTTCCGCAAAGCCGCCAAAGAGTTCGAGTCTTTCAAGCTCGACACGACCGTACCCGAGAGCGTGCGCGCTCTCGCCGAGAAGACCGTGAACCAGAGCCGCGAGGCCTATGAGCGCGGCAAAGACGCTCTCGAAGAGTCCATCGATGCGCTCGAGCGGTCCTTCGACGCCGCCGGGCAGGGCGCCACCGCCTTCAATCGCAAACTCATCGACCTTGGGCAGCGCAATCTCAATTCCGTCTTCGACCTCGCCAAGAGCTTGGCCGGCGCCAAGAACCTGGCCGAGATCGTCGAGCTGCAATCGGCCTTCATTCGCCGCCAGTTCGACGTGTTTGCCAGTCAGGCGAGCGAGATCAGGGCGCTGACCAGCAAGATTGCCGCCGACACGACCGAGCCGATCAAGAGCCAAGTGACCCGCTCCTTAGACTCGATTAAGAAGGCGTAACGACCCGTTCTCGGCCTTTGGCCGCCGATGGGATCGCAAGACCTACACGGGGTCGCGCGCAAAAAGGCCCGGGGCACACCCCGGGCCTTTTTCATGAATCGCGGCACTCTCCGATTTTCGGCTTTATTCAGACCTCCGCCCGCAAATAAGGGGCCGAAGGCCCGGCTTGCAACGCGTGCTTCCTCCGCTTAGTTTCGCCTCGAAGCGTTGGAGAATATGCCGCCGTAGCTCAGCTGGTTAGAGCGCTTGACTGTGGATCAAGAGGTCGGCGATTCGAATTCGCCCGGCGGTACCAACTCTACCAATCACCCCTTCCGCAGATCAAATTAGAGAGCGGCAGCTTGTCGTAAAACAAGCTACCGCGCTTCGCGACTGCTCAGTGTTCAGGCGCGCTAGCAGCGGGCGCACCAGCATCTGTTCGGCCTGCACACCCAGGTGAAGCCCGGCGGGCAATGCTTGCCATATCCGACGCAGGCGGCCTTCTCGATCAGCGAATAGTTCTTGACCGCTTCGGGCAATCCCGCCGTTCCGGCAGCGGTCGTTGCTTCAGCCTTCCACGACAACAAGCCCCCAACGAGCAGGGCCGCTACAACTGCCACGGCAATTCCCAATCTGCGCATTCGATTCCTCCTGGTTCACTCTCCCTGAAGCGACAATCTCATCTTCTCTCGCAGCCAGCCCAAGCCGGCGGATAGGGACGACAGCGCAACGCGCGCGATCACGGCACGCAGGATGCGGCGGGCGGCGGGTTGGTTTAGCGTGACGGGGTCAACGCCCAAGCGGGGGCGGGCTTGTCGATGCCGGGTCCGGGAATCGGGATGGAATTGCCGTAACTGGAAATGAACTCGCTATCGCTCTTGCCGATAAAGGGCAAAGCGAGCGAACTTCCCTTGGTATAATCCTGCGTCAGGAACTGGTTGGCCGGAGAGGTGAATTGGCTCGACCCGTCCTCGAGTGTCGCCTTTTCGCCCTGAATTTCAAAGGCGTGCGCCGGGGCCGCAGCCGCCAAACCGCACAAAACCAGCACCAATCCGAGATATTTCATAGCATCCCCCGAAGCCGCTCTTGCGTCAGCCGAAGCAGACGATACCGCGTTATCGCCGGCAGAGGAAGGGCGCAAAGACGGCAAGAATGAGGAAAGCGCCTCGCTCCGCCGTCTGTTCCATAATGCCGGAAGCGCTGGTACAAGCCTTCGCCGATGGCCCCCCGCATCCTCTATGTCGTCACCGAGGACTGGTACTTCCTGTCGCATCGTCTGCCCATGGCCCGCGCGGCGAAGGAGGCGGGCTATGAGGTGCATGTCGCGACAAGGCTGAAGGACGACAGCGCGGCCATCGAACGGGAAGGCTTCGTGCCTCATGCGCTGTCCTGGAGCCGGGGCAGCCTCTCCCCCGCAGGGAGCCTCTCTGCCATCATCGCGCTTCGCCGTCTGCTTCGCGCGTTACGGCCTGCCATCCTTCACAATATCGCCCTCAAGCCGGTCCTGCTCGGCACCGTGGCGAGCCTCGGTCTTCCCGCGCTCGCCGTCGTCAATAGCGTGACCGGACTGGGCAGTCTTTTCATCGGCGAGGCCGGGGTAAGCGAGTCTGCCCGCAAAATGGTGCGCCTGGCCCTTTCACGCCTGGTAAGACGCAAGCGCAGCCGCACGATCGTACAGAATCCCGACGATCGCGCCTTCGTCATCGGCCTCGGCGCGGCGCCCGAGACCGTCGTGCTCATTCCCGGTTCCGGCGTCGACACCAAACATCTTACCCCGCTGCCCGAGCCGCCGCCGCCGGTGACCGCCGCCTATGTCGGACGCATGCTCGCCGACAAGGGCGTGCTGACGCTGATCGAGGCGTTCGCGCTCCTCGAAAAGCGCGGCACAGCGCTCCAACTCCTGCTTGCCGGCGACTGCGACAGGGAGAATCCGGGATCGCTTGCACCCGAGCAGCTCCGCGAATTCGCAAGTCTATATGGCGTTCAATGGGTCGGCCATGTCACCGACATCAGGGAGGTCTGGGCTCGCGCCCATTTTGCCGTGCTTGCCTCCCGTCGCGAGGGGCTGCCGAAGAGCCTGCTTGAGGCGGCGGCCTGCGGGCGCGCAATGGTGGCGACCGACGCGCCTGGCTGCCGCGAGATCGCCATTGAGGGCGAGACCGCGCTCACCGTGCCCGTCGACAATACCGAAGCATTGGCCGACGCCATGGCCAAGCTCGCCGGAGACCCGGGCTTACGAAGGCGATTTGCCGCCAATGCACGTCGCTTGGCCGACAACAAATTCTCGGCCGAGGCCATCGGCCGCCAGACCGTCGCCCTTTACGATGAGCTGATCGCCCGCTAGGCGGCGGCACCGTTTTCGGAACGCATCATTTTGATGATCCCGTCGCGGGTGGCGATGACGGGACGCCAGCCTAGCCCCAAGAGCTTCGAGGCGTCGACGACGAAGCTGCCCGAGATGCGCTCCCATTCCGCCTCCCTGCCGAGAGACCGCATCAGCCGCTTGACCGCTCCGAGCGGCATTGTGACGAGGTGCGGGGAGCGTCCAAGACCTTCGCGCATGGCGGCGACGAGATCGGCCACGCTGATCGGCTCGGCATCGGCGGCGAGGAATGTCTCGTTCGCGGCCTTTTCCGCGCCGAGCACAAGCGAGATCGCCGAGACCAGATTGTCGAGGGCGAGCAGGGAACGGCGATTGTCGAGTCCGGCGAAGGGAAGCGGCATCGGCGTCCTGGCAAGCGTGGCAAGCGCCGCGATATTGCCCTTGACTCCCTTGCCATAGACTACGGCGGGACGGAGCACGGTGAAGGGAACCCCGCTCGCGGCGAGAAGCCGTTCGCCCTCGAGCTTGGCGCGTCCGTAAGAGTCGGTGGGGGCGGGCGCGTCCTTCTCGCCGATGGGGCGCTCGGCCGACAACCCGGCCTGGGCCCGCACCGAAGAGAGGAACACGAAACGCTCGACCTTGCCGCGTGCGGCTTGGGCAAGCTCACCCACGGTCTCGGCATTGATCCGGGCATAGAGCGCGTCAGGCAACGCGCCGGGCGCGTGCGCAATGCCGGCGAGATGGGCGACATGCGTGACACCGTCGAGAAGCGCCGACCAGTCGTTGTGCTGCGCGAGATCGGGCATGGCCACGCGCTCGACGCCGTTCGCGGCCGGGATCGCCGCGAGATCGCGGGCGGCCGCCCTGACCTCCCATCCCTCCTTGGCCAGAGCGGTGGTCAAGCGCTTGCCGATAAATCCGGAGGCGCCTGTTATGAGCACGCGCCCCTTCATCTCAACGGCCTTTGGCCAGAGCGAACAGCATCAGGCCGGTGGTCAGCAAACCGAGTCCAAGGCACAGGAGATCGACAGTCGGCGACCGGGCCAGCACCGTCGCGATCGCCAAGCCGACGAGCAGAATTTGCAGGAGGAGCACCCGCGCCGTAACCTGCTTCACGCTCAAGCCGGCCGTCACCGCGCGCTGGTAGAAATGGGTGCGGTGCGCGGAAGAAATCCGTTCTCTGGCGCGGATGCGGCGGAACAAGGTGAGCGTCGCGTCGGCCACCGTATAGAGCGACAGCAATATAGCCGCGACGAGATGGGCTTTCGCCACGAAGATCAGCATGAAGGCGAGGCAGAGGCCGATCGGCAGACTGCCGGCATCGCCGAGAAAGATCTGAGCCGGGTGCTTGTTGAAGATCGCGAAACCGAGCGTGGCGCCAAGGAGGGCGAGCGCCAGCAACCCAACGGTGGCGGGCACGGCGCCAAGCGCGTGCAGGATGGCGATGCCAAACGTCATGGGCACGACCTGCACCACCGTCATCCAGTCGAGCCCATCGAGGAAGTTGACGAAGTTTACGAACCCGACCGTGGCGAGCACGAGCAGCGCCCGCTCCACGACCTGCGGCATCAGGCCGGGGAACAGCTGGAAGCCCTGAGGCAGGCTAAGGATCAGGATCACGGCCGCGAGAGTCTGGCCAATCAAGCGCCATGAGACGGGAAGCGTATGGAGATCGTCGATCGCGCCGAGAATGGTGAGGGCGGCAGCGATAGCGAGGACGGGGAAGAGGCTTGGCACGGGCTCCGGCGCCCAAATGACGGCGCCGAGCGCCGAGCCGGCCAAGACCGACAGCGTGACCGCGAGGCCTGCGCCCTGCGGGGTCGCGATCTTGTGCGATGACCGCGCATTCGGCTGCGCCAACAGGTAGCGCGCGAGCACCGGCTTCAACATGAGGATCAGGAGGGCCGAGAGGCCCGCGCACCCCGCCACCAGAATGGCGGCCCACAACGCCGGCTGAGCGAGCTGCATGCCCGCTAGTGAAGCGTACGCGAGGCGGGCTGCCACTCGCCCTTGCCGGCGATCTCGGGCCCGCTCCTCGCCGGCACGTAGCCCTCGACCGTTGACCGCAACAGCTCCTGCATCTCCGCCTCGTCCAATCGTTGGATCGCGTCCTCGAGGCGCTCCAAAACCGCGGCGAGGTCCCCGAAGGCCACGATCGGCTCGGAGTTCTTGAAGATGCGCGGATGACTGGTGCCGGTCGTGTTCTCGCCGATCAAGAGCTCCTCATAAAGCTTCTCGCCGGGCCGCAGCCCCACATAGGCGATGGCGATATCGCCGTCGGGATGCTTCTCGTCGCGCACCTCGAGGCCGGACAGGCGGATCATGGTGCGCGCGAGATCGTCGATCTTGACCGGCGTACCCATCTCCAACACGAACACCTCCCCGCCGGTCGCCATCGTGCCCGCCTGGATGACGAGCTGGGCCGCCTCGGGAATGGACATGAAGTACCGGATCACCTCGGGATCGGTCACGGTCACCGGACCTCCGGCCTTGATCTGGTTGCGAAAGAGCTTGACCACGGAGCCGGACGAATCGAGCACATTGCCGAACCGGACCATGGTGAAGATGGTGGCGGTGCCGCGCTCCTGAGCGAGCGCCTGGAGGATCTGCTCGGCCAGGCGCTTGCTCGCGCCCATGATATTGGTCGGACGCACCGCCTTGTCGCTGGATACGAGCACGAAGCGCTCGACCCCGAGCTCTTTGGCGACCTCGGCCACGATCAGGGTGCCGAAGGTGTTGTTCTGCAAGCCGGCGAAGGGGTTCATCTCGACGATGGGAACGTGCTTATAGGCGGCGGCGTGATAGATCACTTCAACACCCTGCTCTTGAACGATGCGGGCCACGAGTTTGCGGTCGAGCACCGATCCGAGCACGGCGACGACGGTGGTGGGGGAGGTGGAAGGGCCGCTCTGCCCCTCTTCCTGCAAACGCCGCTTGAGGTCTTCGATGTCCATCGAGATATCGTAAAGCGCGACCTCGGACAGATCGAACAGCACCAGCGTCTTCGGTCCCAGTTTGACCAGCTGGCGCGTGAGCTCCGAGCCGATCGAGCCGCCTGCCCCCGTGATCATCACCACCTTGCCCTGGACGTTGGCGGCTAGAAGCTCGAGATTGGGCGTGACCGGGTCGCGGCCGAGAAGATCCTCGACATCGATCGGCCGGAGGTCGCTCACCTGGACCTCGCCCGAAGCGATCTCCTCGAGCGCAGGCAGCGTCTTCACCACGACCGGAAACGCCTCCAGCACCTTGAGTGCAATCCGGCGCTCGCCGCGTAGCGCCGAAGGCGTGGCCAGCAGCACCTCTTTCACATCCTCGTCGGCGATGACCTTGCCGATCTTCTCCGGTCGGAGCACCTTGACGCCATGTACCAATTGGCCGGCAAGGGAAGGATTGGAATCGATGAAGGCGACGGTCTTGTAGCCGCCGGTCTCGTTCAGCGCGCGTAAGAGTTGAATGCCGATGGTTCCAGCGCCATAAATGATGACGGACTTGCGCTCGTCGAAGCTCGCGGGCTTGTGTTGCGGCGCGGCCGAGAGCAGCACCGCCCCCGCCCATTGCCGGCTGACCCGGATAAGCAGCGCCGCGATCAGGGCATAGATCACAATGGCCGAGCGCGGGTGGTCCTTGACGCCGCTCATCAGCACGGCGAGCGCCCACAACACCGCGGCGATGAGCACGGCGATATAGATGCGGGCGGTGCCCTCCGGGCCAATGAAGCGGGTCACGAGCTTGTAGAGCCCGCGCACATAGAACACGAAGACGCCGATGATCGGCGCCACCGCCATGACCAGCCACTTGTCGAGGCTCCCTGGCACATAGAGCCGGCTGAGCCTTAGCGTATAGGCCGCCCACACCGCGAGGCTCAGCAGCACGATGTCGTTGATGATCAAGACGACCCGCTTGAACCAACGGGGACGCTCGATCAGCCAGACGGCAAGACGCATGAAGGGCCACCCCGAACCGGTCTCAAGAGCCGGACTATCTTCGCCCGCGCGACGAATGAGTGCGTCGCACCATAACCGAAGCCTGCCGGGAACGGAAGTGAGCGCCCGCCGAGGATTGACAGGCGGGAGAAGGCACTTGCGGGTCGCGCCTAACCGAGGATCAGCACATGGAGGCGGCGCGGGCCGTGAGCGCCGCGCACGATGGTCTGTTCGATATCCGCCGTCCGCGACGGCCCGCTGATGAGGTTGACGCTGCGCGGCAGCGGCCCATCGCCGAAGATTGCCCGTATCCGGTCCCAGGCCTCTTCGTAAGAACCGACAATGTCGGAAGCGGCGATGAGGACGGTGTGAGCCTCCGGCAGGAAGTTCAGAGAGGTCGGGTTGTCTGGACCGGAGATGAGGAACAAGGTCCCGGTCTCGGCCGCGGCGGCGACGGCCCGCGACAGCGAGGCGCGATCGCCCGCTTCGGCCCCCCCAAATGAGCGCTCGATGTCCCATGCCTCGCGCCAGGGAAGGGCGGCAAGGACGGGGTCGGCGCCCATGCGCAGCCGGGGCGGTAAATTGCACGTGCCGAGATAGGATGCGATCGCGCCGACCGCCTCCTTCGGTGTGGCCACCCGTTTCACATCGGCGCCTTGTTTTGCCAGCATATCGATGACCAGGCCCACACGCTCCGCGCTGCTGCACTTGGCGCGCGCGGGAATTGGCCCTCGCGGGTGACGAGG
>JACMJU010000095.1 GCA_014380485.1 Methyloceanibacter sp.
GGTAACGGCGTGTTCAGCGACGCCGAGATCGCGCGGGCCAAGGAAGAGCCGGTTCCGAGCGCGCGCCAACCGATGCCGCTGCTCGCACCGCATGCCGCCGACCAGGCGCTCAGCGGCGCGCCGCAGGAGCGCGTCTTGCGGTTGACCATCGACGGGCGATTGCAGAAGAGCTTGGAGCGTCTCGCGCGCGACCGCGCGCAGGCGCTTGGCCCCGATATGTCGGTGGCGATGGTGGTGGTCGACAATGCCACCGGCGAGGTCCTGGCGCGTGTCGCCTCGCCCGACTATTTCGACGAGCGGCGCGCGGGCCAGGTCGATCTGACGCAAGCGGTGCGTTCGCCGGGCTCCACCCTCAAGCCCTTTATCTACGGGCTCGGCTTCGAGGACGGGCTGATCCATCCGGAGACGCTGATCGAGGACCGCCCGATCCGCTATGCCGGCTATCAGCCTGAAAATTTCGACCTGATCTTTCAGGGCACGGTCACGGTACGACGCGCCTTGCAACTCTCGCTGAACGTGCCGGCTGTCGCCGTGCTCAACGAGGTGGGCCCGAGCCGGCTGATCGCGCGTCTCGGCGAAGCGGGCGCCTCCCTCGTGCTTCCGCGGCGCGAGGCGCCGGGGCTCGCGCTTGGCCTTGGCGGCATAGGGGTAAGTCTCACCGACCTCACCATGCTCTATGCCGGGCTCGCACGGCAGGGAACGGTGGCGCCGCTCGTCGAGCGCCTGGGCGCAACCCCGCCGCCCGCGCGGCGGCTGATCGAGCCCGCAGCCGCATGGTCCGTCGCCAATGTGCTGATCGGCACGCCGCCGCCCGAGAACGCGGCCGGAGGGCGCATCGCATTCAAGACCGGCACCAGCTACGGCTATCGCGACGCTTGGGCGATCGGCTTCGACGGCAAGCGCACGATCGGAATATGGGCCGGAAGGCCCGATGGCGCGCCGGTCGCAGGGCTGGTAGCCCGGACCGCGGCGGCGCCGATCCTGTTCGATGCCTTTGCGCGGCTGGGAGAAAATTTGCGACCGCTGCCGGCGGCGCCGAGGGGCGCGCTCATCGCAACAACCGCAAAACTGCCGCCGCCTCTTCGGCGCTTCGCCTCCCGTGCGAGCGCCGGCGAGGCCATGGCGCCGAAGGTGCGGATCGCCTTTCCACCTGACGGAGCGAGCCTCGAATTGTCGGGTCGGGACGGAGAGCCGCCGGATCCGATCGCCATCAAGATTGCCGGCGGCACCCCGCCGCTGAACGTGCTTCTCAACGGCCTGCCGCTTGCCGCCAAGAAATCGGCGCGAACGCTGTTTTTCGCGCCCGATGGGCCAGGTTTCGTGCGGCTGACGGTGACCGACGCGACGGGAGCGGCCGACAGCGTGGTGGTGCGGCTGCAATAGCGCGAATTCTTCCGCGGCCCCTCTCCCGAGTGCCGCCGAAACAGGAACGGCCGGCATCCGCCGGGCCTCTCCCGTTTCTTCGGGCGCGATCGCTCAGCCAGATGCCGGGAAGAGCCGGTAGCGCCGCGGCCGTACGGAGATGCGGCCCGAAACATTGAGCCAGTCGCCGGCGGGCAGGTCGATCTCGATACGGTCGCGCCGGCCGCTGATTTCGAGATCGAGGCGGCGCGCGCCGCCATGACGCCTCAGTCCCTGTACGACAACGGGAATGGCCCCTGCCGATTCATGCCCGATTTCCACGTCATGCGGGCGGAAGAACAGCGTTGCGGGACCGTCCGGCGTATCGCCCGCGGCAAGATCGAGAGGACGCTCGTCGAGCCAGACCCCACCGCCCTCGACGCGAACCGGCAGGCCGCTCGACTCGCCGATGAACGAGAAGACAAAGGGCGAGTTCGGCCGATCGTAGATTTCATCGGGCGTGCCGACCTGCTCGATCCTGCCCTCGCTCATGACCACCACCCGGTCGGCGAGCTCGAGCGCCTCCTCTTGGTCGTGGGTGACGAATACCGTGGTATGGCCCGTCTTGTCATGGATCTCTCGCAGCCAACGCCGAAGTTCGCGGCGGACCTTGGCGTCGAGCGCCCCGAATGGCTCGTCCAAGAGAAGCACACGCGGCTCGATGGCAAGCGCGCGGGCGAAGGCGACGCGCTGGCGCTGGCCGCCGGAGAGCTGCGAGGGATAGCGCTTTTCGAGGCCCGACAGCTGCACGAGGTCGAGCAATTCGAGCGCCCGCCGCCTGATGTCCCTGCGGCGCGGCCGCCGCGACCAAGGTCGCACGTGCAACCCGAAACCGATATTTTCGAGGACCGTCATGTGACGGAAGAGTGCATAGCTTTGGAACACGAGCCCGACATTGCGCTCCGGCACGGTGAGCTTCAGGGCGTCCTCGCCGTCGAACAGCACGCGGCCCGAGGTTGGAACGTCAAGTCCGGCAAGAATGCGCAGGAGCGTGGTCTTGCCTGAACCCGACGGTCCGAGCAGCGCCACGAGTTCGCCCGCGGCAATGTCGAGCGAGACCCCGTGCAGCGCCGGCGTCGTGCCGAACGTCTTGACGACAGTTTCGACCGATACGTCCACGGTCTTGTCCCAGTGCGGAAGGGGTCCCCCGTCCGGTAGCGCCACCGGATCGTTCCCCTCAATCAACACCCGAGCGTCCATGTTGTTCTCTCTCTCCGGTCGTCTGCCTGACCCAAATTCAATGCCGGCGGGAAGCTGCAATCTGATCGGTAAAACGCCACTCGAGCGCAACCTTGATGACAAGGGTGACGAGGGCAAGAAGCGCGAGAAGCGAAGCGACCGCGAAAGCCGCGGCAAAATTGTACTCGTTGTAAAGAATCTCGACCTGAAGAGGCATGGTGTTGGTCTTGCCTCTGATGTGACCGGAGACCACAGACACGGCGCCGAACTCGCCCATGGCGCGGGCGTTGCAGAGGATCACGCCGTAAAGCAGGGCCCATTTCACGTTGGGAAGAGTCACCAGGAAAAACGTCTTCAGTCCCGAAGCGCCGAGGGACAGCGCGGCCTCCTCGTCCTGCGTCCCCTGCTCCTGCATCAGCGGCACGAGCTCGCGCGCGACGAAGGGGAAGGTGACGAAGATGGTGGCGAGCACGATGCCGGGCACGGCGAAGATGATCTGGATGCCGTGACTTTGCAGATACGGCCCGAAATAACCCTGGAGGCCAAACAGGAGCACATAGACCAGGCCCGAGATCACCGGGGACACCGAGAACGGCAGGTCGATGAGCGTGTTGAGCACGCTCTTGCCGGGAAACTCGAACTTGGCGATGGCCCAGGAGGCGGCAAGGCCGAAGATGAGATTGGCCGGAACCGCTATCGCCGCGACCATAAGCGTGAGCTTCATCGCGGCGATCGCGTCGGGCTCGCTGATCGCGCTCCAATAGCTGCCGAACCCGGCGCGAACCGCCTCCAAGAACACGGCAAAGAGCGGCAGAAGGAGGAACAAGGTCAAGAACGCAACGGCGATGAGGATCAGGGCGATGCGCACCGGCCGCCGCTCGGTCGTCACCGAACGGGCGCGGTCCCCGGTCGCGAAATCGAGATCAAGAGGTATCGCGTCGCTCATGGCGCGAATCTCCGCCGCTGCCAGGCTTGGATGAGATTGATGAGGAAGATGACGGTGAAAGCGATCATCAGCATGGCGGCGGCAATTGCCGTCGCCTGCGCGTAGTTGAACTCCTCGAGCCTGATGACGATGAGGAGGGGCGCGATCTCCGAGACGAAGGGAATATTTCCGGCGATGAAGATCACCGAGCCGTACTCGCCGACCGCGCGCGCGAAAGCCAGCGCGAAGCCGGTGAGGATGGCGGGCATGAGCGCGGGGAGCATGACCCGGAACACGGTCTGCCTTCGGCTGGCGCCCAGCGACGCCGCGGCCTCCTCGATCTCACGCTCGAAATCTTCAAGCACCGGCTGCACGGTGCGGACCACGAAGGGCAATCCGATGAAAACCAGCGCAACACCGATGCCCCAGGGCGTATAGGCGATCTTGATGCCGAAAGGATCGAGCAGGGCGCCGAGCCAGCCATTGCGGGCATAGATGGCAGTCAACGCGATGCCCGCGACCGCGGTCGGCAGCGCAAAGGGCAAGTCGACGAAGGCATCCAGCAGGCGCCTGCCGGGAAAGCGGTAGCGGATCAATACCCAGGCGACGATCACGCCGAAGACGACATTGATGCTTGCGGCGATGAACGAGATCACGAAGCTCACGCGCAGTGCCGCGAGCGTGCGCGGAGCGGTGACGATTTCCCAAAAACCGCTAAAGCCCAGCGATGCCGTCTTGAACATCAGAGCGGCAAGCGGGATGAGAACGATCAGAGAGAGATAGGTCAAAGTGAAACCGAGCGCCAACCCGAAACCCGGGATCGCGCTCGGCCTCTTCAACGCAAGGCCGTGGCCGCCGGCCATGGGCGTTACCCTCAGTTTGTCTTCGGCTTGTAGAGCTGATCGAAGACGCCCCCTTCGGCGAAGTGCTTCGCTTGCGCCGCCGCCCATCCACCGAATAAGGGATCGTCGATCGTTACGAGCTTCACATCGACGAAACGCGCAAGATCCTTCGGATCGGCCGATTTTGGATCGGACGGTCGATAGTAGTGGTGGGCGATCAGCTTCTGCGCTTCCGGCGTATAGAGGAAGTTGACATAGGCTTCCGCCGCTTTCCGCGTGCCCTTGGCATCGACCACCTTGTCGACGACGGCAACGGGCGGTTCCGCCTTGATCGAAAGCGAGGGCACCACGATCTCGAACTTGTCGGCGCCAAGCTCATCGAGTGCGAGGAAGGCCTCGTTTTCCCAGGCGAGAAGGACGTCGCCGATGCCGCGCTGGGCGAAGGTCGTGGTGGCGCCGCGGGCGCCGGTGTCGAGCACCGGAACGTTGGCAAAGAGCTTCTGAATGAAATTCTTGGTGTTCGCCTCGTCGTGGTCGAATTTGCCGTCCGCGAAGGCCCAGGCCGCGAGATAGTTCCAGCGGGCGCCACCCGAGGTCTTGGGATTGGGCGTGATCACTTCGACGCCCTCTTTGATGAGGTCGTCCCAATCCTTGATCCCCTTGGGATTGCCCTTCCGTACCAGGAAGACGATGGTCGAGGTGTAGGGCGCGGCGTTGTTGCCAAGCCGCTTCTGCCAATCGGCGCCGATAAGGCCGGCCTTGCTGATCTGATCGATGTCGCCTTGAAGGGCGAGCGTCACCACATCGGCTTGAAGACCGTCGACGACGGCGCGGGCCTGCTTGCCGGAGCCGCCATGTGACTGCTCGATCACGACGCTCTCTCCGGTCTTGGACTTCCAATCCTTGATGAAGGCCTCATTCACGGCCCGGTAGAGTTCGCGGGTGGGATCGTAGGAGACGTTAAGGAGGGTCGTATCGGCGAGCGCTACGCTTGCCGCAAAGGCTGTTAAGGCGAGTGCCGCGCCGGCGGCAAGGGTGCTGCGAAATCTCGTCATGACGTGATCTCCCTCTGTTGACACCCCAAACTCTATCAACTTGGTAGGGATTATCAAGAGCCGGCCATTCTCTATTTCCCTGACAGGCAGGCGTGCCCGCCTAATGAACCCCGCTCGAGGGCAAAATGTTTCCAAGCGGGAGGCGGCGGCAGTCTTCCTCTTTAGGAAATTGATGGGGAAGCGGCTCTAGGCGGCGCCCGCCTCGACCGGCTCCGGCGCGGCAACCGCGTCGGCGATGCTGGTGCGGTCAAGCACATCGCGGGCCGAGGTCGCGACCCGGGCAAAGACGCGCCTGATCTCGCATTCCTCCTCAGCGCGGCAGTCCGCGCAGCGGCGATAGGCGATGCGGCTCAAGCAGGGCAGGGGCGCAATCGGGCCGTCGATGATGCGCAAGACGGCGCCGAAAGTGATCTGGGCGGCCGGCGCCAGGAGCGCATAGCCGCCGAACTTGCCTCGCTTGCTCATGACGATGCCGTGGTGCTTCAGTTCGAGCAGGATCTGTTCGAGGAACTTGCGCGGGATCCGCTCAGCTTCTGCAATCTCGCCGATCATCATGGAATCGCCTGCGCGGGCCAGAGCGACCAGGGCGCGAAGAGCATATTTCGCCTTTTGCGAGATCACCTTGGGAAATCGTTCCGCAAACTCTATCTGGATAATCGAGTAAATAGCGGCTTTGGCCCCTTGAAGCAACGTGCCGCCTCTTACATTCAGACAAAACATACCGGCTCTAACCCTTGACGAGGATGGCGCCCGTGCTCAAGAACGGGGCATGGCGCAACCCCCGGAGAATCCGCTGGCCAAGAAGCTCCATATCAAGACGTTCGGCTGCCAGATGAACCAATACGATTCCGAGCGCATGGCCGAGGCGCTCGCGCCGGAAGGCTATGCGCTGACCGGGGATGCGGCGGAGGCCGACCTCGTCATTCTCAACACCTGCCATATCCGGGAGAAGGCGGCGGAGAAGGTCTATTCCGAGCTCGGGCGCGTGCGGCTTGCCAAAGAGCGCCGGAGGCGGGAGGGCCGCGACACGCTCATCGCGGTGGCGGGATGCGTCGCCCAGGCCGAAGGACAGGAGATCATGGCCCGGGCGCCCGCCGTCGATATCGTGGTGGGCCCGCAGAGCTATCACCGCCTCGCCGCCCTCGTTGCCGAGGCCTTAGCCAGCGGTAAAGGCGTGGTCGCCACGGATTTCCCCGCCGAGGACAAATTCGCGCATCTGCCCGAGCGTTCGCCAGGAAAGCGCCGGCCTTCGGCCTTCGTCACCGTGCAGGAGGGCTGCGACAAGTTCTGCACCTTCTGCGTTGTGCCCTATACCCGCGGCGCCGAATATTCACGCGCGCCGTCGGAGATCATAGAAGAGGCCGAGCGGCTCGGCGCGCAGGGCGCGCGCGAGATCACCTTGCTCGGGCAGAACGTCAATGCCTATCACGGCGCCGGTCCCAATGGCAGCCCGTGGACGCTGGCACGGCTGTTGCGGCGGCTTGCCCAAGTGCCGTCGATCGCGCGGCTGCGCTATACGACGAGCCACCCGCTTGACATGGACGAGGAGCTGATCTCCCTCTTCGCCGACGAGCCGAAGCTCATGCCTTATCTGCATCTCCCCTTTCAGTCGGGCTCCGATCGCATCCTCAAGGCGATGAACCGGAGGAATACGGCCGCCGACTACGAGGCGGTAATCGCCAAAGTGCGTAAGGCGCGACCCGATATCGCGCTCTCGACCGACATTATCGTTGGCTTCCCCGGCGAGACCGACCGCGACTTCGAGGCGACCATGGCTCTCGCCGCCCGCGCCCGTCTTGCCCAGGCCTTTACCTTTAAATATAGCGCGCGGCCGGGCACGCCGGCGGCGGGCTTCCCCGACCAAGTGCCGGAGGCGGCGAAGCACGAGCGCCTGCGCGCCTTGCAGAGCCTCATCGACGGTCAGCGGCGGGCGTTCGACCGGGCCATGATCGGGCGCCGCTTGCCCGTATTGTTCGAGGGGAAGGGGCGGAAACCAGGTCAGATCGCCGGGCGTTCACCCTATCTACAGCCTGTTTATGTAGAGGGATCAGAGGCGCATGTCGGTCAGATCGCCCCGGTTGACATCCTGGCCGCAAGTCCAAACAGTCTTAACGGTGTCATGAAATCGGGATTTGAATGGCGCGAGCCAGTTCAGGCGGCCGAGTGACGAATAAGGCCAGCATTCGGAAAGCACCCTTGGGGCGCGGCCGCGGAGCAGCACCGAAGCGCTCAGCCGCCGCAATCAATGGGGGGGGAGAGCCGATCGTCGTGTATTTCGACGATTTGCGGCTCGTGCGCGATCTCCTTGGCGACTACGACGCCAATCTCGCCGTGCTCGAGGACCGCCTCGGCGTCGAGGCCGTGGTCAACGGCAATGCGGTCAGCCTGCGCGGACCCGAAGCGTCCTGCGCCACCGCCAAGTCCGTGCTCGAGCAGCTCTACGGCCGGCTCGCGCAGGGCGAAACGATCGGCGTCGGCGAAGTGGTCGGCGCCATTCGGCACGCGCGCGTCTTCGACCCCGGCGAAGGCGGCGAGCCCGCAAAAGGCCTTCCCGAGGCTCAGCAGGTTCGCACGCGCAAACGGCTCGTCACCGCGCGAACGCCTGCGCAAAGCGCCTATCTCGCGTCGCTCCAGCGTAACGATCTCGTCTTCGCCACCGGCCCCGCCGGCACCGGCAAGACCTATCTCGCCGTTGCCTTCGCCGCCGCATGCCTTGAGAGCGGGAAATGCGACCGCTTGATCCTGTCGCGTCCGGCGGTCGAGGCGGGAGAGCGGCTCGGTTTTCTTCCCGGCGACATGCGCGAGAAGGTCGATCCATACCTGCGGCCCCTTTACGATGCGCTCTATGACGTGCTCGCGCCGGAACGGGTCGAGCGCGGGCTCGCTTCCGGCGTCATCGAGATCGCCCCGCTTGCCTTCATGCGCGGCCGAACCCTCTCGCACGCCATCGTCATCCTCGACGAGGCGCAGAACTGCACGCCCGTGCAGATCAAGATGTTCCTGACCCGGCTCGGCGACGAGAGCAAGATGATCGTAACCGGCGATCCGACGCAGGTCGATCTTCCGCCCGGCAAGGACTCCGGCCTGCTCGAGGCGATCAAGCTTCTCAAAGGCATCGAGGAGATCGACCACATCGCGTTTACCCGCGCCGACGTTGTCCGCCGCGAATTGGTGGGCAAGATCGTCGATGCCTACGAGACCGCTCCCCTCAAGGGTGAGCGCAATGGCTGACGGCGGCCCTAGTCGCAAACGTCCGACCGCCGCGGGCGCTCCGCTCGAGGTCGAAATCGTGCGTCACGAGTCCGGCTGGGCACGTGCGCAAATGACCGACGCCCTGCTGCGGCAGGCCGCGCGCGCCGCGCTACGCGCCGCCCCTCCCCTTTCCGGCGGCGCCTGCCGCGTGACCCTGGTCCTGACCGGCGATGCCGAGATGCGCGACCTCAACCGCGTCTGGCGCGGCAAGGACGAAGCGACCAACGTGCTGTCCTTTCCCGCCGATGCGGTCAGAGATCGGGGGTTTCTCGGCGATCTCGTGCTGGCCTACGAGACGGCGCGCAAGGAGGCCCACGCGCAAGGCGTCCCTCTCGCCGATCACGTCCGCCACCTTGTCATCCACGGCATGCTCCATCTGCTCGGCTTCGATCACGAAGAGGACGAGGACGCGGAGCGCATGGAGACGATCGAACGGATCGCACTCGCTTCGATTGGCGTTGCCGACCCTTACGCCGAGGCGGATCAGGCCCGCCACGCGGGGGTGTCGCCATGAGCAACACCCCGACTGCCGACAACGGTCCGACTGCCGAGAAAGACCTGCCGGCCGAGGAAGCCAGCCAGCCCGACGAGGAGGTGTCCTGGTTCGAGCGCGTGCTGCAAACCTTCGGTCTCGGCGAAGAGCCTGACCTGCGCGAGCTGATCGAGGACGCGCTCGCCCGCAGCAAGAGTGAAACGTTGAGCGCGCAGGAGCGCAGCATGCTGCGCCGTATCCTGCGCTTCGGCAAGCTCACCGTCGAGGACGTCATGCTGCCGCGCGCCGACGTCATCGCGGTCGACGACACGGTAACCGTCGGCGAGCTGATGCACGTCTTCCGCGAGGCCGAGCATTCGCGTCTGCCGGTCTACCACGAGACGCTCGACGATCCGCGCGGCATGATCCATATCCGCGATCTGATGTCGTGGATCACGGCGCAGGGCGACACCGGCGGCGCGGCGGGACTCGATCTCGGCAAGGTCGATCTCAAGCGCACAGTCGTCTCCATGAATATCACCCGCGAGGCGCTTTACGTGCCGGCGTCGATGTCGGTGCTCGATCTCTTGCTCAAGATGCAGACGACGAGACTCCATTTGGCGCTGGTGGTCGACGAGTATGGGGGCACCGACGGACTCGTTTCCATCGAAGATCTGATCGAGGAAGTGGTGGGCGAGATTGCCGACGAACACGACGTCGAGGACGAGCCGCTGATCAGGTCCGATCCCCGTCTCGGCCTCGTCGCCGATGCGCGGATGCCGATCGAGGACTTGGAGAAGCATCTCGGACTGGCGCTCGTCTCCGAAGAGCAGGAGGAGGTCATCGACACGCTGGGCGGCCTCGTCTTCTCCATTGCCGGCCGGATTCCGGCGCGAGGCGAGCGCGTGCGTCACCCGAGCGGGGTGGCGTTCGAAGTCCTCGAAGCCGATCGACGCCGGCTCAAGAAACTCCGCGTCCATGTGCCTCAGAGCCAAGACGCGGCAACCCCCGAGGGCCAGGAACCCTAATGGTGCCGCCGGGCGTGCTCTCGCCTCCGCCCTCAAAGGACGAGGGAGGACGACCCGAGCCGAGCAAAGCGCGACGCATCATGACGGCGGCGGCGACCTGGGTCGCGGGACTTCGAGACGCGCGCCGCGCCATTGCCGCGGTCTTTCTCGGCGCAGCCTCCGTTCTTGCCTTCGCGCCCATTCATGCCTGGCCGGTCTTGTTCGTCACTTTCGGTGCGCTGATTTGGCTGCTCGATGGCTGCTACGCCCAGCACGCGCATCTCAGGCAAAGACTGAAATGCGCCGGCTTGGTCGGATTTTTCTTCGGCTTCGGTTATTTCCTGGCCGGATTTTATTGGATTGCCGAGGCTTTTCTGGTCGAGCCCTGGCGCCACGGCTGGCTTCTGCCCTTCGTCATGACCGCGCTGCCCGGAGGCATGGCGCTGTTCTTCGCCGCGGCCGCGGCCCTTGCCATGCTGTTCTGGTTGCCGGGGGCCGGCAGGGCCTTCGCCTTGGCCGTCTCTTTCGGCCTCGCCGAGTTCGCCCGCGACTTCGTGCTGACGGGTCTTCCGTGGAATCTTATCGGCTATGGGCTTCTCGGCAGCCTGCCGCTGATGCAGCTCGCTTCCTTGTTCGGGGTCTATGCCCTCAGTCTCCTTGCCGTGCTCCTGTTCGCAACCCCGGCTGCCATCTTGGCGCCAAGTGCCTCGCGCCTCGCGGGGCGCGGGGGAACGGTGGCGCTTGCCGGACTTCTCGTGCTTCTCCTCGCGCTTGGTTATGGGTGGGGCGAGCGCAGGCTCGCCGCGGCCGAGATGGCCGGCACCGGTACGCGCTTGCGCATCGTACAGGCCAATATCGACCAAGCCGAGAAATGGCGCCCCGAGAACAGCGCCGAGATCTTCACCGATTATCTCGATCTCACCAAGACGGGCGGGCTCAACGGCATAACCATCGTGATCTGGCCGGAGACCGCAGTCCCCTTCCTCCTCGCCGACGCGCCCGAAGCGCTCTTCGCCATCGCCGCCGTGCTCCCGGCGGGAAGCTCGCTCCTGGCGGGATCGGCGCGGCTGGTCGAAGAGCGGGACGCGCAAGGTGCGCTCATTCGTAACCGCATCTATAACAGCCTTCTCGTCATCGACGATGAGGGACGCGTCGTCGGCAACTACGACAAGATTCATCTCGTCCCGTTGGGAGAGTATCTCCCCTTCCAAGACTTTCTCGAAAGCCTCGGCATGATGCAGCTCACCGGCGTGCGCGGCGGCTTCAGTGTCGGAAGCGGGCCGCGTCTGCTGTCCGTCCCGGGTGCGCCGTCGGCAAGCCCGCTGATCTGCTACGAGATCATCTTCCCCCACGCGGTCACCGAGAAAGGGAAGCGGCCGGGCTGGCTCCTCAACGTCACTAACGACGCGTGGTTCGGATCGAGCGCGGGGCCCTATCAGCACTTCCATCAGGCGCAAGTCCGCGCCATTGAGCAAGGCGTGCCGGTCGTGCGCGCTGCCAATACCGGCATTTCGGCGGTGATCGATCCTTACGGACGCGTTCTCGCCGAGATCGGTCTCGGCGAAAAAGGTGTCATCGATGCCGAATTGCCCAAAGTGGGCCCGCCGACCCCCTACGCTCAGTTCGGAATCATTCTCGAAATCGCGGTGTTGGCGCTTGCAGCAATGGGTTGGCTTGCCTGCCGCATATATTGAACGATTAATGAATTGAGCCCAGGAACTCGGTGCGACGAAGGTATGCTTGACGGGGGTAAACCAGACTCCTATGAACGTCGCGCGGAGGGGCCATCTCATCAAGACCGTGCGATAGCTGGCTCTTTTTCAAAACATGACGGTCACGAGCGAGCGAATGGCAGGGAAAAAGCCTAACCCGGTTGACACGCATGTCGGAAGCCGGGTGCGATTGCGCCGCATGCTGCTTGGCATGAGCCAGGAGCGTCTCGGTGAGAGCATGGGACTGACGTTTCAGCAGGTGCAAAAATACGAGAAGGGCGTGAACCGCATCGGCGCAAGCCGGCTGTTCCAGATCTCGAAGATCCTCGATGTCCCCGTTCAGTTCTTTTTCGAGGAAGCGCCGCACATAGGCCCCGGCAGCCAGGCGCGGGGAATGGCCGAGCCCGACTCCGAGACCTTCATCCTTGAATTCCTGAATAGCCGCGAAGGGCTCGAGCTGAACCGCGGCTTCGTCAAGATCGGCGATGCCAAAGTGCGCAAGAGCATCGTCGACCTGGTGCGGGCCTTGGGCGCGAGCGGGCGCACTTCCTAATCGAGCGGTTGAGCGCTGGCTTGACCTCCGGCTCAATGATTGTAAGAACCGGACGCGTTTGCAGGCCGCCCGGCCTTCCTTCTCGGACAGGGGTGCACAGTGTCGCGGGCAAATTACCTTTTCACCAGTGAGTCGGTGTCGGAAGGCCATCCCGACAAGGTGTGCGACCGCATCTCCGATGCGGTGGTCGACCTCTACCTTGCCGCCGATCCGCTGTCGCGGGTCGCCATCGAGACGCTGGTCACGACCAACCGCATCGTCATGGCGGGTGAGGTGCGCGGGCCCGAGAGCGTAACGCCGGAGTTGATCGAGCAGGCGGCGCGGCGCGCGGTGCGCGAGATCGGTTACGAGCAGAAGGGGTTTCATTGGGACCTGGCTGAGTTTCAGTATTACGTGCATGAGCAGTCCGCCGATATCGCGCTCGGCGTCGACCCCAATGCCGAGAAGCAGAAGGAAGAGGGCGCCGGCGATCAGGGCATCATGTTCGGCTTCGCCTGCCGCGAGACCGAGCCGCTCATGCCCGCGCCGATCTTCTACGCTCACCGCATTTTGCATGAGATGGCCAAGGCCCGGCATACCGGCCGGACACCCGAGCTCGGCCCCGACGCCAAGAGCCAAGTGACGCTCCTCTACGAGAACGGCAAGCCGGTGCGCGCCGACTGCGTCGTGGTCTCAACCCAGCATGGCGAGGAGGTGAGCCAGGAGCGGGTGAAGGAAATTGTCAGGGACTTCGTCCACGAGGTGATGCCGAAAGGCTGGGTCAACGGCTCGACCAAGTTCTACGTCAATCCCACCGGGCGCTTCGTCATCGGCGGCCCCGATGGCGATGCCGGTGTCACCGGACGGAAGATCATCGTCGATACCTATGGCGGCGCGGCGCCGCATGGCGGCGGCGCCTTCTCTGGCAAGGACCCGACCAAGGTCGATCGCTCCGCCGCCTATGCCGCGCGCTATCTGGCCAAGAACGTGGTGGCGGCCGGCCTCGCCGACAAATGCACCCTTCAGCTGTCCTATGCGATCGGCGTCTCGCAACCGCTCTCGCTCTATGTGGACTTGCATGGCACGGGCAGCGTCGCCGAGGACAAGCTGGTGAAAGCGTTGCGGCAGGTCATGGATTTGAGCCCGCGCGGCATCAGGGAGCATCTCAAGCTCAGCCGCCCGATTTACGAGCGCACCGCTGCTTACGGCCATTTCGGGCGGCAGCCCGATAATGACGGCGGCTTTTCCTGGGAGCGGCTCGATCTCGCCGAGCCGATCCGCGCCGAGCTTTCCTGATACGCCTTCGCCTCTCGAGCGCATCGTGGCTGGACTTGTTCCGGCCATCCATGTTTTGCCATGCAAGAAAATGTGGGATGCCCTGGCCAAGCCCCGGCGTGAAGGTGGATGTTCGACGGCGACAAGGCTGAGATGAGCGTGACCGGGCCGCTGAGGTCTTATGGCAGGCGCAAAGGTAAGCCTTTGAGCGCGCGAAAGGAGCGCCTGATTCGCGCGCTCCTGCCGCTGCTCCGCGTCGACCCGGCAAGGAAAGTGCCATGCCCTTTGGCGGCGCTCTTTCCGGTCCCGGTCGAAGAGGTTTGGCTCGAAATCGGCTTCGGCTCCGGCGAGCATCTGCTGTGGCAGGCCGAGCGGCACCAGGACATCGGCTTCATCGGCTGCGAGCCCTTTATCAACGGCATGGGGAGCCTTCTCGGAGCGATCGAAGATCGCGGCATCGAGACGATCCGCCTTCATGACGGCGATGCCCGGGACGTCCTCGCCTGGCTCCCAGACCGCTCGATCGGCCGTATTTTCCTGCTGTTCCCCGATCCCTGGCCGAAGAAGCGCCAGAACAAGCGGCGCCTCTTGGCGTCGGAGACGATCGGCGAATTCGCGCGCGTGCTTATGCCCGGCGGCACGCTCAGATTTGCCTCCGATAGCGGCGATTATGCCGCCCAGGCCCTCCTCCTTATGCGCCGGAACGGCGCCTTTGGCTGGAGGGCCGAACGCGCGGCCGATTGGCGGGAGCGTCCCTCTGACTGGCCGGAAACGCGCTACGAGCGGAAGGCCTTGAGCGAAGGCCGCAAATCCACCTATCTGAATTTTGGCCGGCTCTGACCCGTGGGTCGATCGAGAGGCCGCGTTGAGCGCTTGAAAGCGCAGAAAAAGCTCGTATATTAGCGCTGAACTCATGATTGACTTGATCAGGAGTGGGCCTTCCGCCCGCTCCTTTTTCTTAGGCTCATTGCGTCCTCGCGCTTTCGGCGAGGATCACGGCCCGCACTGAATGTCGAGCCCTGCCGGCAATGCCGATCGAAGATTCGCCCGCGAGACCGGGCCAGCGCGGACGATCGCCGATCTTGCCGAGCCGGTGCTCGCGGAGCTTGGCTTCAGGTTGGTCCGGGTCAAGGTCTCGGGGCGTGACGGGGGAACGGTGCAGATCATGGCGGAGCGGCCGACGGGCGAAATGAGTGTGGAGGATTGCGCCGCCATCAGCCGGGCGCTGTCCGCGGTTCTCGACGCTTACGATCCCATGCCGGGGCAGTATCGTCTCGAAGTATCTTCGCCCGGAATCGACCGGCCGTTGGTGAGACCCAGCGACTTTGCGTTATGGGCGGGTCATGAAGCCAAGGTAGAGCTGAACGAGATGGTTGACGGACGCAAGCGCTTCAGGGGCGTGATCGAAGGTATCGCCGAGGACGAGGTGCGCCTCAGGATCGAGCTCGAAGGCAAGGCCGAACAAGTGGTGATCGGCCTTCCCTTTGCGCTTATCGGGGAGGCGAAGCTGGTGGCCGACATGGCGAGCTTCAGGGCCGACCTTTCGGGCAAGAAGCCGGCACATTGAGACAGGGCGGAACAGGCGCCGGCAAGGCGCGCGTGTCCCGCAAGACCATAACGATTGGAGGCTAAGAGATGGCTCAGGCAGGCGTTAGCGCCAACAGGCTGGAGCTTTTGCAGATCGCCGACGCCGTCGCGCGCGAAAAGGCGATCGACCGCCAGGTGGTCATCACCGCCATGGAGGACGCGATCCAGAAGGCCGCGAAGTCACGCTACGGCAGCGAGAACGAGATCAAGGCCGAGGTCGATCCTAAGACCGGCGAGATCAGACTGGCACGGCTGCTCGAAGTGGTCGAGACCGTCACGATGGAGGCGACCCAGATCTCGCTCGAGGAGGCGCGGCGCCGCAATCCGGCGGCGCAGGTTGGCGATTTCATCGCCGAGCCCCTGCCGCCGCTCGATTTCGGCCGGGTCGCGGCGCAGAACGCCAAGCAGGTGATCGTGCAGAAGGTGCGCGATGCCGAACGTGAGCGCCAGTATGACGAATATAAGGACCGTA
>JACMJU010000096.1 GCA_014380485.1 Methyloceanibacter sp.
AAGGCGTCGGATTGTCGCGGTTCTGCGGCTCCCGACCAATTTCACAATTTTCTCCCCCGCGCCACTCTTTCGATGCCGGTCCGGGCTTGCCGATAGTGCCGCAATTTCCTACGGTCGCGCCGCTTCGGCCTCAGGAGCCGAGAGAAGGACCGACGCCATGACCGAGCCGTTGAACCACCACGCCGCGCTCATCTATGTCATGGTCACCATGTCGGCGGTCGATCGCGCCATAACCGACACCGAGCTTGCCCGCATCGGCGAGATCGTTTCGCAAATGCCGATCTTCGCCGATTTCAACCAGGATACGCTGGTCAAGACCGCCGAGGGCTGCGGCGAGATCCTGGGAGCCGACGGCGGCCTCGATCATGTGCTCCTCTTGATCCGCAGCAACCTGCCGGAGAAGCTGCGCGAGACGGCCTATGCGGTCGCGCTCGAAGTGGCTGCCGCCGACCTCGAGGTGAGGCCCGAGGAGACCCGCTTCCTGGAGATGCTGCGGGACAGCCTCGACCTCGACAAGCTCACCACGGCGGCGCTCGAGCGCGGCATCAGAGCGCGCAACCTGGTGCTGTGACCCTGAGGCGTTCCGGCGCGCGGCAAAAAGCGTAAAACCAAGACCGGAGCGCACGGCACCGGATACCGGCTGCAATTCGTCATTCCGACGCACTGTCGTCATTCCGGCGTAAGCCGGAATCCAGGGCAGCAGTACCGGAGCGCGTGGCGCTGGATACCGGCTTGACGGGGGGTTGCCGGTCTCCCTTGGCAGGGCCCACCCCCCGCGTTATGACAGCGATGTGATCAAGGCCGGCCATCCTTCCCTCAATCCGAGGCGCTTCCGCGCGGCGCCGTGGTTCGCTGCTTGCCTGCTCGTTTCGATCGCCCTTGGGCAAAGCCCCGCTCTGGCGCAGGCCCGAAACGACATCGTGCCCGACCCCTGGCAAGGCGACGTGCTCCGTCCCAAGCCCGACATGCACGGACTGGCGAAGCTGCGCTTCATCACCGACAGCGACTACCCGCCTTTCCACTATTTCGACGAGATCGGCGCGCTGACCGGCTTCAACGTCGACCTTGCCAAGGCCATCTGCGAGACCCTGGAAGTCGAGTGCGAAGTGAAGGACGTCGACTGGGCGGAGATCTACCCCACTCTCGACCGCGGCGAGGCCGACGCCGCCATCGCCTCGATCCGCATCAGCGCCGAATCGCTGGCGAAGGCCGACTTCACCTCCCGCTATTACGCCACGCCCGCCCGCTTCATCGCCCAGAAGGCGAACGAGCTGAAGGACATCACCCCCGAAACGCTCGAGGACAAGAAAATCGGCGTGGCCAAGAACACCGGGCATGAGGCCTATCTCAAGCTGTTCTTTCCCAACGTCGCGGTTGCCACCTTCGACACCGCCGAGGACGCCCAACGGGCGCTGAAAGGCGGCGCCATCGATTTCGTGTTCGGCGACGGCATCGGCATGACCTTCTGGCTCAACGGGGTGACGAGCGAAGGTTGCTGCGAGTTCCGCGGCGGTCCCTATCTCGATGCCAAATTCTTCGGCGAGGGCGTCGGCATCGCGGTGAAGAAGGGCAACCGCAATCTCACCCACATCCTCACCTACGCGCTCGAACAAGTGCATGCGAGCGGGCGCTACGAAGAGCTGTTCCTGCGCTATTTCCCAATGAGCTTCTTCTAGAGGCTGCGCCGCGAGGTCGGCCTGACGGTTCCGGCGTCCGGGTTTCCAGTTTCCGGCTTCTGACCGAACGGCAGCCACAACGACCAGCCGAGCCGCGTCGGCGCCTCGCTCTGATAGGGACTGAGCCCGATGGTCATGCCTCGTTGCCCGGCCTCCGGCTCGGCAATGTAAGTGCGGAACAGCCGGTCCCAGACCGAGAGATTGAAACCGTAATTGGAATCGTGCTCGCGGCGCAGCACCGAGTGGTGCACGCGATGCATGTCGGGCGTCACGATGAAGAGCCGCACGATGCGGTCGAGCCATTGCGGCAGCGCGATATTGGCGTGATTGAACATGGCACAGGCATTGAGGATCACCTCGAACAGGAACACGGCGAGCGGTGCGGCGCCGAGCGGCACCACCACCACGATCTTCCACAGCATCGACAGCCCGATCTCGACGGGGTGAAAGCGGACCGCCGTGGTTACGTCGATGTCGCGGTCGGCATGGTGCACCTGGTGCAGGCGCCAGAATAGCGGAACCTTGTGCGAGGCCCAATGCTGCCCCCAGATGGCGAGGTCGAGCACGATCAGCGCGACCACGATTTTTGCCCAAGCGGGCCACGCCACCTGGTTCAGGAGCCCGATCCCATGCGCTTCGGCGTAGAACGCGGCGGCCATGGCCGCGACCGGCACGGCCAGCATGGCCATGAGCCTGAGCAGGATCGTGCCGGTCACGCTGATGCCGAAATTGGTGAGCCAGCGGCGCCGCTTGGAGACCAGGAGCTTGCGCTTCGGCCATAACAGCTCGATCAGCGCCATCGCCACGAACACGAAGGCGAAGATGGCGAGCCGGATGAGGCCGTCGCTCTGACCGATGAGACCGTCCATGGCCCGATGTTAGCGGCTAAAGAAGCGCGCGTCAGTTGATGTGCTTGGCGGCGAGCGCGAGGCCGGCGACGCCGCTCCCTTCAACAGCGAAATTGCATCACCCCGTGATGACCGAAGAGCGCTCACAACAATTCGAGCGGGCGGCGTTCCTTGGGCGGCGGGAAGGTCTTGGCCAGTTCGGCGAGGTCTTGCGCGCTCAGCTCGATGTCGAGCGCAGCCCGGTTCTCCTGAACATGCGCCTCGGTCGACGACTTGGGAATCACCATCATGTCGGCCTGCCGGAGCACCCAGGCGAGTGCGATCTGCGCGGTGGTGGCGCGATGGCGGATCGCCACCGCCGTCAGCGTCCGGTCGCGCAGCAGCCGTCCCTGCTCGAACGGCGAATAGGCCATGATCGGGATCGCGTGCTTGCGGCACCACGGCAGAAGCCCGGCCTCGATCCCGCGGCGCCGCAAATTGTAGAGGACCTGGTTGGTCGCGCAAGACGCGCCGCCGGCAAGCCGGAACAGCTCCTCCATATCGTCGACGTCGAAATTGCTGACGCCCCAATAACGGATCGCGCCCGAAGCGATCAGCGCCTCGAAACCCGCCAGCGTCTCTTCGAGTTTAGGGCCCCCGCGCCAATGCAGGAGATAAAGGTCGATGCGATCGGTCTTGAGGCGCTTCAAGCTGCGCCCGCAAGCCGCGATGGTTCCGGCCCGGGTCGCGTTTTCCGGCAGCACTTTGCTGACGATGAAGCATTCCTCGCGCCGCCCGGCAACGGACTCGGCCACGATCTCCTCGGCGCCGCCATTGCCGTACATCTCGGCGGTGTCGATGAGCGTAAGCCCAAGATCGAGACCGAGCTTAAGCGCAGCGATCTCGTCTTTCCGCACCCGCGCGCTCTCGCCCATGTGCCAAGTCCCCTGCCCGAGCTGCGGCACGCTCTCGCCGCTCGGCAGTTTGACCGTGGGAAGCGCGGACACCTTCATGACGGACCTTTAAACAGAGGGGCGCGGCGCTCGATGGCGCCGCGCCCGATCATAGCGCGCTGAAAATGAAAGCGCTTACGCCTTCTTTGCCGCAGCCGGCGCTTTGTGTTCCCGCTCCTCTTTGCGCGAATGAAGCTGGAAGGCGAGGATGAGCAGGAAGATGCCGAACACGAGCGCATAGGCGCCGATCCAAATGGTCAGGACCACCGCCCCGATCAGCGGCTCGATGACCAGGAGGATGCCAAAGACCAGGGAGGCGATGCCGCCGAGGGCGAGCCACCAGCGGCCATGATCGCGATTGAGCGTAAAGGCCGCGGCAAGCATGAGCGCGCCGGAGACGATCGCCCAAATGGCGATGAGCCAGACCAGCGCCACGAGCGTGATCGCCGGCCAGATGAAGGCAACGACGCCCGCCGCGATATCGACGAGGCCTTCCACGACGAGCAAGCCCCAGCGCTCGCCGTTGCGTGCGGCCTTGATGCCGGCGGCGATGGCGAAGGCGCCGTCCACCAGCATATACGCCGAGAAGAGTATGACGAAGACGCTGACCGCCAACCCCGGCGTCAGCAGGCAGATCAGGCCGAACAGAATACCCAGGATTCCGCGCAAGCCCACCGACCACCAATGATCCGCCAAGACCTCGCTCAGCGCGTCGGCACGTTCCTTGGTTGCCGCCACGTTTTTCTTTCCCGATGCCGTGCTTGCAGCCATGGTACCACCTCCTTCGATCGATCCGTCGCGACCCCGCCAAGACCTCTGTCTGGCGATTCGATTAGGGCGCAATCATGTAGCCATACCAAAGGGAAGGCGCCGTCAAAAGGAAGTTGTCCACACCCCGAAGGGGGCCCGGTTACAACCTCGAGGCGACCTCCGACGCTACCGCCGAAACCGTTTGACGAAGCCAGACATGGCCCGGATCGTGATCGAAGCTTCCATGCCATAGCAGCGAGATGGCGAAACTCGGCAGATCGATCGGCGCGGGACTGGTGGCAAGCCCGAAGGCTTCGGCGAAATAGCGCGCGAGCCGCGACGGCATGGTGGTCATCAGTGGCGCCTGGCGCACCACGAACGGGACGGCGAGGAAGCCCGGCGTGGTCAAGGCGATGGTCCGCTTGAGCTTGAGTTTGGCGAGCGCCTCATCGACCGCGCCATGGGCATCGTCGGTGAGGCTCGCGAGCACATGCGGCACGCTCAAATAGTCCTCGAGCGAGATCGGCGTGGAGAAATTGAGCAGCGCTGAATTGAACAGGCAGAGGAAGCTCTCCTTGTAAAGCGGCCGGCGCTTGTGGTGGAGCTGCCCGTGATCGAACACGCCGATGCCGAGATCGAGCTTGCCGGTGTCGAGCTCTTCCAAAATGGTGAACCGGTTGATCGAGCGCAGACGCAACGAGACGCTTGGCGCCGCCTGGCGGAGCCGCGCGAGCAGGCCCGGGATGATGGCGACTTCGATCGAGTCGGCGAGACCGATTCTGAAGGTCCGCTCCGCGGTCGAGGGATCGAACGCCTCGCGCTGAAGCACCGCCGCCTGGATCTGGGCCAGCGTAACCCGCACCGGATCGGCAAGCTCGAGCGCCCGGGGCGTGGGCCGCATGCCGTCGGCGCCGCGCGTCAAGAGCTCATCACCGAACAGCACCCTGAGCCGTCCGAGATTGTGGCTCATGGCCGATTGCCCGAGCCCGACGCGCGCCGCGGCGCGCGTGACGCTGCGCTCCGTCAAGAGCGCGTCAAACGCGACCAACAGATTGAGGTCGAGTCTGCTTAGATTAGCGTGGTCGATACTCGTCATTGATGTCATCGATTGGACTGATGATAAATCAGGCGTCATGCTCGGTGCAAGGATGATGGCGACGAGGTCCGGCGCAAAACGCGGACGCCGAGACGCGCTGCCGTTGGAGACCTTCGCGAGACCCAGGAGATGCTGAACCTTTAGGAAGGCTGGCGCGCTGCCGGCCGCATCGCCGAGGCTGCGGTAGAAAGCGCGAGGCCGCCGGCCGTCCTTCTGCACCGCGAGGCAGAGGGGCGGCCGACTTCGCAGGAGCGCAAGGCGGCTTCAACGCCTTAATCCTTATGGGTTAATGCGTTCGGCCCTTAAAAAGCCACGAAACGGCTGAAACTCAATGTGTTGCCCCACCGGCTGGCACGCCGGTGGGCATTAACGATGACGGGGTTTCGTCAGCACTTCTGGGGCCGGGGGGCAGGAAGCGGATGACATGCGTCTGCACGCCCTCCTTGCGCTCGCCGCCTTCGGCGTTCTCGGATTGACGCTTCCCTGTGCTGCCCAGACGGGAGCGCCGCCGCGCACCGGCACCATGTCCGTGCCGAAACAGCCGGTCCCTCAACTTCAGTCGCCTCAGCTCCTCGCGCCGCCGCAGCTCCAACCCTCGTCACCGGCGCCTTCCCCGCAGGCTTCGCCCGCACCCGCGGTTCAGGCCGTGACCCCGCCGACCGAAGTGAAGATCGAGACCTATACGCGCCCGCCCGAGAAAGTTCAGGCCGAACCGGCCGCTCTGCCTTCTCCGCCGATCACGACGGATCAGGCACAAGCCCCGCCCGAGCCGCAAGGCGCATTCACCTCGCCCGACCAGCTGATGGATTGGATCTCGAACTATCGCGACCACAAGGAGCCGGCGCGTGTGCCGGCGGCCGTCCACGCCATGAAGGACTACGGACTGTTTGGCGATGAGGAGAAGGCGTGGTTCTGCACCGGCTTCATCGCCGGCGTGCTCGGCGCCAATCCCAAGGACGGCCCGGGCATGATCTCCAAGATGTTCCCCATGCCCGACAAGGAGCAGGCGGTGATCATCAGGGCCATCGCCTATTCGGGCCGGCCCGATTGGCGCGAGCTGCTGGAGAAGAACACCTCCAAGATGAAGCTGCGCCGGCCCCTGATCGACGATTTTCTCGCCGGCAAGCGGCCGACGCTGATGACGCTGCCGCTGGACCATGGCGGCTCGCCCGGAATCTACGCGTTGTGGGGCTATTACGTCGCCACCGGCCAGCATGAGCCCGTGGTTCGCATCATGGAGGCGCTGCGCTGGTCGAAGACCAAGGCCGATAGCGGCTTCTCCTTCCGCAAGGTGTTCTCGGGCTGGGGGAGCGACCCGAGCGCGGTCGAGAAGATCACGACCGGCGGCACCGCAAAATGGACGCTTGCCTCTTATGCCGAACGGGACCGCGAATTGCTCGCGCTCTATCGCGCCGAGTCGGGACGTCAGCCGGAGGAAATCGCAATCCCGCTCAAGGATGTGATCGAGGCCGCCGAGAACTTCGAATCCGAGAAGGTCCGCAAAGACCAGTTCGGTGCCATCGACGACGCGCAGCGGCAGAAGCTGAGCAACGAAGCGGGAATGACCAAGGGCGCAACCGCGGGGTCAATCGCCATCGCCACCGGCTGCGTGGCGGCCTCCGCTCTCGGCCAAGCCTATATCGCGCTTCCTTGCGTGATCGGCGGAGCGCTCTATACCGGCGCCGTCAAGCTCGCCCACTGAGCGCGTACTACTCGGTGCCGCGGCGAATGAAATATCCGACGACAATGCCCAGTCCGACGGCGAGAAGGAGCGAGGCGGCGAGATGTTCCTTCATCGCCTCCTCGGCCTCATGCGCGGTCTCCGAGGCGAAATCGCGGGCACGGCCGTACTCCCGCCCTGCGCTTTTTCCCACGCTCGCCGAGAGCTGGTGCACATAGTCGCGCATAGAATCCAGCTGCTCGTAGAGATCGTCGACATCGAGATGGCTTTTGACCAACCGTGCCGCCTTGCGCTCGGCCCTGGCCAAGTCGATCATGGCATACCTCCTCTGTGGACGCTGAATAACACCAACTTCTTTGCTCTATGTAACCTGGACGGCCTGCTCATTGTTCCGTCCTGACTGGGCTCAGCGCCGCCTATAGACCGCGACCGTCCCGCTGCTTTTCCAGACCTCGTAGTCCTCCGACAAAACCTTGGCCAAACTCCGGTCCTGCGCTTTGTCGAGATACCATAGCTTGCCCGGTCGCTTGAGGATGTAACGTGGGCGACTCTCGAGGATTCTGCCGAACTCGTCCGGCTCGATATAGCCGCCCTCGGGAGGCGCCAGGCCCGACCAGCCCTGCAAGAGAACGCCTCGGAGTTTAACCCTCTTTGGGTTGTGTCTTTCTAGGGCGCAAAGTCCATTTCACGGAATCTCGCAACTTCCCTAACGCCTCCCAATCCTCCACTGCCAACTCTACAATGAAGGCACTCTTATCTCCTCGCCAG
>JACMJU010000097.1 GCA_014380485.1 Methyloceanibacter sp.
CCTCTGGAGCCTCCACCGCCGCCGACGATGACAGCGGCGCTTGCGGAGGACCCTGCGGGCTGGGTGGCGTGGGCATCGCCCCGGCCGGTTTGGCTGGCGGCGGCACGGCGGGGGCGGTCTCTATCTGCCAGGCCTCTTGAAGCAGCTCGATCGCCGAAGGCGAGGCCTTGGCCGAAGGCGAGGACTGCGGGATTGGCTGGTCGGGCGATTGCGTCTCGGCCGTGGGTTTCGATTGCTCCAGCGGCTCGGGCTCCGGCATCGGGGCCGATTCCATCAGAGGCTCGCCAGGTTCCTCGGGCATGGCGGAGATCGTCTCGCCGGGCTCGGGCTCAGCTTGCGGCTGCGTCCTGCCGCTCACGTCGAGCGTCTCGAGACGCTCCACGTCTTCCTGCATACGCCGCATGGTGAGATAAGCCTCGATTGCGCCGGTATCGATCGCCGGCGCGATCTCGCCCGCCCTGTCGAGGGCGCCGGTGAAGACGAGGGTTACCGGAGGCACATCCTTGGCGCGGGCTCCGGTAAGGCTCACGGCCCACTCGCTGTCGAGCTTGAGGCTCGCGAGTTCGACGAAACCGTTGATGTTGGTGTCGGCGCCGGCGCTCGACAGCATTGCCGGGGCAAGGCGGAGCGTGCCGTTCTTGATGTCGAAGGCGAACTTGGCGGGCGCGAATTTGTAGGTCCCCTTGGTGATCTTCTCGCGCAGGGCTTGCGCTTCAGCCTCGATCTCTTCCTTGTCGGCCTTGATGGTCTTCTTGGCGGCCGCCGCGGCCACGCCGCGCAGGGGCGCGGCGGAGAGGGACTGGAGGGTGCCGGGGCCGAGAATGAGCGTCCCCTCCCCGCTCAATCCAGAGACCACGCCCGGCGGGCTCAAGCCTTCGCCTTGCACGTCGAAGGCAAGATCGAACGGTCCTCTGGCAAGGGGCGATCCGGTGACGCTCTCGGCAAGCTCTCCGAGCTTGCCCCCTTTGACTTCGGCCCGCGCCGCGAGTTCAGCGCCGTTGCCGCGTGGCGCGAGGCTGCCCGATGCGGCAAAGTCGCCCCCGAAGAGGCGGCCTTTGAGGCTGGTGACGGCCAGCCCGTCCTTACCGACCGAAGCGGTGAGAGCGGCGTCCTCAAGCTTGACAGCCGAGCCCAGCGCAAGCGTCTTCGCTTCAAGCGTGATCCCGCCTTCGACTTTCTCGATCAGCCCGAGGGAGAAGCCTCGCAACGGCCAAACCTCGGAGGTGTTGGCGCCGACCGCCCCCAGCATCTCCTCCGTCGAGGGTGTGCGGTGCCACGCCACCAGCACGCCGAGCAGCGAGGGCAGCGACACGCTGCCGGCACTCCCGGTCAGCGAGAAACGCGTCTTGGCGTCGCTTTGGTCGAGATGGACGGAGCCGGTGACCTTCTCCCCGGCAATGCTCCCGGTGATGCCGTCAAGATCGACCGTTGGACCCTGCTTGGTGAAGTCGAGGCGGAGGCTCAACGGAACGCCTCGGGCGCTCGGCGGCGCCTCGAAGCCGAGCAAAGTCAGCGCCGCGCTCGCGTCCCGGCTTGCCACCGCGCCCTTGCCGGCAAGCGCAAGCCCGGCCGGCTGCAACGAACCTTGCCCGGCGAAGGCGACCTCGATCGGCTGGGTCTCGAGCGCGGCCTTGCCGGTCACCTTGACATTCGGCACGCCGGCGAGCTTGACGATCAACCTGCCCTGGCTCCCCGCCGGGGTGGCGATGCGCTCAAGCGGCAGATCGGGAAAGAGCAAAACGAGAAACGATTGCGGCTTTTCGCCGACGACCTTGCCGTCGACATCGATCTTGGCCTCACCGAGCTTGGCAAGGTCCCCGAGAGCGCGGGCGGTGAGAGCGATATCGGATGTGCCGGCTTTGCCGCCGAGCGCGATGGAAGCGTTGGTCAAGTCGCCCTCGCGGGCAGCGACCAGGCCGACATTGAGGTTAAGGGGGGCAAGGACCGAGAGATGTTGCGACCCGATCACGTTGTCGGGCAGTCCGAACAGCTGGGCCGCGATGCGCAGGCTCTCGCCAGTCGCGGCCCGAAGAGCGAAATCGACCCGGCCCGACGGCGCTTGGTCCAGTCGCTCGATACGGCCTTTTCCGTTCAGCGCAAGCGCGTTTGCGGCCGCGAAGTCGAACTGCTCGATGTCGAGCGTACCGCCCTCGAGCGCAAACCGCGCATCGAGCTTGCCGGCGGGGATATCGGGCAGCAGGAGCTCGCCGACGCGCAAGGTTACGCGCATGTCGTCGCCGCGCAGTTGTTTGAAAAGATCCTCCCCGGCTTGAGAGGCATTGTCGGTCCCGGAGGACGGGAGCCAAGATCGCCACAGCGGCCCCTCGCCGATCACTTCGCGCAGATCGAGGCGATCGCTGTCGAGGTTGAGCTCGACCAGGCGGCGCGCTCCGCCTTGCAAGCGCAGACCGCCGCGGAACTTGGTCCCGCTCAGTTCGCCCGAGGCTTCGGCAAGCTTGAGTTCGCCGTCGCCGACGACGGTATCGGCCATGAAGCTAAAGTCGCCGACCGAGGCCTGTCCCGACATGTCGCGATCGCCGGCAGCCCAGCGGGTGAGCGGTCTCAGTCCAGAGCCCTCGACTTTGATCGGCCCGGCGAAGACCGGTCCGAATTTGCCGCGGGCGAGGCTCCCCGAAACCTCGATGCGGTTGTCCCCGGGGAGCACGGCTTTGAGATGCTCGATGTTCACGGCGCCGCCTTTCGTTGCAAGCGCCATGTCGATGGCGCCGACGAGATCGCCGCCAAGTCCCGCCTGCTCGATGACGACGGCGAGCGTCGCGTCGCCGAGCGCGGCCGCCTGGGCGAGGGCCTCATCGGCAAACAGGTAAAGGACAGACGCCGGCGAAGGCCGTTCCTCGGCGCCGGGCGTGGCGAACAGAACGTCGAGATCGATAAAACCTGCGGCGAGCTCGACGGCGGCCTCGATGCGCCGGCCGAAGTCGAGCGTGAGCTTGCCCTTGAAAATCTGCGGATGACCCTTGGCATGAAGGGTGAGATCGAATTCCGGGAGTTCGGCGCGATCGGAGGTGGCCTTGATGGGACCCTTCAACTCGAAGCGCGATGCCTTGTCGCGCTGAGCCTCGGCCGATGGCCCGGTACTCTCGGCCTCTTCCTCCTCGCCGCTGAGCGGGAGATCCGTCGCACGCACGACGATGGTGCCGTCGAAGGCGGGAATGGCGCCGATCCCCGTCACGCCGCCATCGAGGATGTAGCTGGTGTTGCGATCGAGATCGCGCAGCGCCGACTTGATGCGGAACAGTCCGGCCGGATCGGGCGCGCTCGTGGAGAAGCGAAGCTCTTGCGGGCGTCCCTCGAACGAATAGGCGGCCGAGACCTTGTAAGGTCCCGACAGCGACTGGGCGCTCGCTTGACCGGCGACATTCTCCAGGGTGAACTGCGGCTGACCCTGCTTGGTGAGCTCGATCCTGCCGCCGCTGACGCTGACCTCGTCGAGCATCACATCTTTCGGGGCGAAGGGAAGGGCCACACCGCGCCGTCCCACATCGCTCCAATTGCCGGTGCCGTCAGCCTTGAGATCGAGGCGCAAGACCGGGCCGACGATGGCGATCTTGCGTGCCTCGATTGTCCCGGTGAGAAGCGCGCCGATGTTGAGCCAAGCTTCGAGCGAATGGGCCTCGAGGAACGGCCGGTCGAGGCGTCCCTCTTGATCGGCGACCTTGATGTCGTCGAATCTGAGCTCGGGCGCCGGCAGAAGGATGAGGTGAACCTTGCCGCCCACTTTCACTTGGCGGCCGAGCAGGTTGGCGGCCTGGGTCTCGAACACCGACCGGTAGTCGTTCCAGTCGATGACGAGCGGCGCGGCAAAGAGCGCGCTCAAGACCAGAATCAACAATGCCGTCAGAGTCAGCAGGAGTGAGTTCACCGCCGTCTACACCCAAGGCTCGGGCGCGCACTCTGGCGCAGTGAGGCGCCGAGGACCCCGTGACGCGCTGTCATGGTAACGCAAAAATCTTGCCAGGATTGAGGATATTCAAGGGATCGAGCGCCTTTTTTATGGCAATCATCGCCGAAACGCCCGGCCCATGCTCGGCGGTGAGGTAATTAATCTTGCCCTGCCCGATCCCATGCTCGCCGGTGCAGGTCCCGCCGGCGGCAAGCGCCCGCGCGACCAGACGGTCGAGGAAGGCCTGCACCTTCCGCCGCTCCGCGGGATCGGACGGATCGATCAGCGGGAGGACGTGAAAGTTGCCGTCGCCGACATGGCCCACGATCGGGGCGAGCAGACCCAAGCGGTCGATGTCCTGGCGCGTCGCGGTAACGCATTCGGCGAGCGCCGAGATCGGCACGCAGACATCGGTCGACAGGACTTCGGCGCCCGGCTTCAATCCGCGCGCCGCCCAATAGGCATCGTGACGCGCCTGCCAGAGTTTGCTCCGCTCCTCCTGACGCTCGGCATAGGCAAATTCCCCTCCCCCTTCCGCGCGCGCGATCGCGCCGAAGGCATCGACCTGCTCGCGCGCCGACGCTCGCGTGCCATGAAATTCGACGAACAGCGTCGGGGTCTCGCGTAAGGAAAGGCGCGAATACGCATTGCAGGCGCGCATCTGCACTTCGTCGAGAAGCTCGATGCGGGCAAGCGGGAGGCCCATCTGCAGCGCGGCGATGGTGGCGTTGCAGGCGCCCGCGATCGAAGCGAACGGACAGACCGCCGAGATGATGGTCTCGGGGATGCCGTAGAGCTTGAGCGTGAGGCTGGTGATGATGCCAAGCGTGCCTTCCGAGCCGACCATCAGGCGGGTGAGGTCATAGCCGGCCGATGACTTCCGCGCCCTGCCGCCGGTCTTGATCACGCTGCCGTCGGCCAGCACCGCGGTGAGACCGAGAACGGCCTCGCGCATGGTGCCGTAGCGAACCGCGTTGGTGCCCGAGGCGCGCGTCGCGGCCATGCCGCCGAGGCTGGCATCGGCCCCGGGGTCTACCGGGAAGAACAGGCCTATCCCTCGCAGATCGTCGTTGAGCGCTTTGCGGGTGACGCCGGGCTCGACGGTGCAGTCGAGATCGGCCTCGTGCACGGCGAGGATGCGGTTCATGCGGGACAGATCGAGCGAGACGCCGCCGAACGGGGCGTTGACGTGGCCTTCGAGCGAGGTGCCGGTGCCGAACGGGATCACCGGCACGCGGGCTTCGGCGCAGAGCTTTACCGCTTCGGCGATCTCGGCCTCGGACTCGGCGAACAGGACGGCATCGGGCGGCTCGCGCTTCAGCCAGGTCAGTGTGTTGGCATGTTGTTCGCGCAGCGCCTGGCCGAGCGAGAAACGCTCGCCAAAGCGCGCGCCAAGCTTGGCGAAGAGCGCGCGTTTGCGATCCTGCCCCATGACTGCGGTCATGGCGTCATCTTAGGGTGGTTCGAGGGGAATGCTTAGGCTTTTCCGTGCAGGCGGTCAGACGGCGATGACGACAATGACCGCAGCAAAATGGCAAGTGGCTGCCACCAGGACGAAACCGTGCCAGATGGCGTTTTGATAGGGAAGGCGCTCCCAAAGGTGGAACACCACGCCGACGGTGTAGAGCACGCCGCCGGCCATGAGCAGGGTCAGCACGCGCCCCGGCAGCGCCGACATCAGCGGTTCCCACGCCGCGAGCACAGCCCAGCCTTGCACCAGATAGAGCGCGGTCGAGAGGCCGTAGAGAAAGCGCGGCGCGAAAAGTTGAAGGGCGATGCCGATAGCCGCGATGGTCCACACCACGGCGAGCAGGCCGAGCCCCCAGGGGGTGTTCATCTTGATGAGGATGAAGGGCGTATACGTGCCGGCGATCATCAGAAAAATGGCGGCGTGGTCTAACCGCCGCAGCAGCTCTTTGAGCTTGGTGCGCGGCGCCACGAGATTGTAACCGGCAGAGAAGCTGAAAGTTGCGACCAGAGCGAGTCCGTAAATGGCCAGGCTCACGCCCCACAACATGGTGTTCGATTGTACGCCGATGACGAGAAGAGCGGTGAGCGCGACCAGGCTGGCGGTGACGCCCACCGCGTGGAGGCAGGCGTCAGCCACGCGCTCGCCGAGCGAATAATTGGGAAACGAAACGCAACTCTTCAGCATCGCCGCACCGGTCTCGTCATCGAAGCACACAAGTTTGAACATCAACTTACCGACTGCTGTGGCAAGGATGAGGCGACTATGTCTCACCGGAGCCCAATGTCAAACGCGCCTTAGGGGTAGATTGTGCCGCGCGGCGGCAGCGATTGGGGCGCGCCCGTACGCCGGTCGCTCCGGCAGCCATCAAGAATGAAATCCGCTATTGGCCGCAGACGCTCGAGCCCGTGGTGCAAACGAACGGAACCACCACGCCGGTGAAGCAGGTCGTGTAGAAGCGCGACGTCACGATATCGGGCTTGAGCTGGGCTTGCCGCGGCACTCCGGCGGGGCGGACCGCCTTCCAGAACGGGTCGCCCTTCACCCTATACGCATAAAGGGTGACGTAAGCCCACCTCTTGGCGCGCCTGAGGTTGGCCGCGCTTTGCAGGACGAGCGCCTGAGAGCTTCTGGCCGCTTCGGCCTTCGAGCCGGCGCTATGGGTGGCCTTGATCAGCTGGCATGCGGCTTCCGCCGGCGCAATGGTGCCGACCGCAAAGGCCCCAACGCCCAGCACGGCAACGCTCATCTTCAAAGCCTGAAGCATATCCCCCATCTCCCGATCGATTCCGAGCCGACTATTCTTTGGCAGCGACCTCGCGCCGCCGCAACCGCATTTGCAGACTTTCCCTGCGGCATTTTCGGAAGCGGCGCTTGGCATTGGTGGAATAGTTGGTGTTAAACCACAAACGCGCGCTGCCATTCCCCCGCAGACCCTCCGCGCCCAGAGCAACGTCCAAGGCAACGCCCAAGAGCTTTTGCCGGTTCCGCGCTTTTTCGCTCCCCACGCCGCCGATGGTATAGTTTTCACATCGATGACAAAGATTCGCTCTTCCGCGCTCGAAGCCTCAGCCCTGCCGTCTCCCGACGAGGAGTCGCCGGCCACCTCCGAGCGCGCCATGCGCAGGCGCCCTAGCCATTATCTCGACGCGCTCAACTCCGAGCAGCGCGAGGCGGTCGAGACGCTTGACGGCCCGCTCTTGGTGCTGGCGGGTGCCGGCACCGGCAAGACGCGCGTGCTCACCACCCGCATCGGCCATATTTTGAGCCTGGGACGCGCCTGGCCCTCGCAAATCCTCGCCGTCACTTTCACCAACAAGGCGGCGCGCGAGATGAAGGCCCGCATTGGCGATCTGATCGGCGGCGTGGTGGAAGGCATGCCATGGCTCGGCACCTTCCACGCCATCGGGGTCAAAATCCTGCGCCGTCATGCCGAACTGGTCGATCTCAAGCCCTCCTTCACGGTGCTCGACACCGACGATCAGATCCGGCTGTTGAAGCAGTTGCTCGAGGCTGAGAATATCGACGAGAAGCGCTGGCCCGCGCGGGCTCTGGCGGCGATGATCGACGGCTGGAAGAACCGAGGGCTCGTGCCCAAGCGCGTGCCCGAGGGCGAAAGCTTCGCCTTCGCCAATGGCAAGGCGCGCGACCTTTACGCGCTTTATCAACGGCGGCTGAAAGAACTGAACGCCGCCGATTTCGGCGATCTCTTGCTCGAGAATTTGCGGCTGTTCCAGGAGCACCAAGACGTGCTCGAGAAATATCAGCAGCGTTTCCTGTTCACGCTGGTGGACGAATATCAGGATTCAAATGTCGCCCAATATTTGTGGCTGCGGCTGCTCGCGCAAGGCAACGGCAATATCTGCTGCGTCGGCGACGACGACCAGTCCATCTATGGCTGGCGGGGCGCCGAGGTCGACAACATCCTGCGCTTCGAGACCGACTTCCCCGGCGCCAAGATCATCAGGCTCGAGCGCAACTACCGCTCGACCGGCCACATCCTCGGCGCGGCGTCGGGCCTGATCGCCCATAACAAGGGACGTCTCGGCAAGACGCTCCGCACCGATGCGGGTCTGGGCGATAAGGTCGCGGTCGAAGGCTGCTGGGACGACGAGGAGGAAGCCCGCATCATGGGCGAGGATATCGAGCAGTTGCAACGGCAGGGCCATTCTTTAAGCGAGATCGCGATCCTCGTCCGCGCCTCGTTCCAGATGCGCGCCTTCGAGGACCGCTTCATCACCCTTGGGCTTCCCTATCGGGTCGTCGGCGGTCCCCGCTTCTACGAGCGCCAGGAGATCAGAGACGCCACGGCCTATTTCGAGGTGACGCTCAACCCGGCCAACGACCTCAAATTCGAGCGCATAGCCAATACGCCGCGGCGGGGTCTCGGCGAATCGACCCTGAAATCCCTGCATCAGCTGGCACGGGCGCAGAGCGTGCCGCTGTTCCAGGCGGCGCGGCTGATCGTCGAGACCGAAGAGCTCAAGCCCAAGCCGCGCAAGGCGCTGCTCGACCTGATCTCGGCCTTCGACCGCTGGCGCTCGCTGATCGACACGATGAGACACACCGAGCTCGCCGAGCTGATCCTCGATGAGTCGGGCTATACCGGCATGTGGCAAGCCGAGCGCTCGCCGCAAGCGCAGTCGAAGCTCGAGAACTTGAAAGAGCTGATCCGCTTCATGGAGGAGTTCGACACGCTCGCAGGCTTCCTCGAACATGTCAGCCTGGTCATGGACGCGCAGACCGAAGAAGGCGCCGACCGCGTAAATTTGATGACGCTCCATTCCGCCAAGGGGCTTGAATTCGACACCGTCTTCCTCCCCGGCTGGGACGAGGGGCTGCTTCCGCATCAACGGAGCCTCGACGAAGCGGGCCGCTCCGGTCTCGAAGAGGAGCGGCGGCTCGCCCATGTCGGCCTGACGCGGGCGCGCAAGCACGCCAAGATCACTTTTGCCCAGAACCGGCGGAACCACGGGACCTGGCAGACGGCGCTCCCCTCCCGCTTCATCGATGAGCTTCCGGTCGATCACATTGCCGTCGCCGAAGACAAGGGCTTGCGCGGCTACGGACCGAGCCGCTTCGATTCCGCCGAGACTCTGTTCGCCAGCGGCTTCTACGAGACGCCGGGCTGGCGGCGCGCGCAGAGAAACCGCCCACCCGGGAGCGGAGCGTCGGCGAAGCCGGGACAGATCACCATCGACGGCACTCTGGTCGCTTCGAGCACTGCGGAGGGCGCGGGCCTCGCCATCGGCATGCGCGTGTTCCATCAGAAATTCGGATATGGCCGCGTGGTGCAGATTGACGGCAACAAGCTCACGGTCGATTTCGAGAAGGCGGGACAGAAGAAGGTGGTCGACAGCTTCGTCGAGAGGGCATGAGCTGGCGCAAGGCGCCTCTTCCCTGATGAGAACAAAACGTGTACATTGGTTTGTCTCAGCCACGGAGGTGCCCCCATGCGCATCGTCACAGCCAGCGCTTTGTTCTTGATTTCAATTGCGTTTCTGACCTTCCCGGCGCCCTTTACGGCTTTTGCCGAGGAGGTCTGCCGCTGCAAAGGCTGCGGCTGCAAGGGCGGCTCGGGCTGGCGTGGTCCCGACGGATTTTGCGTGTCGCAGACCAAGCTCGCCGAGATTTGCGGTACCCCTGCGAGCACGCCCTGTAAGCAGGAGGCCGCGCCTCGCGTCTGCTTCGGCAGGTCGTAGCCAAGAGGGCACTCGACCCAACAGATTTGATTGTGCATGGCGCTGGGGCCTAAGCTTCGCGCCATGCAGACCCTGGTCGACACCGCGCCGCCTCCCTCCCCTCCGGCAAACGGAGGGGAGACGGGTGAAAGCAGGTCAGCGAGGCGGTCGGGCCCCATGACCCATCAGGCCAGCATCGAGGCCCCGGCATCGCCGGCAATGCGCATCGCCGACGCGCTCGAAGAGGCGATCGACCCGGCGCCGGTCGCCGTCGGACTGTTCGAGCGGGGAGCCGGGCGCTTCGAGGTCTTCGCTCATTACCAGGCGCCACCGCAGCGCGACGCTCTGCTTTCGCTGATCGCTCAGGCCGCAGGTGGCGACGGTGTTGGGCCGCTCCGGATCGAAGCGGTCCCCCCTGCCGATTGGGTCACGCTGTCACAAGGACAACGCGGCAAAGTCGAGGCCGGCCGTTTCCTCATTCATGGCAGCCACGACCGGACCGTCGCGCGCCGCCTGCTCGCCATCGAAATTGACGCCGGTCAGGCGTTCGGCACGGCGCATCATGCGAGCACGCGCGGCTGTCTGCTGGCGCTCGACGACCATCTCAAGCGCCACCGTCCCCGCTGCATCATCGATATCGGCACCGGTACCGGCATCCTCGCCATCGCCGCCGCCAAGACGCTCGGCATCAAGACGCTCGGCGCCAAGACGCTCAGGCGGAGATTGATCGCGAGCGACGCCGACCCCATCGCCGCCGCGACCGCCGCGGCGAACGCGCGCAAGAACGGCGTCTTATCCTTGATCGACGTGGTTGCGGCGGACGGTTTTGCCCATCCCCGGCTCAGGCTGAGCAAGGCCGACCTCGTGCTCGCCAATCTCCTCGAGGGCGCCTTGTACGCGCTTGCGCCTTCTTTGGCGCGCCATGTCGCACCGGCTGGCGCCGCGATCCTTTCCGGTCTTACCCAAACCCAGGCGCGTGGTATCGAGGCGCGCACCCGGGCCCATGGCTTTGCCTTGGAAAAGCGAATCGTTCTCGATGGATGGGCGACCTTGGTCATAATCCGTCGCAGCTTGCGCAAGGTGAACGATTGATCGCAGTGGAGTTTTGCGTTTACAACAGCCGGCCATGTTTCAAATTTTCGATGATGTCAGCTCCCCCTCCGCCAGCGGCGAGCGGGTCAAGGCATTGCAGGGGGAAATGAAGTCGCGAAAGCTCAAAGGCTTTCTCGTTCCCCATAGCGATGAGCATCAAAACGAGTTCCTGTCCCCTCCGGCCGAGCGTCTGGCTTGGCTGACCGGTTTCACCGGATCGGCCGGCGCGGCCGTCGTGTTGGAGAAGGAAGCGGCGCTGTTCGTCGATGGGCGCTACACCCTCCAGGCCCGCGCACAGACCGACCCGACGCTGTTCGAGGTGCTGCAAACCCCCGAGGCCAAGCCGTCGAGCTGGATCGCCGAGAAGCTCGGCAAGGGCGGGGTGGTGGGCTACGACCCTTCGCTTCATACCATCAAGGAAATCGAACGGCTGACCGAGACTCTTGCCAAGACGGGCATCAAGCTGGTCACGGTCGAAACCAACCCCGTCGATCTCGTCTGGCAAGACCGGCCGAAGCCCTCGACGGCCGCGATCGTGCCGCACGGTCAAGAATATGCCGGACGCAGCGCGCAAGAGAAGATCCGCGATGTACAGGCGGTGCTCACGGCGGAGAAGGCCGACGTCGTGCTCCTTACGTTGCTCGACTCGATCGCCTGGCTGTTCAACATCAGAGGCGGCGACATCAAGCACACGCCCGTCGCGCTGGCCTTCGCCATCGTGCCGGCGACGGGCCGCCCGACGCTCTTCATCGATCCGGCCAAGGCCGGCGACAACATGAAGGGAGAGCTCCGCGAATATGCCGATCTTGCCGAGCCCGCGGCACTCATGGACCAGCTCAAGAGTTTGGGCGAGACGCGCGCCCGGGTCAGGTTGGATCCGGAGACGACCCCGATACGGTTCGCGCAAGCGCTCAAGGCCGAAGGCGCGCAGATCGTGCCGGGCCAGGACCCGTGCATCCTGCCCAAGGCCATCAAGAATGCGACCGAGATCAAGGGCGCACGCATCGCACATCAGCGCGACGGCGTGGCCATGGCGCGGTTCCTGGTCTGGCTCGACGAGGTCGCCGTATCCGACAAGATCGACGAGATTGCCGCGGCCGTGAAGCTCGAAGATTGCCGGCGCGAATCGGGCCAGCTCAAGGATATCAGCTTCGACACGATCTCGGCTTCCGGACCGAACGGGGCCATCGTTCACTACCGGCCGACCACCAAGGCGAAGCGCGTCCTAGAAGCGGGCTCCCTCTATCTGATCGATTCGGGGGCTCAGTATCGCGACGGCACCACCGACGTGACCCGCACGGTCGCCATCGGCACGCCGACGCCGGAGATGCGCCGGCACTACGGGCTGGTGCTGAAGGCTCATATCGCCATCGCCACGGCGCGGTTCCCCAAGGGCACGCGGGGCCAGGACCTCGACCCGTTGGCGCGGAGGCCGCTGTGGGAGGCCGGGCTCGACTTCGACCATGGCACCGGTCACGGCGTCGGCAGCTATCTCTCGGTGCATGAAGGCCCGCAGCGCCTGTCGCGGCTCGGCACCGTGGCGCTCGAGCCCGGCATGATCCTGTCGAACGAGCCGGGCTATTATCGCGAAGGCCAATACGGGATCCGCCTGGAAAGCCTCGTGCTCGTGACTCCGCTTGAGAAAATCCCCGGAGGCACGCGCGAGATGATGGGGTTCGAGACTCTGACGCTGGTGCCGTTCGACCGCCGCCTCATCGATCCGAAACAGCTCTTGCCGTGGGAACTCGCCTGGCTCAATGCCTACCATGCGCGCGTCAGGCGCGAGATCGAGCCGGTCTTGCTCAGCGACGACCGGGCCTGGCTCCGCCATGCCACGGCGCCGATCGGTTAACCGGATCGATGTCGATGGAAACGCTCGTGTCGGCCGTGGCCGCGACGCTCACCACGGCGGCCTTCATACCCCAGGCGCTGCATGTCATCCGCGTCAAGGAGACGCGGGCAATCTCGCTTTTCATGTATGTCGCCTTCGCCATCGGTGTCGCGCTGTGGTTCGTGTTCGGCACCATGATCGGGAACTGGCCGATGATCATCTCCAACGCGATCACGCTCGTGCTCGCTCTCGCCATTATCGCGATGAAGCTTCGTTACGGATGAGCGCGTTTCTTGCTGCCGCTTCCGCTCGAGTCAGACGTGCCATCTTGGCGATCGATGACGAGCCGATTTGAGCTCAACCGATCAGCTTGAGCCACTCGTCTTCGGTCAGAACCCTGATCCCGAGGGCCTTGGCTTCTTTCAGCTTGGAGCCGGCGCCGGGGCCGGCCACCACATAGTCGGTATTCTTGGATACCGAGCCCGCCACCTTGGCGCCGAGACGCTCGGCGGACGCCTTGGCTTCCGAGCGGGTCATGCGTTCGAGCGAACCGGTGAACACGACGATCTTTCCGGAAACGGGCGAGGCGTGATCGACCGCCTCGAGCGGCTCTGGCTTCACCTCCTTCAGGAGGTCAGCGACGACGGCTACGTTGTGCGGCTCGGCGAAAAAATCGGCGATAGCGGCGGCCACCGTCGGGCCGATCCCCTCGATATTGTCGAGCTCGGCAAAGGCTTCACTCTCGCGCCCCTTGGCGGCGGCGCGCATGCTCGCGCGGAACCGTTCAATCGAGCCGTAATTGCGCGCCAAAAGCCGCGCCGTCGTCTCGCCGACATGAGGAATCCCAAGCGCGTAGATGAAGCGGTCAACCCTGACATTGCGCCTCGCTTCAATCGCATCGAACAGCTTCTTGGCGGAGGTCTCGCCCCACCCTTCCCGCTCCGCGAGTTTGGTGCTCGCGCGCTTGTCGCGGGCTTGCAGGGTGAAGATGTCGGGGGGCGACTGGATCAAGCCGTCGTCGTAGAAGGACTTGATGTGCTTCTCGCCGAGACCTTCGATGTCGAAGGCGTTGCGCGAAACGAAATGCTTCAGCCGCTCGACCCTCTGGGCCGGGCAGATGAGCCCCCCGGTGCAGCGCGATACGGCCTCGGGCTTACCCGTATTCGGATTGATCTCACGTACCAACTTGCTACCGCAGGCATCACATAGTTCGGGAAACTTGTAGCGTTTGGAGTTCTTCTGACGCTTTTCAAGTACCACGCCGAGAATCTGCGGAATGACGTCTCCGGCGCGCTGGAGGATGACGGTATCGCCGATGCGAATATCCTTCCGCGCGATCTCATCCTCGTTGTGGAGCGTGGCGTTCTGCACGACGACGCCGCCGACCGTCACCGGGCCCAGCTTAGCAACCGGTGTGTTTGCTCCTGTGCGACCCACCTGAATGCCGATGTCAAGCAGTACCGTGGTCGCCTTCTCGGCGGGAAATTTGTGGGCGATGGCGTAGCGCGGCGCGCGCGAGACGAAACCGAGCCGCTGCTGGAGGTCGAACCGGTCGAGCTTGTAGACGATGCCGTCGATATCGTAGTCGAGCCCCGCCCGCCCGCTCTCGATATCGCGATGAGTTTCAAGCATTTCCACGACCGAATGAGTGAGCCTGATCAACGGATTTAAGGGGAAGCCCCAGGCGCGCAGCAACTGATAGGCATCCCATTGGGTCTCGGCCGAGAGCCCCCCGGCCACCTCCCCCCAGCCATAGGCAAAGAAGCGCAATGGCCGCTTGGCTGTGATCGCGGGGTCGAGCTGACGGAGGGAGCCAGCGGCGGCGTTGCGCGGATTGGCGAAGAGCCGATCGCCCGCCCGCGCCTGCTCTTCGTTCAGACGCTGGAAGGCGGCGCGGCTCATATAAATCTCGCCTCTCAGCTCGACCGGGTCGGGAAAGCCGCGCGATTTGATGGTCTTCGGAATGTCGGCGATGGTGCGGACATTGGCGGTGACATCCTCGCCGACCGACCCGTCACCGCGGGTGGCGGCGAGGACCAGCGCGCCGCTTTCGTAGCGCAGCGAGCAGGACAAACCGTCGATCTTGGGTTCGGCGGTCAGCGCGACTTCCGCGTCCGCGGGGAGCGAGAGGAAGCGTCGGACCCTCGCAACGAACTCGAC
>JACMJU010000098.1 GCA_014380485.1 Methyloceanibacter sp.
CGCGGCGGTGGTGGTGGTGGTCGACGACGCCGTCGTCGACGACGAGTCATCGCCGCACGCAGCCAATGAAAGAAACGCAATCGCAGCGACCGAGAGCACCGCCGCCCGCAGGCCTCGTTGTCGGTTCATTTTCGCCTCCCACCAGCAATTACGGTAATCACGGTAACCGAAATGCGCATGCGCTACTTTCCCTTCGCGCCATCGGCGCCGACCGCCGAGAGAACTTGCCGGCCTCAACCGGGAAGGGGAAGAATGGTCGAGCTTGCCGATAACCGCAACCCTCGCCCTCGTCTTCGTAGTGGTTGGCTTACGAAAATTCCAACTAAGATGCTGAGTGTCTGCTTGTGGCACGAAGCGGCCGTTCCCATTCGCCGCAATCGAGTCAGCTTTTGACCCACAGCGGACATGTACGTGCGACAAACGGTGAACCCATCGCTATATTCGCCGCATGGCGTGGCAATACGTTCGTATCGCTAGGTTCGGCGGCCCCGAGGTCCTAGAACTGGCGGAACAGCCGACAACTCCCCACCCCGGCCCTGGCGAGGTCCGCATCAAGGTGCTCGCTGCCGGCACCGGCTTCACCGATACCTTCATCCGGCGGGGCCGCTATCCAGACTTCAAGGGGCCACTGCCGTTCACCCCGGGTTATGACGTTGTCGGCGTCGTCGAGGAGACTGGACCCGGCGTGCCGGCCCAGCTCGCCGGACAGTTGGTTGGCGATCTCTGTGTCGTCGGTGGATACGCACAGTATGCCATCCGCCCCGCGCGCTTTCTCGTGCCGGTCCCCGATGGCGTCGATCCCGCCGAGGCTGTGTGCATCCCGCTGGCCTATCTCACCGCCTACCAAATGCTCACCCGCTACCGTCGCCTACCGCGCGGAGCAACTATCCTCGTAATTGGCGCCTCCGGCACGGTTGGCACGGCGCTGCTCGATCTGGCGTGCCATCTCGGCCTAAAGGCGATCGGCACCTGCTCGGCAACCAACGTGGCTATGGTCGAACGATTCGGCGCAACGGCCATCGACTATCGCGCTGGCGACTTCGTCGCGGCTGTGCGCGGGCTCACCGCAGGGAGGAAGGGAGGAGTTGGCGTCGATGCAGCCTTCGATGCGATTGGCGGCGCGCATTTCGCGCGGTCTTTCGCTTGCCTCGCACCCGGCGGCCTACTCGTCGGCTACGGTGCCCAGACAATGGCGGTTGGCGGCGCAGGCTTGGCGTCAGCGGCACTCGGTTTGGCGCGGCTCAAGCTATGGGACGTGCTGAGCGGCCTGTTCGGCGACCGTCACGCCGTGTTCTACAGCATCACCTCACGCCGATCAGCGCACCCAGAAGATTTCAAGGCCGACATGGTCACACTGTTCGACTTACTGCGCGACCGCGCCATCCATCCCGTCGTGATTGACCGTCTCCCTCTCGCGGCCGCGCGCGAGGTCCACACCCGCATCGATCTCGGCGGCCTCGGCGGCAAGATCGTGCTTCTACCCTGGCCCGAGACCTGATTTCAGGACCATCGCCTTGAGACTTTCTCGTCTCAAAGTGCCAAGGCCTGGAATTGGCAAAAGCGGACATTTCTGACAGGCGAGCGCACGTCCGCAATTGGGGATAAAGCAGACATTCCCCAACAATGATCTTATGAGTACACGCCCTAGACGGGCCTGATATCGACGGCCACGGCCCGGGTGACGAGCAGAACGATGCGGTCGCCGACCTGAACATCTTCGAAGCCGGGAACGCCCGGGGCGATTGCGATCGTGCGCGTCTTGCCCCCCGTTCCGGCAAAGGTGATGGTGCGCCGGTTGCGGTTGACGGCTGCGACCGTGTCGGAGATCTCGATGGTGGTGAGCTCCCTGGCGCCATGCGGCGTCGCCTCGACCCAATCCTGCTCGGCGTAGGTCGGGGCATTCATGTTCATGTCCGCCAACTCGTCAGCTGCAATGGGGTTCTCGGTGGCTTTCGGCGGCCCGTCATACTTCCTGAGCGCCGTCGCCACTTCGTCGGCATAGCTGATCGTGATCCTCTCCTTGACCTTGATCAGCTTGATGTGCTCCGGGCCGACCTTGACCACGACCCAATTGTTGTTCGGGCCGACCACCGTGACGAGCTGGTTGGTGACGTCGATGGCTTGGACCGTCGCCACCATCGAGATGACCCCGGCGTCGCTCTCGAGCTGAACCGGGCCGGCTTTCGACTCGTCGATGAACAGGATCGATACAGCGAAGGCAAATACGCCTCTGACCGCAGCAATGAGCACCTTCATGGTTTACCTCCCATACTGACACCAAACCGAGCAACGCACTACCAGTTGAAGGTTGCGCCCATCACTGGTCCATGCTGCACAACGTTGAGCCCTTCCTTTCCGAACTTGCCGTTCTCACTATAGTCGACGGCAAGCGCGCGGTAACCGATATCGGCGTGGAGCGGCACGCCCAAGCATGTGGTGTGGAAGCTATAGACGCCCACGGCCTGCCACGAGAACTCGCTGCCGGCGCCGAAGCCGCCGATATCGCCTTCGAGCCGGAGCTCTCTGCCGGGCGCGATCTGATGCCTGACGCGCGCGCCGACCACGGGATCGACCCAGTCGAGGTCGTTGGCGCGGGCAATGACCACGCGCCGCGAGCGCTTGAAGTCGAGACCCAGGCGCTTGAGATCCACTTCCAGCGTGCCGGTCAGGCGAAGCGAGAGATTAACGTCCTGGTTCCAGTAGCGGGCGCTGCCCAACAGGTCGAGGGCGGTATAGCTGCCCGGCGCGTTCTGCCGGCGCGCGACTTCATAAGCGACGCCCGACTGAACGATGGTCGATTCATAATCGAGCTGGGCCTTGCCGGCGACGCTCACCACCACCCTGGGAAACCGTGCGAACGGGCTCTTCCGCACATCGATGGTGCCGGGGAATCCGAGGTCGAGCCAAACCAAATCGGTGAACAGCGCCAACCGGCCGTTTCGGGCCTCGAAATAGCTCATCCACGCGAGCAGCGAGTCGCTCTCTTCGACGATCTGGAAGAAGTTCTGATTGAAATCGACCGTATGGCCACGCGCGGTGACATCGCCATCGACGTTGATCATCCAGCCATAGGGCGTGAGGCTGAACTGCCAACCGGCGGCGGGTGCCGGCTCGGCATAAGCGAGGTCTTCCGCAACGGCAGGGCTCGAGGCGGCAAGCCAAGCGCTTAGGACCGCTCCGAGGCCGATAGAGGGACGCGCAGGGTTCACTGATCAGCTCTCCCCGGGGGCGCTGGCTCGGCGTTCATGCGCAATACCTAGCATTCCCGGGACCGCCTGGGACGTGCAAACCGGCCACAGCTTGAAAGAAAATTTGCCTCGAAAACAGCGGCTAAAGCCAGGTTCTAGCTCGTTTTTCGCCGCCGCAACGGGTAGCTCGCGCTCTCGTAAAGGGCGCGAATGCCGAAACCGTCGAACCGTTCCTCGTTGACCTCGAGCGTGCTGCCGATGAGAAGCTCGGGCGGCAGTTCCTCGACGGCATACTTGATGGCCTCGGCGGCACTCTTGAAGCGCGTATAGCGCATCGGCCGCTTCCCGGTCTTGCTCGCGCTGGCGTAAAGCTCGGCCGGAGCCCTGTAATCGAAAGCACTCACGGGCGCCATTAAAGCATGCCGGAGAAGGCAAGGCCAGCCTCGGCGGGGTAGGGCTTCGTGGTGCCGTTCATCGTAAGGCGCCGCAAAGAAAGATTGTCGCCGGTGCCGTTCATTGTCAGGCTAGGGTTAAGAGGCGAACGCGAAAGGCGCGCGGTCGCGCTTATCCTCGGGCCCGCCCGCCCGGTCAAAGGCTTGTATCATGCCGAACGTCCCGCCCCTGGTTGCGACCGTCGCACTCGGCCTGGTGCTCGCCTTCAGCCTCGGCGTCCTGGCCCACCGTTTCAAGCTGCCGCCGCTCATCGGCTATCTGGTGGCCGGCATCCTCATCGGACCGTTCACCCCGGGCCCCGTCGCCGACCAGGATATCGCCAACCAGCTCGCCGAGATTGGCGTCATTCTCCTGATGTTCGGCGTGGGGTTGCACTTTTCGCCCCAGGATTTGCTTTCCGTCCGCGGCATCGCGGTGACGGGGGCGCTGGCGCAGGCTCTCATCGCAACGCCGCTCGGTATGGCGGTCGGCTGGTGGCTCGGCTGGTCGCTGGGCGCGGGTATCATTTTTGGAATCGCGCTCTCGGTCGCGAGCACCGTGGTGCTGTTGCGGGTGTTGCAGGAGCGGCGGCTGTTGGAGACCGAGCGAGGGCGGATCACCGTCGGCTGGCTGATCGTGCAGGACATTGCGATGGTGCTGGTGCTCGTGCTGGTGCCCGCTCTGGCCGCCCTTTTTAACGAGATGGAAACAGCTCCCGGGTTCACCGAGATCATGCTCTCGGTCACGCTCCTGCTGGCCAAGCTCGGCATTTTCCTCGCCGTCATGCTGGTCGTCGGCAAGAAGCTCATCCCGGCGATCCTGCACTATGTCGCCCATACCGGGAGCCGCGAGCTGTTTCGCCTCGCCGTTCTGGCGATCGCGCTGGGGATCGCCTATGCGGCGACCGAGTTGTTCGGCGTCTCGCTCGCGCTCGGCGCCTTCTTCGCCGGCATGATGCTGAGTGAATCGCGGCTCAGCCAGCAGGCCGCCACCGAGTCGCTTCCCCTGCGCGATGCCTTCGCCGTGCTGTTCTTCGTCTCGGTCGGCATGCTGTTCGACCCCGCCATCATAGCCAGCGCGCCGGTGGCGCTTCTGGCGACGGTCCTCATCATTCTCGTCGGCAAGTCGGCGGCCGCCTTCCTCGTCGTGCGCCTGTTCGGGCATTCGCGCTCGGCCGCGCTGATGATCACCGCATCGCTCGCGCAGATCGGAGAGTTTTCCTTCATCCTCGCCAATCGCAGCCTGGAGCTCGAATTGCTGCCGGCGGAGGGACGCGACCTCATTCTCGCCGGCGCCATCATCACCATCCTGCTCAATCCGCTGCTGTTCGCCGTGCTCGACGTTTACGCGGCGCGGCGGGAGCGGAGGCTCGCGGAGGCGGCGGCGGACCAGCGGGAGGAAGAGACGAAGATGCGGGAGCCGATCAGTCCCACCTCGCTCGCCGATCACGTGGTGCTGGTCGGCCATGGCCGCGTCGGCGGCTTCATCAGCGAGGCCTTGAGGGAGCGAAAAGTTCCGTTTTTCGTCATCGAGGACGACGAAGACAGGGTTGCCGCTCTGAGAGAGCTTGGCGTCGAGGCGGTCGCCGGCAATGCCGCCGATCCGGAGGTGATCCAAGCGGCGAACTTGCCTCGCGCGCGTTTCCTTCTCGTGGCCATTCCCGACGCGTTCGAGGGCGGCCAGGTGGTGCAGCAGGCCCGCGCCATCAATCCCAGTCTCCCCATCATTGCCCGAGCGCATTCGGAGGAAGAAATCGGCCATCTCAAGCGGCACGGCGCCAATATCGTGGTGATGGGAGAGCATGAGATCGCCAAGTCGATGCTCGACAAAACGGCAGCGACGGCAGCGCCGGCCGAGCAGCCAGCAAGCGCTGCCGAACTATCCCCGCCAATCTTGGTGGAAAAGCCGGCAGCAACCCATTAGGTCCGGGCCGCGCCCGTGCCTCATTACCCGCCGCTCACCACCACCATCGTCGCCGCCCTGACGCTCGCTTTGCGAGCGGCTCTCCGGAGCGTCTTGCCTTGATGGCGGGCGCCGAGCCCCTATATGCGTGCGGGATGCAATGCAAGGCGTACGACGCGACCCAGTGCGAGCACTGCAATCGACGGACAACGCTGCAGAGCGCCCGGTACGACCAGCAAAATTGGCCAACTTACTTCTGCGCGGGCCCTTAGCTATGCTTCCTTGGGCTTAGCCTGTTCGCGGCGGTTGAATCCGGCAACCATGTCGAAACGGAACAGCCGGCATTCCAATGCGCCATTGAAGAACGGCGTCTTGCGCGATTCCTTCAATCGCAGCAGTTTCGGTAATCCGAGATC
>JACMJU010000099.1 GCA_014380485.1 Methyloceanibacter sp.
CCGCCCGAGCCCGCGCCGATGACGAACAGATCGTAGTCGTACTGAGCCACCTGGCGTCAGGCTCCTGCGCGACGCATCGCGCGCACACCGCTCTTGCCGGCCACGATAGCCAAATCGGCGAGCCCAAGAAACAGGCCGTGCTCGACCACGCCCGGCACGCGCTTCAGCGAAAAGGCGAGCACCTCCGGCTCGGGGATGGTGCCGAAGGCGCAGTCGAGGATGAGATTGCCCTGGTCGGTGACGAACGGGGCGTCAGCCGCCCCGGGCCGGAGCGTGATCGCGCCGTGGCACCCGGTCTCGGCGGCGATGGCCTCGATCAGCCCGATCGTCGCCATGAGCCCGAAACGCACCACTTCGACCGGCAACGGGTAAAGGCCGAGCACCGAGACGAGCTTGCTGTCGTCGGCCACCACCACCATGCGGTCCGACGCCGTGGCCACGATCTTCTCGCGCAGCAGGGCGCCGCCGCCGCCCTTGATCATTCTGAGCTGGGTATCGATCTCGTCGGCGCCGTCGACGGTAAGATCGAGCCGCGGCGTTTCGTCGAGCGTGGTGAGCGGAATGCCGAGGCGCGCGGCCTGCTCACGCGTGGCGTCCGAGGTTGGGACACAAACCACATTGAGGCCCGCCGCCACCCGCTCCCCGAGTGCGGCGACGAAGCGGGAAGCGGTCGATCCGGTGCCGAGGCCAAGCCGCATCCCATCGGTGACGAGATCGAGCGCAGCACGGGCGGCGCTTTCCTTGAGATCGTCGGTCTTGAGCAACACCCCTCTCCGCCAACCAGCGCTTGTGCCCACCCTCTACGCTGCCGCTTGCCAGCCCGCAAGGCGCGTGTGACAGAGTGGCGTCATGTTCAAGGACGCCACCATCGTCTTCGACCTCGACGGCACCCTGGTCGACACCGCGCCGGATCTCACCAACGCCCTTAACGACGTGCTCACAAGGCGCGGCCATGCGCCGGTTCCGGTCGAGGCCATCCGCGGCTGCGTCGGCCATGGCGCCCGGGTGATGATCGAACAGTCGCTCGCCAGAGCGGGCGCCGAAGGGGACATCGACCGGATGCTGGCCGAGTTCCTCGTCCATTACGAGGCCAATATCGCGCGCGAGAGCCGGCCGTTTCCCGGCGCCATTGCCGTGCTCGATCAACTTGCCGCGCACGGAGCAAGGCTCGCGATCTGCACCAACAAGCGCGAGCGCTTGAGCCGTCGTTTGCTCCAAGAGCCTGAAATTGAAGACTATTTCAGCGCAATCGCCGGACGCGACACCTTTGCCGTAGCCAAGCCAGACCCGCGCCATCTCACCGGGGTGATCGCGCTTGCCGGAGGCAGTCCGTCGCGCGCGGTGATGATCGGCGACAGCGACATCGATCTCAGGGCGGCGCAGGCGGCCTCCATCCCCGTGATCCTCGTAAGCTTCGGCTATGCCGCCGCCCCTCTCGACGGCTTCGCGCCAGATTCCGTGATCGATCATTTCGACGAGCTTCCCGCGCGCGCCGCCGCGCTCCTGAACGGCGGCGCCTCCAGCCGCTCGCGCGGGCTGACACGCCTCAATCCCGCCGCAGATCGGTCTTAATTCCACCCGGTCGCTCACAACGAAGAGCCATAGTCAAAGCAGATTTTCGCATGCCCTTCCGGGGGGATCGTACCAAAGCGCAGTCAGGGAGAGACAGATGCTGAGATGTATCGTGATCGGCGTCGCCATTGCGGGCATCGTGGGTGGGACCGCTTACGCGCAGGATGAGGAAGCAGCAGCCGACAGCGAATGCGCCCAGCAGCTCACCATCGCGCAAGAGGTCGTGCAGGACAGGGTCGATGCCAACGCCTTGAACGAGGCTGACCAGGAGAAGGTCTATCAGCTCCTCGACGAGGCCGACGCGCTTTGCACCGAGGGAAAATCGCAAGAAGCGAGCGCCACTCTCGCCACCATCAACCAGATGGTCGCCAAGGGCCAATAGGGTCGGGTTTCGGTTTGGCGCCAGCCCGGTTGCCGTATGCGCCGGCTCGACGATCTCCCGTCCCCGATCGCGCGGGCGCAGCCTGCCCTTTCATGCCGCCGGTTCCTTGACTTCGGAGCGACCCAATCGCTAAATCCGGATCGAGCGTCTTGCGGTCACCGGGACCGATCCCTCCGCGAGCGAGGAGGCGCGACGGAAAGCGAGACGGGCGGTTAGCTCAGCTGGTAGAGCACTGTGTTCACATCGCAGGGGTCGCTGGTTCGAGTCCAGCACCGCCCACCATCAACAGCCGTAATAGTCAGTCATTTCGCCCGCTCAGCGGTGGACGACAGAGGCTTTTTGAGCTCAACGCCCTTCCGCGGCGCACCGTGCTGCCTTATTCTGACCCCGGAATACTTGGCAGCAGGGTGCGCAACATGAAGATGCTGATTGCGGTGTTGGTTGCAGGCTTGACGCTGGCCTTCTCGGAGCTTGGCCTCGGCGCAAGCGACGCGGAGGCGGCGACCTCTTGCAAACGCCGCTATAATATCTGCCTCGCCCGTTGCCCGGGACCGTTTCGGAGGTGCTACAGCCGCTGCCAGTCCCAATATCGGTATTGCACCTATCCCTGGCCGTATCTTGGGGAGCTGCTGTAAGCTGTTCGAGGACTGCTCGGCCTGGCTTGCGTGAGCCCCTGGCCTACGCAAGAGATCAATTACTAACTCCCATCGAGGATCTCAGGCGACGACGGGACGCTCGTGAAGGTGATTGCCCCCGATGGGCTCGAGCCCGCTTCCAACTATTTCATCGTGATCGCTAGCCCGCTCAGGTCGGCGTTCGCCATCAGCCCGACCTGCCGGCCCGAGAGCTCCAGAACGGCGCCATTCTGGTTGGTGAGCACGATCGCGCGGACACCGCGGCCGACCGCAAGCCCCGCGCCGGCCGCGGCGTAGACGCCGGCAACGTCCGACGCGCGTTGGATGTTGCTCACCCGACCGCGCAGCACCGTCTTCGAACCGCCGAACACCAGGCCGTAGTCTATGCCGCCGACCCCAAGCCGATAGCTGCGGCCGCGGAAGGTGAGCGTGCCGCCGCCGGCTGAGCCACCGATGATCCAGCCGCCCTTGTAGATCGTAAGCGTAACGCTGCCGCTATCGGCGTTCGCGCTCTGGAGACCGACGCCAAACAGGGCGATCACCGCGACCAAAGCGCCTCTA
>JACMJU010000100.1 GCA_014380485.1 Methyloceanibacter sp.
GCCGCAGGGGGACGCCCAACCTGCCACCGGGCAAGCGCCGGCGGCGACGGCCGCCCCTGGCGAGGTCAAGCGGGTGTTGACGCCGGAGGAGAAGGCCGAGAAGGAGGCGCGCAAGGCCTGCAAGACCAAGATCTGCGACATCATCGCCACAAGCGACCCCAACGGCGAGGACGTGACGTGCGACATCGTCAAGACCTGGCGCGAGGAGGACATCGTCAAGATGCTCGGCGGCAAGGTCGGCTGGCCGTGGGGCAACGCTGTGTGCCAGTCGAAGCTGGAGGTTCCGCGCAAACCGCTTGCCTTGGCGATGAGCGAGGCTGCCCATGAGATCGTCATGCCGGTGCAGAAAGTGCGCTGCACGCTGGCGCAAAAAATCGAAGGCGAGCCATACGCGATCGAGGTGACGCTCGCGCCCAAGGTGAAATTCGAGAACGGCAAGGCCACCGAGGCCAGCATCAATTGGGGCGAGGCCTCGGCCCCGCCTTTGATCTATCCCCTCATCTATGCCGGCACCGGCCTCGACAACCAGACCAACATGCTCGGGCCCGAAATTGTGCGCATGGTCAACGAGTTCACCACCAAGAAATGTGCCGCGGTGAAGGCCGAAGCGCCGGGCGGCGCGCCGAATTAGGAACCGGCGGCTTTCAAGCGTGAAGTGCTCCCGTAGGGTAAATGAAGCGTCACAGTCCGGGCCTAGTCTGCCCGGCAGCGGAGTCAGGCAGCAACGCGATGGAGAACATGGATCACGCACAGGCTGAGACCGCGGCGCAAGCAGAGCCGGGCCCGTCTGGAGCCTTGCATCGCCCGGCGGCGGTGGCGGGTGGTCCCCGCACGTCCGTCCTGCTGCGCGACTTCATCGCCGGGGAGACCGGCCCACGCATCAATCTCGGTGCGCTGCGTGATGCTCTCGGCGATCGCGGTTTCGGCGTGCTCCTTTTCGTCTTCGCGCTGCCGAATCTCATTCCCGTCAATATTCCGCTTCTCTCGGCGCTGTTAGGCTTGCCGCTCGTGCTGTTGGCGGCGCAGCTCTCCTATGGACGCCACAAGCCGTGGTTTCCCGCTTGGCTCACCAACCAGACCTTCTCGCGTCAGGGCTTTGCCGCCATCGTCAGCCGCGCGCTTCCTTATCTCGAGCGCACCGAGCGGCTGCTGCGTCCGCGCCTGACCATTCTCCTGTCGTGGACCGGCGAGCGCCTGATCGGCCTCGCCATCCTCATCCTCGCTCTGATCCTCGCTTTGCCGATCCCCTTCGCCAACTGGCTCCCGGCCTGCGCCATCGCCATCGTCGCCCTCGCCATCGTCGAGAAGGACGGCGTTGCCGTTTTGGTCGGGCTTGCTGTGGGTGTGATTAGCCTGTTGGTGGCGGCGACCGTGGTCGTGGGTCTGATCAAGGCCTTCCTCTTGCTGTTTTCCGGCATGCTGGGTTGAGGGGCTTGGAGCGAGGCGCCGACTTCCATTGGCGGAAGGTGTTTCTTTCGAGCCTGTCAGTCGCTAGATTGGTCCGCGATTTCGCGTTAAGCGGGGGAGCGTGATGGAACGAGCGGCGCCTTATCTCATCCTGATCGGCCGCGTGTTGCTGTCGATCATTTTCATCCAGGCCGGCTGGGGCAAGATCTTCAGTTATGCCGGAACCGCCGGATACATGCAGGCGGCGGGCGTGCCGGGCGCGCTCCTTCCGCTCGTCATCCTCACCGAGCTCGGCGGCGGGCTCTTGATCCTGCTTGGGCTCTTCACCCGCTGGGCCGCCCTCGCCCTTGCCGGCTTCTGCCTGCTTTCGGGGTGGTTGTTCCACTATCAGCCGGGCGACATGGCGCAAATGATCAGCTTCATGAAGAACATCACCATCGCCGGCGGCCTACTCGTGCTGGCCGGCTCGGGTCCCGGCGCCTACGCGCTCGATAGCCGACTTCGCTAGGGGCTAGCGCCGCGCGTGGCGGGCGTCACCCGCCACACGATATTGCCGACATCGTCTGCGACCAGGAGCGCGCCGGCACGATCGATTGCGACGCCGGCCGGCCGGCCTTGCGCCTCGCTCTGAGCGCTGAGAAAGCCCGTCAGCACATCCACCGGCTGACCCGAGGGCTGTCCGCCGGCGAACGGCACGAACACCACCTTGTAGCCGCTGAAGGGAATGCGGTTCCACGATCCATGCTCGCCGATAAACGCGCCGCTCCGGTATGGCTCCGGCAACAACGCGCCTTGCGAAAAAGCGAGCCCGATCGGCGCCACATGGTTGCCGAGCGCATAGTCGGGCGCGATCGCCTTCGCCACCAGCTCCGGGTTCTGCGGCTTCGCCCTTTCATCGACATGCTGACCCCAATAGCTGAACGGCCAGCCGTAGAACGCACCCTCTTTCACCGAAGTGAGATAGTCGGGAACGAGATCGGAGCCGAGCTCGTCGCGTTCGTTCACCACCACCCATAGAACGCCGCTTTGCGGCTCGATGGCCAATCCGACCGGGTTTCTCAATCCGGTGGCGAAGCTACGGGACTGCCCCGTCGCCGGATCGATTTCGAGGATCTGCGCGCGGTCCTTTTCCCGCTCGAGACCGTTCTCGCCGACATTGCTGTTTGAGCCCACGCCGACATAGAGCCGCGAACCGTCCGGGCTCGCGGCGAGGCTCTTGGTCCAGTGATGATTGAACCGGCCACCGGGAAGATCGGCAATCTTGGTGGGCGCCTGCTCGATCTCTGTTGCGCCCTCGCGGTAATCGAAGCGAAGCAGCGCATCGGTTGCGGCCACATAGAGCTTGTCCCCGACGAGCGCCATGCCGAAAGGCGAGTTGAGGCCCTCGAGAAACACGTGTCTCGTCTCGGCCACGCCATCGCCATCGCCGTCGCGCAACAGCACGATGCGATTTGGGCTTGGCACCCCGGCGCCGGCGAGAATCATAGCCTTGGCCATCAACCATCCTTTGATGCCGCCCATGCCCTCGCTCTTGGGCGTATTGGTCTCGGCAACCAGAACGTCGCCGTTCGGCAGGACATGGAGCCAGCGGGGATGATCGAGGCCCGTGGCGTAGGCGTTGACCGCAAGGCCCTCGGCGGGTTTGGGCGCGGCGCCCTTGGGCCAGCCGACGGCCCGCGCGATATTGATGGCGGGGAGGGGCGCCGCGCTTGGCGGAGGGATCGTCGGATCGGGGCCTTGGGCTTCCGCGTCGGGCAGGTCGGAGGAGTCGCATCCCGCAAGGATGGGGCCGAGCGTCAGTAGGATTGCGGCGCCCGCAAGGGCGGCCCTGACCTGCCCAGAGGTTTTTTCCGGCCTTCCGGCGGAGAAGCCCCGCAAAGCTTTACAACCCACCGCCATTCCCCGTAAATCGGCCGAAGAATCGCGCTCGGCGCGTGCGTTTGATCCAAGGAGCGTCAGAAGCATGGGTTACAAAGTCGCTGTCATCGGCGCCACCGGAAATGTCGGGCGCGAGATGCTCAACGTCCTGGCCGAGCGCACGTTCCCGGCCGACGAGGTGTTCGCCCTTGCCTCGCGCCGCTCGATGGGCGTCGAGGTCTCGTTCGGCGATCAGCGGCTGAAATGCCGGGACCTCGAACAGTTCGACTTTCGCGGCGTCGATTTCGCGCTGATGTCGGCGGGCTCTGCCGTCTCCAAGGAGTGGGCCCCGCGAATCGCCGCATCCGGCTGCGTGGTCATCGATAACTCGTCGTTCTGGCGTTACGATCCCGATGTGCCGCTCATCGTGCCCGAGGTCAACGCCGACGCCGTGGCCGGATTCACCAAGAAGAACATCATCGCCAATCCGAATTGCTCGACCGCCCAGCTCGTGGTGGTGCTGAAGCCGCTGCATGACCGCGCCAAGATCAAGCGCGTGGTGGTGGCGACCTATCAATCGGTGTCGGGCGCCGGCAAGGAGGCCATGGACGAGCTGTGGGACCAGACCAAGGGCATTTTCACGACCAACCCGTCCGCGCCCAAGAAATTCACCAAGCAGATCGCCTTCAACGTCATTCCTCATATCGACGTCTTCCTCGACGATGGCTCGACCAAGGAGGAATGGAAGATGATGGCCGAGACCAAGAAGATCCTCGACCCCAAGATCAAGCTGACCGCGACCTGCGTGCGCGTGCCGGTATTCGTCGGTCACTCCGAGGCCGTCAATGTCGAGTTCGAGGAGCCGATCACGGCGGAGGAGGCGCGCAAAATCTTGCGCGAGGCGCCGGGCGTGCTCGTGGTCGATAAGCGCGAGCCCGGCGGCTACGTGACGCCGGTCGAATGCGTCGGCGACTACGCCACCTTCGTCAGCCGCATCCGCGACGACCAGACGCTCGACAACGGGCTGTCGTTCTGGGTGGTGTCCGACAATCTGCGCAAAGGTGCTGCGCTCAATACGGTGCAGATCGCCGAGACGATCGTCAACCGCAACCTGCTGGAAAAGGCCGCCTAGCGCCGGACCCGTGCGGACTCTAAGGCTCGGGCAAGGCGGCGAAACGCCCGGTATCCTGCTCGAGACTGAGCAGCTCGCCGCTGCCAAGATCGAAATGAAGACCGTGCAGCGCCAGCAAGCCCTCTTCCATGCGCTTCTTGATGAACGGGAAGGTGTGAAGATTGGCGAGCGACGAGCGCACGGCCGCGAACTCGAACGCCAACTCATCGCCATAGGCGAAGATATCGCTCTCGACGAGCGTGACACCGTCGAGCAGGGTCAGCCAGCGTCCGATGAAGCCCTGCTCGGGAACCTTGTCGCGCACGCCGCGGCGATAAGCATTGACGCCGCCGCAATGCGAATGCCCGAGCACGATGATGTGCGGTACCTTTAGCGCCGTGGCGGCATATTCCACCGCCGCGCTGGTGCCGTGATATTTGCCTTCCGGTTCGTAAGGCGGCACGAGATTGGCGACGTTGCGCATGATGAACAGCGCGCCCGCCTCGGCGTCGAAGATCGCCGAAACATCAACGCGCGCATCGCAGCAGGCAATCACCATGGCCGTCGGCGACTGGCCAAGCTCGGCGAGCTGAAGATAGCGGCCGCGATTCTTGGCATGTTCGTCGCGGCGAAAGCGGATATGGCCTTCGAGCAGCGTTCTCGGGAGTGGCAAGCCTCGTCTCCTCTAGGAATGGCCCCTGGGCAGCATTTCAGCCGCGTCCGCCTTTGTCCAGATCGGCTGATAGGTTGCTCCTATCAGTCGTTCCGAAGCGCCTACTTGATTCCCGCCGTTGATGGGCGTGGAGTTCCAACGATCGGCATCCCCCAAGCGCGCACAGGCGCGCCCGCCGACATCAGAAAACGCGAGGATGAGGCAAAGCGTGTTCTGCGCCAGCCTGATCCGATCTGTCCGCCCATCAAGGAGTGCTCCCATGGCAAAGATTCTCTGCGTTCTTTATGACGACCCCGTCGACGGCTATCCGCCCAAATACGCCCGCGACGACATCCCCAAGATCGACCACTATCCCGACGGGATGACGACGCCCTCGCCGAGCAAGATCGATTTCAAGCCGGGCGATCTGCTCGGCAGCGTCTCCGGCGAGCTCGGGCTACGCAAGTTTCTCGAGGACGCCGGCCACAGCTTGGTGGTGACCTCCGACAAGGACGGACCCAACTCCGTCTTCGAGAAGGAGCTTCCCGACGCCGAGATCGTCATCTCCCAGCCCTTCTGGCCCGCCTATATGACCAAGGAGCGCTTCGACAAGGCGAAGAACCTCAAGCTCGTGGTCACCGCCGGCATCGGCTCCGACCACACCGATCTCCAGGCCGCTATGGACAAGGGCGTCACCGTGGCCGAGGTCACGTATTGCAACTCGATCAGCGTCTCCGAGCACATCGTGATGATGATCCTGGCGCTCGTGCGCAACTACATCCCGTCTTACGGCTGGGTGATCAAAGGCGGCTGGAACATCGCCGATTGCGTCGAGCGCTCCTACGATCTCGAAGGCATGAATGTCGGTACCGTCGCGGCCGGCCGCATCGGGCTTGCCGCGCTCAGGCGTCTGAAGCCATTCGATGTCAAGCTTCACTATTACGACAAGCATCGCCTGCCGAAGGAGGTGGAGAAGGAGCTCGGGCTCACCTTCCATCCCAATGTCGAGTCTCTGGTCAAAGTGTGCGACGTCGTCACCATCAATACGCCGCTCCACCCCGAGACCGAGCACATGTTCAACGACAAGCTGATCGGCATGATGAAGCGCGGCAGCTACATCGTAAACACCGCTCGGGGCAAGATTTGCGATCGCGACGCCATCGTCCGCGCACTCGAAAGCGGGCAGCTCGCGGGCTATGCCGGCGATGTGTGGTTCCCGCAGCCCGCGCCCCGCGATCATCCCTGGCGCACCATGCCCCATCACGGCATGACCCCGCATATCTCGGGCAGCTCGCTCTCGGCGCAGGCGCGTTACGCCGCGGGTACGCGCGAGATTCTGGAGAGCTATTTCGCCAAGAAGCCGATCCGCACCGAATATCTGATCGTCGATAAGGGCAAACTTGCCGGCACCGGCGCCCGCTCCTACACCGCCGGCGATGCGACCAAGGGCTCCGAGGAAGCGGCGAAATTCAAGAAAGGAGCCTAACGAGACCCCCAGTCCGCCGGGCGCCCCCTTAGCTCCGGCGGACGCCCCCGGCACCAGGCGCGGGCGTTGCGAGGCGTTGCCTGGGGCCTTGCGATTGCAGCTAAGCCCGTACAGACTGTCGCCAAATCGAAGACGGCAAGGCCATTTCGGGGAACGATTATGGGGCGCTCAGCGGTTGCTGCCGAGGCAAGCGATCATACCGGCCTGCTCGACAAAGCCCGGATAATTGCGCCGCCGGACTATAACCGCTGGCTCGTGCCGCCAGCCGCGCTCGCCATCCATCTCTGCATCGGCATGGCCTACGGCTTCAGCGTGTTTTGGCTGCCGCTCGGGCGCGCCGTCGGCGCGGCTCAAGGTCTCGACAAGGCCATCCCCTGTCCCGGCGACGCGACCACCTTCTTCGGCAAGGTGGCCATAACCGCGCACGCCCTGTTCGCCACCGACTGCGATTGGACCCAGTTCGATCTCGGCTGGATGTATACGCTGTTCTTCGTCCTGCTCGGGGTATCGGCCGCCATCTGGGGCGGTTGGCTCGAGCGCGTCGGACCGCGCAAGGCCGGCGTCGTCTCGGCGCTGTGCTGGTGCGGCGGGTTGATGATTTCAGCGGTCGGCGTCTATTTCCACCAGCTTTGGCTGATGTGGCTCGGCTCCGGCATCATCGGCGGCGTCGGCCTCGGGCTTGGCTACATCTCGCCGGTCTCGACCTTGATCAAGTGGTTTCCCGATCGCCGCGGCATGGCAACCGGCATGGCCATCATGGGCTTCGGCGGGGGCGCCATGATCGGCTCGCCGCTCGCCACTATTCTGATGAACTACTACGACACGCCCACTTCGGTCGGTGTGTGGGAGACTTTCGTCACCCTGGGCGCCGGCTACTTCATCTTCATGATGTGCGGCGCCTTCGGCTACAGACTGCCGCCCGCGGGATGGAAACCCGAAGGCTGGACGCCGCCTGCCAGCGCCAAGGCGATGATCACGACCGGGCACGTCAACCTCAAGGACGCGCACAAGACCATGCAGTTTTGGCTGCTCTGGGCCGTGCTCTGCCTCAACGTCTCGGCCGGCATCGGCATTATCGGTGCCGCCGCGCCGATGCTGCAGGAGACCTTCGGCGGACGGTTGTTCGGCGATCCGTCGGTCGGCTTCACCGACTTCACCGACGACCAGAAGAACAAGGCGGCGCTGGTGGGTGCGGCCTTTGTCGGCTTGTTCTCTCTGTTCAATATCGCCGGCCGCATCTTTTGGGCCTCGCTGTCAGACCGGATCGGCCGCAAGGTCACCTATTTCATTTTCTTTTCACTCGGCTTCGCCTGCTACGCCGCGGCGCCGACGCTTGCCACGCTCGGCGCGCTTGCCCTGTTTGCCGCCGCCTTCTGCCTTATCGCCTCGATGTATGGCGGCGGCTTCGCCACCATACCGGCCTATCTCGCCGACATCTTCGGCACGCAATTCGTGGGCGCCATTCACGGGCGCCTGCTGACCGCCTGGTCGACCGCCGGCATCGTTGGGCCGGTGATCGTGAACTACATGCACGATGCGCGCAAAGCGGCGGGCGTACCGCCCGACCAGATCTATCACCCGATCTTCTACGTGCTCGCGGGCCTGCTGGTGGGAGGTTTTGTCGCCAATCTTCTGATCCGGCCGCTCAACAAGAAGTGGTTCATGAAACCGGAGGAAGTCGAGGCGCTGCAAACCAAGACGGCGCGCGAGCGGGCGATGCATACCGTGGAGATCAGAGCGCCCGAAGAGACGCGGCCCGGCATCAGGCTGCTGCAGCCGATCGGCATGGCGCTCATCGCCGTCGCCGTCGTGTGGTGGATCAATTTCTATACCAAGTCGGGAGGCGTCGGCGGCGCCTGGGAGTGCCTCGTCTTCACCACGAGCCTCTGCCAGAACGCTATCGTTCAGGCCGAGCTTGCCGGCAGTTTCGCCTATCGGCCCTTCCTCATGTGGGTCGGGCTCGCGCTCTGGCTGGCCGGGATCGTGCTGAACCCACGGCGGCTCGAGATCGCGCCGCTCGCTTGGGCGGCAGTCGGCATTCCGCTCCTATGGGGCATCTGGATCACTGTGGAAAAGGCGCTGGTCCTGTTCGAATAGGCCGCAAATCGCCCGTTTCGCGCGGCGAAGGGCTCCGGCTCGGCTAGTTAATGGCCTTTTTTCGCCGATTTTTCTGTCAGAATTTCTTAATGTGGCATTCAGGGGGCGTTCATGGCCACGTCATGCAACCCTCATCCCCATCCCCCATTATCTAACCTGTTAGTTCACCGAAGGAGACGACCATGAAAGAGTGGCTGAAGCCCGAGATCACCGAGTCCGAGGCTGGCATGGAAGTGACGAGCTACCTTCCCGCCGAGCTGGATCGCGCTTAATTACGGCGTCGATCGTACAAGTTTTCAGTTAAAGATGGCGGTTCCCACGAAAGTGGGGATCGCCATTTTTGCGTCTGAGCCTCCTCTGCCCCATGTGCCGCCCCGCTATCCCCCGGGCGGCTTTCTTTTTATAAGTAATGCCCCGCTACCCCGCCGGAACGTGCGCGACGATGAACGACAAGCAGAGCCAAGAGATCGACAAGTCGGTCACCGGCAATTTCTTCGAGGACTTCAAGCTCGGCCAGGAGATCGTGCATGCCACCCCGCGCACCGTGACGGTGGGCGACGTGAGCCTGTTCACCGCACTCTACGGCCCGCGCTTTGCCGTGCAGTCCTCCGATGCCTTCGCGCAACGCATCGGCTATCCGCGCTCCCCCATCGACGACCTCCTCGTGTTCCACATCGTCATCGGCAAGACCGTGCCGGACATCTCGCGCAACGCCATCGCCAATCTCGGCTATGCCGAGTTCCGCTTCCTCGCGCCGGTCTATCCCGGCGACACGCTGGCCTCGGTCTCGGAAGTGATCGGGGTCAAGGAAAACTCCAATAAGAAGAGCGGCACCGTCTATGTGCGCTCAACCGGCCGCAACCAGCGCGGCCAGAACGTGCTCTCCTATGCGCGCTGGGTGATGGTCAACAAGCGCGACCTCGATTCCCCCGCCCCCGCTCCCGTGGTGCCGGAACTCGCCTCGGGCGTCGACCCGGCGACGCTCGGCGCGGCGCTCCCGCCGCTTGATCTCTCCGGCTACGACTATGCGCTGGCCGGCTCGCCCAAGCGCTGGGGCGATTTCGCGGTGGGCGACAAGATCGACCATATCGACGGGCAGACCATCGAGGAGGCCGAGCACCAGCTCGCCACCCGCCTGTTCCAGAACACCGCGCGCGTGCATTTCAATCAGCACGTCGAGGGCAAGGGACGGTTCGGACGGAGGCTCGTTTATGGCGGCCACATTATCTCGATCGCCCGCAGCCTAAGCTTCAACGGTCTCGCCAATGCCTTCCACATGCTCGGGCTGAACGGCGCGCGCCACGTGGCGCCGTCTTTCGCCGGCGACACCATCTATGCGTGGAGCGAGGTGCTCGACAAAGCCGAGCTGCCCGGCCGCTCCGACTTGGGCGCGCTCCGCTTGCGCAGCTTCGCCGTCAAGGACCGCGCCTGCACCGACTTCCCCGGGCTGAAGACCGACGGCAGCCATGAGAACGGCGTTGTCCTCGACATGGATTACTGGGTGGCTCTGCCGCGTTAGGGATCGTTACCCATACAGACCCCATACCTCCCCCTCGTGGCGAGGTCGGCGTCATCTAAACACCCCCTCATACCTCCCCCTCGTGGGGAGGTCGGCGCGCTTTTGCGCCGGGTGGGGGGCTCTTCTACCCTATCACCCCACCCGGCCCGGCCTTCGGCCGAGCCGCCCTCCCCATCAAGGGGAGGGATGGAGTTCGCGGCAGCGCGAGCAAAGGCAACTTGCGGCATGCTCGCGCGTTAGGAACGCACCCAGTTCGAGCAAGAGGTGTCGCCATGGAACGGAGTGTGATTTGGCTCGCAGGCTCGCTCGCCGGTGCTCTGCTATTCGCGTCACCGGCCCTTGCGGCGGACACTGCGAACGCCGTGCTGAAGGATGCAAGCGGCAAGGAGGTCGGCAAGGCCACGCTGACAGCCACTCCTAGCGGCCTGTTGATCAAGCTCGACTTGACCGCGGCGCCGGAAGGCGACCACGCCTTCCATATCCATGCTGTCGGCAAATGCGAGCCTCCGGACTTCAAATCGGCCGGACCTCATTTCAATCCCAAATCGAGCAAGCATGGGCTGATGAACCCTGACGGCCCCCACGCCGGCGACATGCCGAATCTTCATGTGGTGGCAGGCGGCACGCTGAGCATCGAGGTCTTGAACCCGACCGTCACCTTGAGCGGCGAATCCCCCCTGCTCGACGAGGACGGCGCGTCGATCGTGGTGCATACCGCCGCCGACGATTACAAAACCGACCCCGCCGGCAACGCCGGTGACCGCCTGGCTTGCGGCGTCGTCACCCCTTGATCTGACTTTGCCCTGGCTCTCCCCATTCGGGGTTCCGGTTCGATTGCCTCGGTGCTCCGACTTGCGTTAAGACAAGGCTCGTCCGGGCAACAACTGCACCGAAAACCATGGGCAAAGCCAAATTGGGGGCAGAGCGGCCGCTCTCCCCGCACCTCCAGATTTACCGGCCGATGCTGACGATGATGATGTCGATCGCCCATCGCCTCTCGGGCGTGGCAAACGCGGTCGGCTTCATCCTGCTCGCGTGGTGGCTGGTCGCCATCGCCTCAGGCCCGGAAGCCTATGCCCAAGTCTCGCGCTTCTTCGCCGGCATCCCCGGGCGCGTGCTGCTCTTTTTGTTCAGCTGGGCGCTGATCCATCACATGCTGGGCGGCATCCGCCACCTGATATGGGACACCGGAAGCGGCCTCGACAAGACCAGCATCGAGGTTTTCGCTTGGCTCACCATCATCGGTTCAACCGTGTTGACGGTCCTCGTCTGGGTCGCAGGCTACACGATCATGGGAGGCAGATAGCATGGCCACCCCCCTGAAACGGGTACGCGGGCTCGGCGCCGCCCATCGCGGCACCGAGACCTTCTGGCGCCAGCGGATGACGGCGATCGCCAACATCCCGCTCGTGATCTTCCTCATTCTCTCGATCGTCAGCCATATCGGCGCGCCCTATGACGAGGTCAGGGCCTATTTCGCGCAGCCCGTCGTGGCCGTGCTCATGCTCGCGCTCATGATCTCCGCCGCCATCCATATGCGCATCGGGCTCAAGGAAATCATCGATGACTATGTCCAAGGCGAAGGCGCCAGGGTCATTGCCATCCTGCTTGTTACCTTCTTCGCAGCAGGCGTCGGGCTGGCCTCTGTCGTCGCCATTCTCAAGATCGGTCTCGGATCCTAGTCGCCATGGCTCAAGACGCGACCCCGCACGACGCGCCGCCCCACAACGCGGTCCAGGTGAACGGCCGCGCCTATCCGATCATCGACCATGCCTATGACGTGGTGGTGGTGGGCGCCGGCGGCGCGGGGCTACGGGCCGTGGTCGGCTGTAGCGAAGCGGGCCTGCGCACCGCCTGCATCACCAAAGTGTTCCCCACCCGCTCCCACACCGTGGCGGCCCAAGGGGGCATCGCCGCCGCACTCGGCAATATGGGCCCCGACGACTGGCGCTGGCACATGTACGACACGGTGAAGGGCTCCGACTGGCTGGGCGACCAGGACGCCATCGAATATCTTTGCCGTAACGCGCCTGAGGCCGTGTACGAGCTCGAACATTGGGGCGTGCCCTTCTCGCGCACCGATGACGGCAAGATCCTTCAGCGCGCCTTCGGCGGCATGACCACCGATTTCGGCAAGGGCCAGGCCAAGCGCACCTGCGCCGCCGCCGACCGCACCGGCCACGCCATGTTGCACACCATGTACGGCCAGGCGCTCCGCCATTCGGCCGAGTTCTTCATCGAATATTTCGCAATCGACCTGATCATGGACGACGAGGGACGCTGCCGCGGCGTCGTCGCGCTGTCGATGCAGGACGGCACCTTGCACCGCTTCCGCGCCCATCAGGTAATCCTCGCCACCGGCGGCTATGGTCGCGCCTATTTCTCCTGCACCTCGGCCCATATCTGCACCGGCGACGGCAACGCCATGGTGCTGCGCGCGGGCCTTCCGCTCCAGGACATGGAGTTCGTGCAATTCCACCCGACCGGCGTCTATGGCGCCGGCGTGCTCATCACCGAGGGCGCGCGCGGCGAAGGCGGATTCTTGCGCAATGCCGAAGGCGATAAATTCATGGAGCGCTATGCGCCTTCGGCCAAGGACCTCGCCTCGCGCGACGTGGTGTCCCGCGCCATCACTCTCGAGATCAGGGAGGGCCGCGGCCACGGTCCCGACAAGGACTACGTCCATCTCCATTTGGAGCATCTCGATAGCGCGCTGATCGAGGAGCGGCTCCCCGGCATCACCGAGTCGGCCCGCATCTTCGCCGGCGTCGACGTCAAGGAAGCGCCGATCCCGGTCATCCCCACCTGCCATTACAATATGGGCGGCATCCCCACCAATATGCATGGCGAGGCGATCAGCCCGCGCGACGGCGACCCCGACGCCATCGTTGCGGGGCTGATGGCGCTTGGCGAAGCGGCTTGCGTCTCCGTACATGGCGCCAACCGGCTTGGCTCCAATTCCTTGATCGACCTTGTCGTGTTCGGTCGCGCCGCCGCCCATCGCTGCGCCGAACTCATCGCCAAGGGGGGCACCATTCCCGACCTGCCCAAGGGCGCCGGCGAGGCGGCCGTCGCGCGGCTCGACCGCTTCCGCCATGCCGATGGCCCAACGCCCACGGCGGAGCTTCGCTTACGCATGCAGAAGCTCATGCAGCGCGACTGCGCGGTGTTCCGTACCAAGAAGGTGCTGAAAGAGGGGGTGAAGGCCATTCGCGCGGTTTGGGACGATGCCGCCGATCTCCGCGTCACCGACCGCTCGCTGATCTGGAATAGCGACCTGATCGAGACATTGGAGTTCGACAATTTGATCTCTCAGGCCGCCGTCACCGTCGAGGGCGCGCTCGCCCGCGAGGAGAGCCGCGGCGCGCATGCCCGCGAGGACTTCCCCAAGCGCGACGACGCGAAGTGGATGAGGCACACATTGTCTTGGGCCGATTACGGCACGCACGAGGTCAGGCTCGACTATCGGCCCGTGCACAAATTCACCCTCTCCAACGAGGTCTCCTATATCGAGCCCAAAGAGCGGGTGTATTAGTCTCAAGGTCGACCATGGTCCAATTCACGCTTCCCAAGAACTCTAAGGTCAAGAAAGGCAAGGCCTGGAATCCGCCGGCTCAAGGCGCGCCGGCGGCGCGCTATCGCGAGTACCGCGTCTACCGCTTCGACCCCGACGCGGGCGACAACCCGCGCCTCGACACTTATTGGGTCGACATGGAGGATTGCGGGCCGATGGTGCTCGACGCGCTCATCTGGATCAAGAACAACGTCGATCCCACACTCACCTTCCGCCGCTCATGCCGCGAAGGCGTGTGCGGCTCATGCTCCATGAACATCGCCGGCACCAACACGCTTGCCTGCACCATGCACGCAGACGACGCGCGGGGGGCAATCGCCGTCTATCCTTTGCCCCATTTGCCGGTGATCAAGGACCTCGTCCCCGACATGACGGGCTTCTACGCCCAGCTTCGCGCCATCGAGCCCTGGCTCAAGACCGACAGCCCGACGCCGCAGAAGGAGTGGCGCCAGTCCAAGGAGGACCGCGACAAGCTCGACGGGCTCTACGAGTGCATCCTCTGCGCCTGTTGCTCGACCGCCTGCCCGTCTTATTGGTGGAACGGCGACCGCTATCTCGGCCCGGCGATCCTGCTGCAAGCCGACCGATGGATCGAGGACAGCCGCGACGAGCGGACCGGCGAGCGGCTCGACGAGCTGGACGACCCGTTCCGGCTCTATCGCTGCCACACCATCCTCAATTGCACCAAGGCCTGCCCCAAGGGGCTGAACCCGGCAGCAGCCATCGCCTCGCTCAAGCGCAAGCTGGTTGAGCGCGGGGAATAGCTTGCGCTTCGAGCTCCGACAACGAGGGCGTGGCCGCCTAGGTAAGTAGCAGGAATTAAAGGGGACCGCGCCATGATCGACCATCTGGGCATACCGGTCGGCGACCTCGCCCGCGCCACCGAATTCTTTTTGAAGGCGTTGTTGCCGTTAGGCCACGGCATCGTCATGGAGGTCTCGGCGGCCGAAACCGGCCATGGCGCCTCTGTCGGCTTCGGCCCCCCCGGCAAGGATTCCGACTTCCAAAGCGGAAAGCCCTCGTTCTGGATCGGCGAGGGGATGCGCCTTGGCGGGCCGATCCATGTCGCTTTCGTCGCGCCATCGCGCGCGGGCGTCGATGCCTTCTACCGGGCTGCGCTCGCAGCGGGCGGCAAGGACAACGGCCCACCGGGCCTTCGCCCGCATTACCACACCAATTATTACGCCGCCTTCGTGCTCGACCCCGACGGCAACAATATCGAGGCGGTGTGCCACGCGTCTCCTGCGTGATACCCATTTCTCCCTCCCCTTGATGGGGAGGGTGGCGAGGATGAGCGGAGCGAAATCCGAGCCGGGTGGGTGTCCCGTTTGAAGGCGAGGCTAGCGGCGACAATTGGGCAGGGAGAAAGTGCAAGTCGGCACTTCTTCCTTCCGCATCGCCTCCTGCTTTTTCGGGTCCTTTTCTTTCTGCCAGTCGTAAGGGCTGCGCACATCTTTATGCGCGAAGGCCACGCTGACGAGCCTCCCCTGTTCGAACTTGAGGCTCGCGGTGCAGGTCCAGTCCTTGTCTTTCTTCTTGTCCTTCTTGTCGCCGAAGATGTCGGCCACCGATTTTTTCTTTTCCTTCTTGTCCTTCTTGTCCTTCTTCTCGGACTTGCCGGCCTGGGCGGGCACCGGCCCCGCGCCACTATAGTGAAAGGTGAGGGTCTCGGCCTCGGCCCCGCTCCGATAGCGGGCATGCGGCTCGCCGGCACAGGCGACGATCTCGGCCTGGCTCATTCCGAGATAGGGCGCTGCGGGATCGCGGCCATGAGCGGCGGTGACAAGACCCGCGCCGAGAGCGGCGCAGGATGCCGCCAGGAACAGCAGGTCGATTCTCGCCGGGAAAACAAAGCGGGGATGCATGGGATTGCTCCTCATCCCCAAATCCGGCGGCATCATGGCGGAGCTAGAGCGTGGTGAAGAAATCCCAGAGCAGCTTCAGGTTCAGGATGATCACCGTGATGGCGATGAGCACCGCGAGCGCCGTCACCCATATGGGTGCGACCAGCGCCCCCATCTTGCGCTTGTCAGCCGTGAAAATCACCAAGGGCACGATGGCGAAGGGCAACTGCAGGCTCAACACCACCTGGCTAAGGATGAGCAGCTTGGCCGTGCCCTCGGCCCCGTACCAGATGGTGACGATGGCCGCGGGCACGATGGCGATGGCGCGGGTGAGCAGCCGCCTGAGGTAAGGAGGCAGGCGAATGTCGAGGAAGCCCTCCATCACGATCTGGCCTGACAGCGTCGCCGTGACCGTCGAGTTGAGCCCGCAAGCGAGCAGCGCCAGCGAGAACAGCGACGGCGCCACCGCCGAGCCGAGCAGCGGCGCCAGGAACTTGTAGACCTCGCCGAGCTCGGCCACGTCGGTCTGCCCGGTGCGGTGGAAGGTGGAGGCGGCGAGGATCAGGATCGAGGCGTTGATGAGCAGCGCGAACATCAATGCGATGGTCGAATCGATGGTGGCGAGCTTGATCGCCTCGCGCTTCTCCGGCACGCTCTCGCCGAAGCGGCGGGTCTGCACGATGCCCGAATGCAGATAGAGATTATGCGGCATCACCGTGGCGCCGAGAATGCCGAGCGCGAGATACAGCATCTCGGGGTTCTTCACGATCTCCACGGTCGGCGCGAAACCGCGGATGACCTGGCCCAAATCGGGATCGGCCATGGCGATCTGAATGCCGAAGCAGACGGCGATGACCACGAACAGCGTGACCACGAGAGCTTCGACATAGCGGAAGCCGAGCTGCTGCATCCACAGGATAAGAAAGACGTCGGCCGCGGTGAGCAGGACGCCGATCTCGAGCGGAATGCCGAACAGGAGATTGAGTCCGATCGCGGTGCCGATCACCTCGGCGAGATCGGTGGCGCAGATGGCGAACTCGGCGAGCAGCCACAGCGGATAGGACACGAAGCGCGGGAAGGCGTCGCGGCAGGCTTGCGCCAGATCGCGCTTGGACGCGATGCCGAGCCTGATGCAGAGCGCCTGCAACAGGATCGCCATCAGGTTGGAGAGAAGCGCAATGGTGAGCAGCGCGTAGCCGAACTTCGAGCCGCCGGCGAGAGAGGTCGCCCAATTGCCGGGGTCCATGTAGCCGACGGCGACGAGGTAGCCGGGACCGAGGAAGGCGAGGAGCTTGCGCCACAGCCCGCCGGCCGGCCGCGTCCTGATCGAGCC
>JACMJU010000101.1 GCA_014380485.1 Methyloceanibacter sp.
AGGCCTTGATCATCACCGGAAAGCCGATCTCCTCGGCGATCTTGATCGCTTCCTTGGCCGTCTCGATCACCCCGAGATGGCCGGGCACGGTCGGGACCTTGGCCTTGGCGGCGAGCTTCTTCGACTCGATCTTGTCGCCCATGGCCTCGATGGCCTTGACGTTCGGCCCGACGAACACGATGCCGGCCTTCTCGAGCGCGCGCGCAAAGGCAGCGTTCTCGGAGAGAAACCCGTAGCCCGGATGAACGGCATCCGCGCCGGTCGCCTTGGCCGCGGCCACGATCTTGGCGATATCGAGATAGGATTGCGCGGCCTGCGCCGGGCCGATGGCTACGGCCTCATCGGCCATCTCCACGTGCAGCGCGTCGCGGTCGGCCTCGGAATAGACGGCCACGGTCTTGATGCCGAGCCGGCCCGCGGTCCTGATGATGCGGCAGGCAATTTCGCCCCTATTGGCGATGAGAAGCTTGGAGAACATGCGCTCCGCCGGCCCCCTACTGTCAGAGCGCTTTCTAGAGGCTTGCCGGGAGCGAGTAAACTAGATGAAGCGCCCCGGTGACGGGACGTTATTCGGCAGCAGGCGGAAACCGCCGCCTCCGTCCTGAGCGCTTCGCCGCCCGGCGCTCATTGCCTTTACTCGAGGAAGCGGCGGCGGCGGCCGAAGTGAAGGCGTGGGCCTCGGAGGAGAGAGCACCCGCCGCCGCGACCGCCTGGGCGGTCACGGGGACAGGCGTGCCTGTGGCGGGAGAACCGGCCGCTTCAGGGGGTTCCGTCGGCACCGCCTCGCCCTTCGCGGCAGACGCGGGAGTAGCCGCCCTCGCCTTCTGGTGGTCTCTGGCCAGGTAGGTATAGACCGCCGGCGTAACGAACAGGGTGAACAACGTGCCGATCGTCATGCCCGCGGCGATCACCACGCCGATGGCGAAGCGGCTGGCCGCCCCCGCGCCGGCCGCGATCAGAAGCGGGATCATCGCAACCACGGTCGCCGCCGTCGTCATCAGGATCGGCCGCAACCGCAAAGCCGCTGCCTCTTCGATCGCCTCGCGGCGGTCATAGCCCTTCTCCTCCTGGAGCTTGTTGGCGAAGTCCACCATCAAGATCCCGTGCTTGGAGATCAGCCCGATCAGCGTCACCAGGCCGATCTGCGTATAGATATTGATGGTCCCGAGCCCGGCATTGAGCGGGATGAGCGCGCCGAAGATCGAAGTCGGCAACGCGATCAGGATGATGAACGGATCGCGGAAGCTTTCATATTGGGCGGCCAACACCAGGAAGATCACGATCAGCGCAAACACGAAAGTATAGACCAGTGAATTTCCTTCTTGAACGAACTGACGGCTCTCGCCTTGGAAGTCGTAGGTGAAGCCTTCGGGAAAGTTCTCCGCCTGTTTCTTCAGGAAATCGATGGCTTCGCCCACGGTCCGCCCGGGGAACGGCACGGCCGAGAGCGTCGCCGAGTTGAGCTGCTGGAAATTGGTGAGCGAGTTCGGCTGTACGACCCTGGTCACCGACGCCACGTTGGAGAGCGGCACCAGAGTGCCCGCGCTGGTGCGGATCTGATAACGCGTGAGCCATTCCTCGTTCAGCCTGAACTCGCGCGGCACCTGCGGGATGACTTGATAGCTCCGTCCGTAGAGATCGAACAGATTGACGTAGTTGCCGCCGAGCAGGGTGGCGAGCGAATTGCCGATATCGGCCATGGTGATGCCGAGACGGTTCGCCTTGTCGTGATCGATATTAAACTCGATCTGCGGCGTCTCGAACCGGAGATCGGAATCGGAGAAGATGAACATGCCGCTCTCGCGCGCGGCCTTCTCGACATCGGCCAGCACATCGGCAAGCTCGCGGAAGTCGCGCGTGGTGGTGATGACGAATTGCACCGGTGGACCGCCCACCGAGCCTGGCAGGGGCGGCGGCGAGAATGTCAGAGCCTGCGCCGGTGCGATCCCCGCGATCTTGGGCTGCAACTCCTGGAGCACCGCCTGGTGATCGCGCGTCCTCTCGCTCCATGGCTTGAGCAGGACGCCGGCAAAACCCTGATGAACGTCCCCCATGCCGTTGATGGCGAACACATGGTCTTTCTCCGGGACGGTGCTGAACACGCGGTTGAGCTGGTCCGTCGCCACTTCGAGATAATCGAGATTGGCGTATTGCGGCGTCTTCACCATGGTGAAGAGGATGCCCTGGTCCTCTTCCGGCGCCAGCTCCCGCTGCGTGGTCATGTACATGAGGCCGGTGGCGGCGATGACCCCGGCGAGAACGAGCAGCGTCACCGGTCGGTAGTTCAGCGTACGATTGAGGCGCCGCCGATAGCGCCGCTTTAGCCCTTCGAACATCCGCTCGAGGTTCCGTGAGAGCCAGCCGGCCTTGCGGTGTTCCCCTTCCGCCTGCAGCAGCCTGGAGCACATCATCGGCGAAAGCGTCACGGCGATGACGCCGGACACCACCACCGCACCGGCAAGGGTGAGCGCGAACTCGCGGAACAGCACGCCGGTCAGTCCCGAGACGAAGGCGATCGGCGCATAGACCGCCGCCAGCGTGATGGTCATGGCGACGATGGGATAGAGGATCTCACGCGCACCGAGAATTGCGGCGTCGTATGGCTTCACTCCCTGCTCGATGTGGCGGTGGATGTTCTCGACCACGACGATCGCGTCATCCACCACCAGCCCGATGGCGAGCACGAGCGCAAGCAGCGTCATCAGATTGATCGAATAGCCGAGCGCCGCGAGCATGGCGAGCACGCCCACCAGCGACAAAGGGATGGTGACGATGGGAATGATCGTCGACCTCAGATTGCCGAGGAACAGGAAGATCACCACGATGACGATGATCGCCGCCTCGCCCAAGGTCTTCACCACCTCCCAGATCGAGGCGCGGATGAAGTTGGTGGCATCGTAAGCGATGGCCGCTTCGAGCCCGGGCGGCAGCTCTCTTTGAATGTCCGGGAAGGCCTTGCGGACATCCGTGATCACCGTCAGCGGGTTGGCGGTAGGCGTGGCGTAGACGCCAATGAACACCGCCTTCAATCCATCGAAGGCCGAGGAAGAATCGGCGTTCTGCGGCCCCAACTCGATCTCGGCGATGTCGCCGAGTCTGACCAATGAATCTCCGCGGCCCATCACCACGAGCTTACCGAAGGACTCGGGGGTCTCGAGCGAGGTCTTGGCGTCGATGTTGGTCTGCACATAGTCGCCCTTCACCTGGCCGGGGGCCGAGGTGAAATTGTTGGCGGCAAGCGCGACCCGCACATCGAGCGGCGTGACCCCAAGCGAGGCCATGCGATCGGGATCGAGCCAAATGCGCATGGCAAACACTTGCCCGCCAAGGATCTCCGCGTTGGCCACGCCATTGACGGTCTGCAACCGCGGCTGCACCACGCGGGTCAGGTAATCGCTGATCTGCGAGGCGGACATCACCTTGGAATTGAAGGAGAGGTACATGAGCGCGTAGCCCTCTCCGGTCTGCTTGGTAACGACGGAATCGTTCGCCTCGCGCGGTAGGATGCTCTTCACCTGGGCGGTCTTCGCCAGCACGTCGGTCATGGCCCGGTCGGGATCGGCATCGAGCTTCAGGTTGAGCGTGACCGTGCTCACATTCTGCGTGGAGGACGCGGTAAGCGTGTCGATGCCCTCGGCGCTCGCCACCGCTTGCTGAATCGGCACGGTAATGAAGCCCTGGATGAGGTCGGCATTGGCGCCCGGATAGCTCGTGGTGACGGTGATCGTGGTGTTGGACAGCTCCGGATATTGCCGGATCGGCAGCTTGAAGCCGGCCTGCGCCCCGACCAGGAGGATCAGCAGGCTCACGACCGTGGCAAGCACGGGCCGCTTGATGAAGATGTCGGTGAAGCGCATGGGGTTTATTGCTTCGGCAGCACCGCCGGCGGCTTCAGCGCGCCCGAATTGTCGACCTTGACGGTGGCGCCGGGCTGCAATTTGAGCTGGCCGCTGGTAACCACCTCCTCGCCGTCCTTCACGCCCTCGAGAATGGCAATCCGCTCGCCTTGCGCCGGACCCCCGCGCACGACGCGGCGCTCCACGGTGAGCTTGGGCTCGGCCGGAGCGGCGCCGACCGGGGTGGCATCGGCAGCCGCGGCAGAGGCAACCGGCTCGGTCGCG
>JACMJU010000102.1 GCA_014380485.1 Methyloceanibacter sp.
GCGCGCGTCAAGATATGGGGACTTAGCCGCGCCGCGCTCCGTTCGAGCCCGTTGCGATGCGCCCGCGCATTGGCGATGAGCGCGCGCTTCAGTCTCGCGCTTGCGGTATCGAAACGCTGACGCGGTAGATCGAGAATATTGGCCTTGCGCGGAAGCCCGCGTGCCAGCCCGGCGAATCGATGCCGTTCGCCCTCGATCCGGCGCCTGAGCGAGGCCGCGACGCGCAAGGCGTGCTGCGTCACGGTGATGAGGAGGTCAGAACGCACCGGCACGGCGCGCTCGGCGGCGGCGGTCGGGGTCGGCGCGCGGAAATCGGCGACGAGGTCGATAATGGTCCAATCGGTCTCATGTCCGACCGCCGAGATCAGCGGGATCGCGCTCGCCGCAACCGCCCGCGCCACGCTTTCCTCGTTGAAGCCCCATAGGTCTTCGAGGCTGCCGCCGCCGCGCGCCACGATGATGAGGTCGGGGCGTGGGATGAGCCCGCTCCCGTCGAGCGCGTTGAAACCGATAATGGCGGCGGAGACCTCGCCGGCGCAGGTCTCGCCCTGCACCCTGACCGGCCACACCAGGACGTGGCAGGGAAAGCGGTCGGCGAGGCGGTGGAGAATATCGCGGATCACGGCGCCGGTGGGCGAGGTCACGACGCCGATGATGCGCGGGAGAAAGGGCAGCTTCTTCTTGCGCGCCTCGTGGAACAGGCCCTCGGCGGCGAGCATCTTCTTGCGCTGCTCGAGCAGCGCCATCAGCGCGCCGATACCGGCGGGTTCGAGCTCGTCGATGACGATCTGATATTTCGACCGGTCAGGATAGGTGGTGACGCGGCCCTTGACGACGACTTCGAGCCCCGCCTCCGGCTTGAATTTGAGCCGCTGGAAGGTGCTCCGCCAGATCACCGCCTCGATCGCGGCCTTGTCGTCTTTGAGGGTGAAATAGCAATGGCCGCTTGTGTGCTGGCCCTTGAAGCCGGAGATCTCGCCGCGCAACCTCACCAGCCCGTAAGCCTCCTCGACCGTCCGCTTGAGCGCGAAGGCAAGCTCGGAGACGGTATATTCGACGAGATTGGTGGTCGGTACTGTGGCGGTGTTCGGTTCAGCCATGATCTCAAATCACTTGGTTTCGCCTGGCGCGCGCTTGCATGCTAAGGAGCAGCAATCTTGGGCGCTGAGCATTACTCGCCTCGGCGCCGCCTCACAAGCGGAGCGTAAATCCCGGTGAATGTGCTGTTGATCGGAAGCGGAGGCCGCGAGCATGCGCTTGCCTGGAAGCTCAGGCAAAGCCCCCTGCTCGATCGGCTTTACTGCGCGCCGGGCAATGCCGGGATAGACGCTGTCGCAGAATGCGTGGCGCTCGACGCGGCCGATCACGCTGCAATCATCCGCTTCTGCAAGGACAGAGATATCGGCCTCGTGGTGATCGGGCCCGAAGTGCCGCTGGTCGCGGGTCTCACCGACGATCTCGAAGCCTCGGGGATCAAGGTATTTGGGCCGTCGCGGCAAGCGGCCCGCCTCGAAGGCTCCAAAGGCTTCACCAAGGATCTCTGCGCCGAATACGGGATTCCGACAGCCTCCTATCGCCGCTTCGCCGACGCCTCTTCCGCCAAGGTCTATGCCGCGGAGCAGAGGCTGCCGATCGTGGTCAAGGCTGACGGGCTCGCCGCCGGCAAAGGCGTGGTCATCGCCCCGACGCGCGCCGAGGCCGAGGCGGCCATCGATGCCTGTTTCTCGGGCGCGTTCGGAACTGCCGGCGCGGAGGTCGTGATCGAGGAATTTCTTACCGGCGAGGAAGCGAGCTTCTTCGCTCTCACCGACGGCGTGACCGTGTTGCCGCTCGCCACCGCGCAAGACCACAAGCGTGCATTCGACGGCGACCAAGGCCCCAACACCGGCGGCATGGGCACCTACTGCCCGACCCCGATCGCCACGGACGAGCTGATCAAGGAAGCTGAAGCCACGGTGTTCGTGCCGATTGTCCATGCGATGAAGCGCGGCCGC
>JACMJU010000103.1 GCA_014380485.1 Methyloceanibacter sp.
ATTTTCGATCGCATGCGCGCTGAGCGGCAGCGCCAAGCGGCCGAGATCCGAGCTGAAGGAACTGGCGCTGCCAACAGTATTCGCGCCAACGCCGATCGCGAAGTCACCGTCATCAAGGCCGAGGCGACCGGAGAATCGGAGCGAACCCGCGGCACCGGGGACGCCGAGCGCAACCGCATCTTCGCCGAGGCCTTCGGCCAGGATCCCAACTTCTTCGCCTTTTACCGCTCGATGCAGGCTTATGAGGGGGCGCTGAAGCCAGGCGATACCAGACTGCTGCTGAGCCCCGACTCGCAATTCTTCGAGTATTTCAACAGCGCTTTCGGCAGAGCTGCTCAAGAGACGCCGGCCCAGCCGCCCAGTCCTGCCGACAAGCCTGAGGCGCCGGCAGAAGGCGCCGGACTCCCGGAGCAAGGGGCCGGGGGGGAGAGTGCGCTTCCGGCGGGGCGTGACGAAGCGGCCGGTGAGAGCCTCGCTCCGGCACCACAGAGCCCGTAAGGCCGGGAGGCTGGCGCGGCACGACGGGCGGCTGGCGCTGATGAGCAATCTTGCCGTGGCGTTTGGGCTCGTTCTCGTCATCGAAGGGACCTTGTGGGCGCTCGCGCGCGGTCTTGGCCGCAAGTTCCTGGAGGCGGCGGCCAATAGCCCCGAGTCGAACCTGCGCCTGGCCGGCGCGGCAGCGGTTGCGGCGGGCGTGCTGATCATTTGGCTCGTGCGCGGCTGACGCCATGCACCCCCCGCACGGAACACTGCTTTACCTTGCGATTTCCGCTAAGATTGCAGCAAATCGAATGGTGATTTTCTAGCGAGGCGGGACGGTTCCTTCCATGCCACAGCAGGGCACTCGGTCTCGGCCCTTTCGACGGCTGGGCGGTTTTCGGCGCGCAGCCGCATTGGCGCTGCTCCTTGGCGGCGCGCCCCTTGTCGCCTTGCCAGGCCAGGCGCGCGGACCCGATTCCGTTGCCGACGTCGCCGAGGGCCTGCAAGAGGCCGTCGTCAACATATCCACCACCCAAACGCTCAAAGGCTCGCCCGAAAGCGCTCCCAACGAGCCGAGCCCCAAGGGCTCGCCGTTCGAGGAGTTTTTCGACGATTTCTTCGACGAGGAAGGCGGCGAAGGCCTGTCGCGCAAAGTGAGCTCCCTCGGCTCGGGCTTTGTCATCGACCAGGCCGGGCTCGTGGTCACCAACAACCATGTCATCGAAGGCGCCGACGAGATCCTCATCAATTTCACCGACGGCACGAGGCTGAAGGTCACCAAGATCTTGGGGCACGATCAAAAGACCGACCTCGCGCTGCTCCAGGTCGAGCCCAAGAAGCCGCTCAAGGCGGTCACCTTCGGCGATTCCGGCAAGATGCGGGTGGGCGATTGGGTGATGGCGATCGGCAATCCCTTCGGCCTCGGCGGCAGCGTGACCGTCGGCATCATCTCCGCCACCAAGCGCGACATCAATGCCGGCCCCTACGATGATTTCCTGCAAACCGATGCCGCCATCAATCGCGGCAATTCCGGCGGCCCGCTGTTCAACATGGAGGGCGAGGTCATCGGCGTGAATACGGCCATCATCTCGCCGAGCGGCGGCTCGATCGGCATCGGTTTCGCGGTGCCCTCCAACAGCGCCGTTCAGGTGATCGACCAACTCAAGCAGTTTGGCGAAACGCGGCGCGGTTGGCTCGGCGTGCAGGTCCAGAACGTCACCGAGGAGATCGCCGCAGGCTTGGGCCTGCAGGAGCCGAAGGGGGCGCTCGTCGCCAAAGTTTCGCCTGACAGCCCCGCCGCCGGCGCCGGCATTCAGCCGAGCGACGTGATCGTCAAGTTTGACGGCCAGCCGATCGACAACATGCGCAGCCTGCCGCGTGCGGTGGCCGCCACCGCGATCGGCAAGAGCGTCGCCGTGGAGTTGTTGCGCAAGGGCCAGGTCATGAATTTCACCGTCACCGTCGGGCGCCTGCCCGAAGACGAGGAGGTCGAGGAAGCGGTGAACCGCGATGAGCAGCTCGCGCCCGAACCCGAGAGCGAGGATTTGCTCGGCCTGTCGCTTGCACCGCTGACCGACGAATTGCGCGACCGCTACGACATCGGCAAATCGATCGAGGGCGTTATCGTCGTCGAAGTGAAGCCGAACAGTCCGGCGGCGCAGAAGGACATAAAGCCCGGCGACGTGATCGTCGAGGTGACCCAGGAGAAGGTCAGGCGGCCGCAGGACGTGAAGGCGCGTCTGCTGGCGGTGAAAAAATCAGGCCGGCGCTCGGTGCTGCTGTTGCTGTCGGACACCAAGGGCGAGTTGCGATTCGTCGCGGTGCCGACGGGCTAGAGGCGCAAGGCGGCTGGTCGGGAAGTGACCCATCGCCACACCAAAGGGAACCGGCCCAAGGCCATTCTCATTGCCGGGCCGACCGCGAGCGGCAAGTCCGCGGCGGCGCTTCTGCTCGCCGAGCGGCTGCGCGGCACCATCATCAATGCCGACTCCATGCAAGTCTATCGCGAGCTTCGCATCCTGACGGCGCGGCCGGCGGAGGCGGACCTGGTCCGGGCGCCTCACCGCCTTTACGGTACGATCCCGGCGGCCGAGGCCTGTTCCGTCGGTCGTTGGATCGAGGCCGCCGCCGGCGCTATCGGCGAGGCGGAAGGCGAGGGCAGGGTGCCGGTCCTGACCGGTGGCACCGGCCTCTACTTCAAGGCGCTCGGCGACGGGCTTGCCCCGGTGCCCGATATTCCGCTCGAAATTCGCAAATATTGGCGCGACGTTGCGGCGAGGATCGGCGCCGAAAACCTCCATCGCGAGCTTGCCGTCCGCGATCCCGCCATGGCGGTGCGGCTCAACCCGACCGACACGCAGCGCCTCGTGCGCGCGCTCGAAGTCATCGACGCGACCTCGGTTTCGCTCGCGGAATGGCAGGGCGCGAGCGCCGCTCCCGTGCTCGCGCCCGACAGCGTGCTGAGGCTCGTGATTGCGCCCGAGCGCGAGGCACTCTATCCAGCAATCGATGCTCGCTTCGATGCGATGATCCAATCCGGCGCCGTCGAGGAGGTGCGGATGCTGCTCGCGCTTGGCCTCGACCCCGGCCTTCCGGCGATGCGGGCCCATGGCGTGCGCGAGGTCGCCGATTATCTCTCCGGTCTGAGCGGCCGCACCGAGGCGATTGCCAAGGCCAAGGCCGAGACCCGCCGCTACGCCAAGCGGCAGATGACCTGGCTCAGGCGCTTCATGGGGGATTGGGACTGGGTCCCCGATGCCGGCGCCGCGGTCGATGCCACGCTCGCGCGGCTTGCTACACCGTGACCTGCGTGCCGATCTCAACCACCCGGTCGGTCGGCAGCTGGAAGTAGCTCGAGGCGTCGTCGGCGTTGTGGGCGAGGAAAATGTAGAGCCGGTCCTGCCAGAGCGGCATGCCTGAGCGCGGATCGGGCCTCACCGAGCGGCGCGACAGGAAAAACGACGTCGACATGATGTCGAAGTGCCAGCCCTGCTTGCGCGCCACCGCCAGCGCTCTCGGCACGTTTGGTCTCTCCATGAAGCCGAAATGCAGAATGAGGCGCATGAATTTATCGCTGATCGGCTCCATCTGAACGCGATCTTTGAGGGTGACGCGGGGGATGTCCTCATTGACGATGGTCAAGATCACGTTGTGCTCGTGCAGCACCTTGTTGTGCTTGAGGTTGTGAAGCAATGCCGTCGGGGCGAATTCGGGGTCGCTGGTGAGGAACACGGCGGTGCCCGGCGCGATATAGGGCGGCCGCTGTTCGAGGCTCTTGACCAGGGGCGCGAACGGCACCTCGACGCGCCGCGTCTTGAGCGCCAAGAAGCGCGTGCCGCGCCGCCAGGTCGTCATGATCACGATCAAGATTGCGCCAACCAGGACCGGAAGCCAGGCACCCTCGAGCAGCTTCAACGTGCTCGCGATCACGAAGCTCGAGTCGGCGAGGATGAGTGGCACCATGAGCGCCGCCGTGGTCCACAGCCGCCAGTTCCACAGCTTCCAGATCACGATGAAGCCGAGAATGCCCGCGGTCCACACCGTGGTTGCGACCGCGAGCACGTAGGCGGCCGCCAGCTCGCTCGACGAGCGGAACATGAAGACCAGGAGAAGGACGCCGGTCAGCAAGAGGTAGTTCACCCGTGGCATGTAGATCTGCCCGGCCAGCGCTTCGGAGGTGTGGCGAACCTCCATGCGCGGCAGGAAGCCGAGCTGCATCGCCTGGCGGGTGATGGAATAGGCGCCCGTGATCACGGCTTGACTCGCGATCGCGGTGGCCGCGGTGGCGAGCGCGACCATCGGATAGAGCGCCCAGTCCGGATAGAGCAGATAGAACGGGTTTTCGATGGTCTCCGGCCGGTCAAGCACCAAGGCACCTTGGCCGAAATAATTGAGCAGCAGCGCCGGCAGCACGAAAACGAGCCACGCCGTCTGAATTGGCCTCCGTCCGAAATGGCCGAGATCGTTGTAGAGCGCTTCCGAGCCGGTGACGACGAGGAACACGGCGCCGAGCGTGACCAGCCCGATGACGCCATGGGTGAGAAGGAAATCGATGCCGTAGGATGGATCGAGTGCCGCGAGCACGTCCGGATTGGCGGCAATCTCGACGGCGCCGGCAATGGCGATGACGAGGAACCAGAGTATGGTGACCGGCGCAAAGAAGGCCGATACCCACGCCGTGCCGTGCGACTGCACCGAGAACAGCAAGAACAGGATCACCACGGTGAGCGGCAGCACATACGGGCCAAATGCCGCGGTCGCGACGTTGAGGCCCTCGACCGCCGACAGCACCGACAGCGCCGGCGTGATCAGGGTTGAGCCATAGAACATCGACGCACCAACAATGCCCAGGGCGAGCACCAGCGGCGTGCGGCGCCCGAGCGCGCGGAAGGCAAGCGCGGTCAGCGCCAGCGTGCCGCCTTCGCCATGATTGTCGGCGCGTAGCAGTATCAGGACATATTTGAGCGTGACGACGACGATCAGCGACCAGAAGATGAGCGAGAGCACGCCGTAAACCGCCTCGGGGGCGACCATCCCCTCGCCGCTGGCGGCGAGTATCGCTTCGCGCATGGCATAGAGGGGGCTCGTGCCGATATCGCCATAGACGACGCCGATCGAGCCGAAGGTCAGCGCCCAGAAACGCTTTCTGGTTTCGGCGATATCACCGTTGGGAGGCGTAAGGGCCTGAGTGTCGGAATTGAGGGGCGCCATGCTGTGTCTTAGACCGCCACCTGAGTTCCGATTTCAACCACCCGGTCAGTAGGAAGCTGGAAATAGCTCGATGCGTCGTCGGCATTTCGCGCCAGAAAAATGAATAGGCGGTCTTGCCATATTGGCATGCCGGAGCGTGCGTCGGGCCGCACTGACCGTCGTGACAGGAAAAACGATGTCGACATGATGTCGAAGCTTAGCCCCTCTTTTCGGGCGAGCCCAAGCGCCTTCGGCACATTCGGTGTTTCCATGAAGCCGAAACGCAGAAGCACACGCTGAAACGAGCCGCCGAGGGGCTCGATGCTCACGCGGTCAACCACTGAAACGCGCGGGGTGGTTTCGGTGATCATGGTCAGGATCACGTTGCGCTCGTGCAACGCCTTGTAGTGCTTGAGACTGTGGAGCAGGGCGGTCGGAGCGCTGTCCGGATCTGCTGTGAGAAACACCGCGGTCCCGGCAACACGGCAGAGCTCCTTTTTCTCGAGACTTTCGATCAGGCTGTCGATGGGCGTTTCGAGGCGCCTCGTCTTCTCGGACAGAATCCGCACCCCTCTGCGCCAGGTCAGCATGACCGCGATGATCATGGCGCCGATCAGCAGAGGTACCCAGCCCCCCTGGAACACTTTGAGCAGGTTGGCGCCGAGAAAAACGAGGTCGATGATGAGGAACGGAACCATCAGCGCCGCCGCCGCCCACAGCGGCCAATTCCAGGCTCTCCAAATGACGATCAAAGCCAGAATCGCCGTCACCACCATGGTCCCCGTAACGGCGATACCGTAGGCCGAAGCCAGTGCGCTCGACGATTTGAACAGAACAACGAGCAATAGCACGCCGAGCAGAAGTAGGGTGTTCACGCGCGGCATGTAGATTTGGCCGAATTGCGCCTCCGACGTATGGCGGATCTCGAACCGCGGCAGGAGCCCGAGCTGTACCGCCTGCCGTGTCAGCGAATAGGCCCCGCTGATCACCGCCTGGCTGGCAATGACGGTGGCCGCCGTGGCGAGCCCAATCATCGGGAGCAGTGCCCAATCCGGATAAAGCAGAAAGAAGGGATTCTCGATCGCTTTGGGGTTGGCAAGCAGCAAGGCACCCTGCCCGAGATAGTTGATGGTAAGCGCCGGCAGCGCCACGGTGAACCAAGCCGTTCGAATCGGTCCCCGGCCAAAATGGCCGAGATCGGCGTAAAGGGCCTCGGCACCGGTGACGACGAGAAATACGGCGCCGAGAGTCAGGAGCCCGATCACGCCATGGCCGAGCAGAAAACTCATCCCATGAACAGGATTGAAGGCACCGAGCACCGCAGGATTTTGCGACACATGCCAAGCGCCCGCCGCCGCGAGCGCGACAAACCAAACCAAAGTGAGGGGACCGAAAAATGTCGCGACCCGCGCCGTTCCATGCGATTGCACCGCGAACAGGCCGAAAAGGATCAGCACCGCCAGCGGGACAACATAAGGTTCAAGTGCCGGTGTCGCGATCTCCAGGCCCTCGACCGCCGACAATACCGAAAGCGCCGGCGTAATCAGCGCATCGCCGTAAAAAAGCGCGGCGCTGATCATGCCAAGGATGATCACCGCGAGGCCGCCGCCGCCAGGCGCAGCCCGTTGGGCCAGCGCCATCAAGGCGAGCGTTCCACCTTCGCCGTTATTGTCGGCACGCAGCAAGATGATCACGTACTTGACGCTAACAATGAGAATGAGTGCCCACACGATCAGCGACAGAATGCCGAGAATGACATCCTCGCCTGCGGCCGCGTTTGGCCCGACCGCGGCCAACACCGCTTCGCGCAAGGCGTAAAGCGGGCTCGTGCCGATGTCGCCATAGACGACGCCAACCGAGCCGAGGGTTAGCGCCCAGAACGTGCGCTGCGAGCGCGACGGCGCTTCAGCACCGTTGGCGGCAGAAATTTCCGAGCGGGTGGCCTGCTGCATTTCAGTGGAGAATGGGATGGGCGTTAGAGATGGGCGTTAAAGATATCGCGATAAACGCCGGAAGCAGCGCCGCGGTCCCTGAAGCGGAGGGACTTAGGCGCAACGACACCGCTTGTCCAGGGCTGGCCGCCAGGAAGGCCCGCCCAGCCGCTTCTGGAGAGGAGGAGCGAGTGCGCAAGAAAAGTCTCGCTAAGAAGCCAGATAAGAAATTTTCGGAACGAAAACTGTCGCAAATATTGTCATTCATTCGCATTTTTCGTTGACCCTCCGGGAGGCAAGCCTTACGGTGCGCGCCTTATTTAGACTTTTCCGCTATTCCTCGAGCTATGACCGGCCGCGGACCTTGAGGGGCGAGGCCGGTTTTTGTCAGTGAGACCAACATGTCGCGCGAAATGACCGGCGCCCAGATGGTGCTTCAAGCTCTCGCCGATCAGGGCGTCGACCATATTTTCGGCTATCCGGGCGGCGCCGTGCTGCCGATCTACGACGAGCTCGCTCAGCAGGATCGTCTTAAGCACATCCTTGTGCGCCACGAGCAGGGCGCCGTTCACGCCGCCGAAGGCTACGCCCGCTCGACCGGAAAGGTCGGCGTCGTCCTCGTCACCTCCGGTCCCGGCGCCACCAACGCCGTCACCGGCTTGACCGACGCGCTCATGGATTCGATCCCGATCGTCTGCATCACCGGCCAGGTGCCGACCCATCTCATCGGCAACGACGCCTTTCAGGAATGCGATACGGTCGGCATCACCCGCCCCTGCACCAAGCACAATTATCTGGTCAAGGACGTCAACGCTCTCTCCCGCGTCCTGCACGAAGCCTTCTACGTCGCGCGCACCGGCCGTCCCGGGCCGGTCGTGGTCGATATTCCGAAGGACATTCAATTCGCGCGCGGCGAGTACACCGGGCTCACCAATTCGCAGCACAAGAGCTACAACCCGCGCGTCAAAGGCGACGAACGCGCGGTCGCGCAAGCGATCGAGCTGATGGCTAAGGCAAAGCGGCCGCTCTTCTATACCGGCGGCGGCATCATCAATTCCGGGCCGCTCGCCAGCGCCCGGCTCCGCGAGCTCGTCCGCATGACCGGCTTTCCCATCACCTCGACCTTGATGGGGCTCGGCGCCTTCCCGGCCTCCGACCCGCAGTGGCTCGGCATGCTCGGCATGCACGGCACGTACGAGGCCAACAACGCCATGCACGATTGCGACCTGATGATCTGCATCGGCGCGCGCTTCGACGACCGCATCACCGGCCGGATCGACGCCTTCTCGCCCGGGTCCACGAAGATTCATGTCGATATCGACCGTTCCTCGATCAACAAGAACGTCAAGGTTGACCTCCCCATCGTCGGCGACTGCGCCCATGTGCTCGAGCAGATGATCGACGCCTGGAAAGCCAAGAAGCCCAAGCTCGACAGGGCGGCGCTCAAAGTCTGGTGGGCCGAGATCGACCGCTGGCGCGCGCGCAATTGTCTGAGCTACCGCAAGCGCGACGACGTCATCATGCCGCAATACGCCATCGAGCGTCTCTACGCGCTGACCCGCGGCCATGACGTCTACATCACCACCGAGGTCGGCCAGCATCAGATGTGGGCCGCCCAGTTCTTCAAGTTCGAGGAGCCGAACCGCTGGATGACGTCGGGCGGGCTCGGCACCATGGGTTACGGCTTGCCGTCAGCGGTCGGCGTTCAGGTGGCGCATCCGGACTCGCTCGTCATCGATATCGCCGGCGAGGCCTCGGTGCTGATGACCATGCAGGAGATGTCAACAGCGGCGCAATACGACCTGCCGATCAAGATCTTCATCATCAACAACGAATATATGGGCATGGTGCGCCAGTGGCAGGAATTGCTTCATGGCGGCCGCTATTCCCACTCCTACACCGCCGCGCTGCCCGATTTCGTCAAACTGGCGGAAGCCTATCAGGGGGTCGGCATCAGGGCCGAGAAGCCGTCGGAGCTCGACGACGCGATCAGGGAGATGATCCGCGTGAAAAAGCCCGTGATCTTCGACTGCCGGGTCGACAAGCATGCCAATTGCTTCCCCATGATCCCGAGCGGGGAGGCGCATAACCACATGCTGATGGGCGACGACGTGACCGGCGAGGACATCGAAAAAGCCATCACCGAAGAAGGCAAGGTGATGGTTTAGCGCCGAGGGACAAGACCTTGATACGATTCCTACTTGGCCTGCGGGCCATCATGCTGATCGGCTCGGCCGGTGCCATGGTCGGCGCGCTGCTCATGTTCTTGCAGGGCGGCTTCTATTTGTACGAGGCCTGGCACACGCTGATGACGCCCGGCGAGGCGGGGGAGCGGCAGGTCACCGTGCCGGTGCTCGAAGCGGTCGACGCCTTTCTGTTCGGCATCGTGCTGGTGATCTTCGCCTACGGCATCGCCATCGGCTTCGTCTTCACCCTGCCCGAGGGCTACGGCAAGCAGCTGCCCGAATGGATGAAGGTCGGGGGCGTGGGCCAGCTCAAGGCCACTCTTGCCGAAGTCGTCATCGTCGTGCTGATCGTGATCTTCGCCCGGGTGGTGGTCGAGGCCAACGGCCACCTCGAATGGTCGATGCTGGTGCTGCCGGCTTCGATCCTCATGATCGCGCTCGCGCTGCGCATGATCGAGCTTGGCGGCGGCAAGGGAACCTCCGAGGCGGGAGGAGGGCATTGATGGCCCAACCCGGATCGGCCTACCCGCTGGAGAAGAAGGAGCAGCGGCCCGAGACCCACACCATGACCGTGCTCGTCGACAATGAGCCGGGCGTGCTGGCGCGCGTCATCGGGCTGTTCGCGGGGCGCGGCTACAACATCGAGTCGCTGACCGTGTCGGAGACCGAGCACGAAGCGCATCTTTCTCGCATCACCGTCGTCACCTCGGGGCCGCCGATGGTGATCGAGCAGATCCAGCATCAGCTCGAGCGGCTGATTCCAGTGCATGCCGTCACCGACTTGACGGTGAAAGGCAATCCGCTGGAGCGCGAGCTCGCCATGATCAAGGTTGCCGGCAAGGGCGAGAAGCGCGTCGAGGCGCTCCGCCTGGCCGAAGCCTTCCGCGCCGACGTGATCGATTCCTCGACCGGCCATTTCATCTTCCAGGTCACCGGCGAGCAGTCGAAGATCGAGGAATTCATCGCGCTGATGCAGCCGCTCGGCCTGGTCGAGGTGGCCCGCACCGGGCTCGCCGCCATCTCGCGCGGGCCTGAGCGGATGTAAGGCCCCTTGCAAAGTCCCGGCCTTTTGCGTCACAAACGCGCCAAACCGTCGAACGAAACTCGAAGCAAGGGACGACCCCTATGCGCGTCTATTACGATCGGGATGCCGATCTCAATCTGATCAAGAGCAAGAAAGTCGCCATCATCGGCTATGGCAGCCAGGGCCACGCGCATGCGCTGAACCTCAAGGAGTCGGGCGTGAAGGACGTTGCCGTGGGCCTGAGGCCCGGCTCCAAATCCGTCGCCAAAGCCGAGAAAGCCGGCCTCAAGGTCATGGACGTGCCCGCAGCCGCCAAATGGGCCGATGTGGTGATGATGCTCACCCCCGACGAGCTCCAGGCCGGCATCTGGGAGAAGGAACTGAAGCCCAATATAAAGCAGGGCGCGGCGCTGTTCTTCGCCCATGGCCTCAATATTCATTTCAACCTGATCGAGCCGCGCCCCGATATGGATGTCTGCATGGTGGCGCCGAAGGGGCCGGGCCATACCGTGCGCGCCGAATATTCGCGCGGCGCGGGCGTACCTTGCCTCATGGCCGTCGCCCAGGATGCGACCGGCAACGCCCATGACCTCACGCTGTCTTATGCCGCCGCGATCGGCGGCGGCCGCGCCGGCATCATCGAGACGACCTTCCGCGAGGAATGCGAGACCGATCTCTTCGGCGAGCAATCGGTCCTATGCGGCGGCCTGGTCGAGCTGATGCGGAACGGCTACGAGACCCTGGTCGAGGCCGGCTACTCGCCGGAGATGGCCTATTTCGAATGCGTGCATGAGGTGAAGCTGATCGTCGACCTCATCTATGAGGGCGGCATCGCCAATATGAACTACTCGGTCTCCAACACCGCCGAGTACGGCGAATACGTGTCCGGCCCGCTTGTGGTGGGTCCCGCGAGCAGGAAGGCGATGAAACGGATTCTTGCCGACATTCAGTCCGGTAAATTCACGAAGGACTGGATGCTCGAGAACCGTGTCGGCCAGACCTCCTTCAAGGCGATGCGCGCCAAATGCGATAACCACCAGATGGAAGAGGTGGGCAAGCGCCTGCGCGCCATGATGCCGTGGATCGCCGAGCGCAAGCTGGTCGACAAGAGCAAGAACTGACGCCGGCTCTCCAGGATGTCTTCGTCATGGCCGGGCTTGGCCCGGCCATCCACGATTTGGAGCATAGGAGCTGCCCCTCAGGATGACGGCCGAGCCGTGCAACAAACGCCCCGCTCTCCCCTTGGGGGAGAGCACGCGCGCTGTTTGGCGCGCGGTGAGGGGTCAGCGGCGAAGCCGCGTCACGTTCTATCATCCCCCTCGCCCGGCGTGCCGCCAGCAGGCGGCTCGCCACCCTCTCCCGCGAGGGGAGAGGGGAAATGCGTGCCGCGTCCCATGCTGATCCCGCGCTACGCCAAAATCATCATGAGCCTGTCGCTCGCCGCCTTCTGCCTGCTCGTCACCTTCGACAACATCGCCGACTACGGCACGAACTATCTCTTCGTGCAGCATGTGATGAGCATGGACACGACGTTCCCCGGCAATACGCTGATGTACAGGTCGATCACCGACCCGGTGCTATGGCAGTTGGCCTACGCGCTGGTCATCGCGGCCGAGGGCGTGACGGGCATCCTGTTTCTGGCGGGCGCCATCCGGCTCATTCGCTTGCGCAACGCGTCTGGGGCCGCGTTTAACCAAGGCAAGAGCCTCGTCATCGCCGGATGCTTGCTCGCCTTCCTCGTCTGGTTCTTTGGCTTCATGGTGGTGGCGGGCGAATGGTTCGACATGTGGCAGTCGAAAGACTGGAACGGCCAGGACGCGGCCTTCCGCTTCTACGTGACGGTGCTCGGCGTGCTGATCTTTGTCAGTCTACCCGACAGCGATCTCGCCCTGGCCTCACCAAGACGCCAGCGCAGCGACAAGAAATGAGAAGAAATAGGGATTGCCCGTTTAAGAGCAACTAATGCCAAGCCCAGATCATTCTAGCTTTGTGAAGCCGCCGCGGACCATCCGGCGGGCACAGTTTCGGGTGCCCCAGGAGAGTTCGCGTCCGATGGCCTGAGACCTGCTCTGCGCAAAGCGAAGAGGTATCACGATGACCGGCTCCGACGTAACACGACGAGAGTTCCTGGAGACCACGGTGGTGACCGGCGGCGCTCTTCTCGGAGGACAACTCATTCCCGGAGGCATTTTGTCAGCCGCAGCGCAGAATGCCGAAGCGGCCGCGACGGAATGGCCAAGCTACGGCGGCGACAAGGCCGGCTCCAAATACTCGCCGCTCGATCAGATCGGCACAGACAATTTCAACCGCTTGAAGGTCGCATGGACTTGGCGCTCGCCCGACGAAGCGATCACGAAAGCGAATCCTAAGCTGAAGACCTGGGTGTGGGAGTCCAGCCCGCTGATGGTCGACGGCGTTCTGTATGTCAGCACCTCGATGTCCCAAGTCGCGGCCATCGACGCTGCCACCGGCAAGGCCAGATGGGTTTACGATCCGGAGACGTGGAAGAACGGAATACCCTCCAACAATGGCTTCGTGCATCGCGGCGTTGACTACTGGGCGGACGGAGACGACCAGCGCGTCCTCATCGGAACCGGCGATGGCTACCTGATCGCCCTGAACGCGAAGACCGGCAGGCCGATCCCGACCTTTGGCCAGGAGGGGCGCATTGACCTGACCCAGGGGTTGGGTCGTCCGGTCGAGCGGCGTCTGTATGGCGTTTCCTCTCCACCCATCATCTGCCGCGATGTCGTGGTGATGGGGTCGAAGGTTCACGAGGATCCCGTTCGGAAGGAGATGCCGCCCGGCGACGTGCGCGGCTTCGATGTCCGCACCGGCAAGCAGTTACGGCAGTTCCGCTCCATCCCGCGAGAGGGCGAGTTCGGCAACGAAACATGGGAGCAGGGTTCCTGGAAAACGACGGGCGCCGCGAACGTCTGGACGATGATGAGTGCGGACGAAGCGCTCGGCCACGTCTATCTGCCCTTCGGCACGTCCGCCAACGATCATTACGGCGTTCACCGACCTGGCGACGCCTCTTCGGAGACAGTCTGGTCGCCCTGGATGCGCGCACCGGCCAGCGCGTCTGGCATTTTCAGTTGGCCCATCATGGGCTGTGGGACTATGACCTGCCCTCGGCCCCCAACTTGATCGAAATCCGGGTGAACGGGCAGCCCGTCAAAGCCATCGCGCAGGTGAGCAAGCAGGGCTTCGTTTACGTCTTCGACCGTGTGACGGGCAAACCGATCTGGCCCATCGAAGATCGAGCCGTCCCGCAGTCCACGGTGCCTGGCGAGAAATCGTCGCCGACCCAGCCCTTTCCGACGAGGCCCGCGCCCTTCGACCGGCAGGGGATCACGCCGGACGACGTGATTGACTTCACGCCGGAGCTGCGCAAGCAGGCGCTGGCCATTCTGGAGAAATACAATCACGGCCCGCTCTACACGCCGCCTTCGCTGGAGAAGCCCGCCATTATGATGCCCGGCATCGCCGGCGGCGCGAGCTGGTCGGGCGCGGCGTTCGACCCCGAGAGCGGGAGCCTTTACGTCTCGTCGATCACCCACCCATACGCGATGACGCTGTCGAAGTCGCCGGTGCCCGACATCGGCTATGTCGGGACGAGGGATCCCGTGGAGACGATTGGCGGCATCCCGCTCTGGAAACCGCCTTACGGGCGCGTTACCGCCATCGACATGAACACGGGCGACCACCGGTGGATGGCGCCCGTGGGCGATCTGGCGAAAGACCTGGCGAAGGAGAACCCTGTATTACAAAAACTCGGTCTCTCTTCGCTCGGGCGGCCTGGGCGCGGTCACTTGCTCCTGACGAAGACGCTGCTCCTCGTCGGGCAGGAGGGCAGCACCAACCGCGAGTCAACCGAGACCGAGATCAAGCCCGAGGTCCGCGACCCCAAATTGCTCGCCTACGACAAGACGACCGGCAAGGTCGTGGGCGAAGTGCCGCTGCCGCGCAATGCGACGGCGGCGCCGATGACCTACATGCTGAACGGCAAGCAGTTCATCGCCGTCGCGACCGGGGGCGCCAATTTGCCCGCGGAACTGATCGTGTTGTCCCTGCCCTGATTCGCGTCTATCCCTGTGTCCACGAACGCCTTCCTGCTGGACGGCGGCGGGCGCCGGGACGATGCCCGCGGCCTCTGCCCGGCGCCGCCGCGGCGATTTTTTGTGAGGATTGTCACGGAGACATTCGCCATGATCATGCAACGATCGTTGTCCTAAGCGCGCCATGGACTCTGCACTGAACATCTTCCTTCTCGAACTCGCGGCGATCTTTCCGGTGGTCAATCCGCCAGGGTCGGCCCTGGTCTTCCTTGGCATGACAGGCAACGCGACCCATGAGGTCCGCCGTCTCATTGCCTGGCGCGTCGCGCGAAACGCCTTCTTCGTCCTTATCGGCTCGCTGTCGCTCGGCGCGCTGATCCTGCGCTTCTACGGCATTTCCATACCGGTCCTCCGCGTCGCGGGCGGTTTCATCGTCGCTGTTGCCGGATGGAAGCTCCTCAGCGAGGGCAGCCAGAAGGAACTGGAAGCCTCGGTGGACGGCCACCAGCCGGCCAATCCTCTCGACCAGGCCTTCTATCCGCTGACGCTGCCCTTGACGACCGGGCCCGGGACCATCGCCGTCGTCATCAGCCTCGGACTATCTCGGGGCTCCTATACGAGTTCGACCGATGAGGCCGTGTTCGTGCTCGCCAGCCTTTGCGCCGTTGTCGTGATTGCCGCCGCCATTTTTGTGTGCTTTGCCTACGCGGACCGCGTCCAGCGCCTGCTGGGGCCAGGCGGCACCGATATCGCCGTGCGGCTATCAGCCTTCATTCTATTTTGCCTCGGCATCCAGATTCTCTGGTCCGGCGGAAGCGAGTTGTTGCAATCCGTAATGCATCCGGCGCCCCCGGTCCCGCCCACACCTCCCGAGTGACTGGTTAAAACGGTAGGGCGTGATCGGACACCGGTTTAAGGTGTAAGCTGTCGTGGAAGCCTCATTGGAACGAGGCCATGCGGTCCAGAGACACAAAAATCTCGGTCCTGCTCCGATCACCATTCTCCTTGTCCGGCAGGCCGCGCTTGATCGCGGTTGGGGCATTCATTGCCGCAGTGGCTTTCTTGCCCTCGCCTGGCGTCGCGCTTCGACCCGTCATCGATCGTTTCGAGGCGGTACCCGACTGCATCTTTGCCGATCCGCGAAGGGGCATCCTGTCCTACATGGTGACGCTTGCCGCTCGCATTCGCATTGCTGCGATTGAGGAAACTTGCTTTCCGTTTGGGCCCTGCGTCACGCGGACGCGCGGCTTTTACGATGAGCGCGGTGGCTTTCCTTCGAGGGTCGCCACGAGGATCGCCGATCCCGGCGCCAATGCTAATGTTGTGGGCTATGAGCTGGTGGCCACGGGCGAAGATGGAACCGTGGCAAGACAACGCCTGGACTTTCGCTACCGCCGCGCCGTCTTCGACCTTCTGCCTCCCGTCGCACACTTCCAAGGCTCAGGTCCGGAGCCACGTGAGACGAGATATGAGTCGGATGCCAATCTCGTGAATGTCAGCTCTCTGACCTGTTCGTTTCAATTCGATCGCCCGATTGAAGGCGAAGCTGGAAGAGTAGGAACTGCGCGGATCTTCGAGGTTGGGAACGGCAATCTGTGGGTGAGCTGCTTCGTTTTGTGGCGCAGCGACGCGAAGGCTCGTGCCGGCGGAACGGTTGAATGGACTGCCCGCGTCAGGGACGGGTGCACGCAAGGGCGAATATCGAGGTCGGCCCGGGTCAATGCCATTCGCTGATCCGACTAGGTTTGCCAGGACAAGTCCGGCAGAACACTAGGCGGGCGAGGCGAGCGGCCTTGCCCTCAGCCGGACTAGGCCCTATTTTCCGGCTGGGAACAGGTGACCATGCAGCGCTTGACGCACAAGACCGCGACCAAGACCGCCTCTTTGCCGGCGGCCTTGCAAAGCCTGCGCAAGGGCAAGCTCGGCCTCGCCCTTAGACGCCCCTGAGCTCCGGCGGTCTCGCGTCAAGCGGGGCGGGCGTTCAGGGGATAGCAAGACAAATCCACGAAATTCAAGCGGCTTGCCGGTCATGCTAGACTGGAGCCCAAGGCTCAAGGACGACGCGATGAAGTCCCATCAAGATAAGGCCCCTAAGCGGGCGGAACGCGACCGTGTGGTCATCTTCGACACCACTTTGCGGGACGGGGAACAATGCCCCGGCGCCACCATGACCTTCGAGGAGAAGCTCGAAGTGGCGGAAGTCCTCGACGAGATGGGCGTCGATATCATCGAGGCGGGCTTCCCGATCGCCTCCGAGGGGGATTTCAATAGCGTCCAGGAAATCGCCCGCCGCGCCAAGAAGGCGGTGATCTGCGGCCTGGCGCGGGCGCAATTCAAGGACATCGACCGCTGCGCCGAAGCGATCAAGCCCGCCGCCCGCGGCCGCATTCACACCTTCATCGGCACCTCGCCGCTCCATCGCAAATATCAGATGAACATCGACGAGAACGAGGTGCTGGAGCGGGTTACCGCCTCGGTCACGCGGGCGCGGAGCTATACCGACGACGTCGAATGGTCGGCGATGGACGCGACCCGCACCGAGCACGACTTCCTCTGCCGCTGCGTCGAGGCCGCCATCAAAGCCGGCGCCACCACTGTCAATATTCCCGACACCGTCGGCTATGCCACGCCCGATGAGTTCGCGGGCCTCATCGGCATGATCCTCATCCGCGTGCCCGGTGCCGAGAAGATCGTGTTCTCGACCCATTGCCACAACGATCTTGGCCTCGCGGTCGCTAACTCGCTCGTGGGCGTCGGCGCCGGCGCCCGGCAGGTCGAATGCGCCATCAACGGGCTCGGCGAGCGTGCCGGCAACGCCGCGCTGGAAGAAATCGTCATGGCCATCAGGACGCGGGGAGATGCCATGCCGTTCTTCACGGGCATCGACACCACCATGCTGACGCGCGCCTCGCGGCTCGTTTCCCGCGTGACCGCTTTCCCGGTCCAGTACAACAAGGCCATCGTCGGGCGGAACGCCTTCGCCCATGAAAGCGGCATTCATCAGGACGGCGTGCTCAAATATGCCGGGACGTTCGAGATCATGACGCCGGAGAGTGTGGGCCTGAAGGAATCCTCGCTGGTCATGGGCAAACATTCGGGGCGTCACGCCTTCCGCGAGAAGCTCAAGGAGCTCGGCTATGAGCTTGGCGATAACGCCTTCGAGGACGCCTTCGTGCGCTTCAAGGCGCTCGCCGACCGCAAGAAGCACGTCTATGACGAGGATATCGAAGCCCTGGTCGATCAGGAGATCGCCAGCGCCCACGACCGCATCAAGGTCGTGGCGCTGACGGTAATCGCGGGCACCGGCGGTCCGCAGAAGGCGACCATCACGTTGGACGTCGACGGCAAGCAGCACACCTGCGAACAGACCGGCGACGGACCGGTCGATGCCACGTTCAGGGCGATCAAGGCGATCGTGCCGCACGAGGCGCGGCTGCCGCTTTATCAGGTGAGCGCGGTGACCGAGGGGACCGACGCTCAGGCCGAGGTGAGCGTGCGGCTCGAGGCCGACGGCAAGACGGTGACGGGGCGGGGCTCCGACACCGACACGCTGGTCGCTTCGGCCCGGGCCTATGTCAGTGCCCTGAACAAATTGCTGGCCCGCGAGGCACGGCGCAAGCCCGAGACCATGCTGGCATCGTGAGGCTTGAGCCTCTTGAGGCTTTAGGCTTCTGCGAATCGGCGAGGCGGCAGGGGCCCAGAATTATGACAGTCGCGGAGCCGCCCGCCGCCTTGACTTCCGCCGGAATTTGGAGGCCTACGGATCGCTTGGGTCGGGGCGTTAACGGGCCCGCTTAACCGGACGTCCGGCCGGTTTTGGGGCCAAGATCGCCTCACGCGTCCATCGGTCCGGCCGGCGCTCCCAAAAGCGATGTAAGCAAATTGTTTTTTTTCAAAATGGGGGTCCGACGCATTGCTCCCGACTCAGTTTTGCCGCAACATAGCCGGCGCGTCGATAGACGGCAAAGAAGCTAACGCGAAAGCGTCGCCGCCTGCCGATCGCAAGCATCCGTGGCGTGATTGGCTCGTTGCGGGGAGCCAGATTGGGGCGGGCGTATGCTCTCGCGGGTCTTGGGCTTTGTCTCGGCGGACATGGCCATCGACCTTGGCACGGCGAACACTCTGGTCTACGTGCCGGGACGCGGAATCGTGCTCGACGAGCCCTCCGTGGTCGCTGTGACCCAGCAGCGGGACGGTGATCGTAAGGTTATTGCCGTCGGTTACGAGGCCAAGACGATGCTTGGCCGCACGCCGTCAAAGATCGAAACCATTCAGCCTCTGCGCGACGGCGTGATCGCCGACTTCTCGGCCGCCGAGGAGATGATCAAGCATTTCATCCGCCGCGTGCTCAAGCGCCGGCTGTTCACCAGCCCGCGCATCATGATCTGCGTTCCGGCCAGCGCCACCCCGGTCGAGCGCCGCGCCGTTCATGAAGCCGGACTTTCGGCAGGCGCCAGGCGGGTCTATCTCATCGAGGAACCGGTCGCGGCGGCGATCGGCGCCGGGCTTCCGATCACCGAGGCGCGCGGCTCGATGATCGTCGACATCGGCGGCGGCACCACCGACATCGCCGTGCTCTCCATGGGCAGCGTGCTCTATTCGCGCTCGGTGCGCAGCGCCGGCAACGCCTTCGACGAAGCGATCGTCAACTATGTTCGCTTCAAATACAATTTGCTGATCGGCGCCACCAGCGCCGAGGCCATCAAGAAGGAATCGGGCTGTGCCATCGCCAAGGCCAATGGCGAGCGCATGCCCATCCATATCAAGGGACGCGATCTCCATCGCGGCTTCCCCGCCGACATCACCCTCACAGCTGACGACATACCGCAGGCCTTGAACCTGCCGATCCAGCAGATCGTCGGCGGCATACGGCAGGCGCTTGCCGACGTTCCGCCCGAGCTCACCGCGGATATCTGCGAAGCCGGAATCTACCTGACAGGCGGCGGCGCGCTGCTCGACCGGCTCGATGCGCGGTTCTCGCAAGAGACCGGCGTGAAGTTCAAGATTGCCGAGGATCCTCTGCGCTGTGTCGTGCGAGGAACGGGTAAGGCCCTGGAGCAGCTCGACACCATGTCTGACTTTTTGGTCAAGCCATGAGACGGAAATAGCGGGAGGGGGTTTGCCGGCTGTGCAAGCCCCGAACTGACGAAGGAAACGCGGAACCGGCGTGACCTTCGAGGAAAGACGTGGAAATGCGCGGGGGCCATTCACCGTTCAAACCCAGGCCTCGCCGATCCTGGCGGGCCCCGGGAGAGTTGCTCAATTTCACCCTCTACTTCCTGTGCGCCGTTCTCCTGGTGCTGAGCCGCATCGGCCATGGCGCCGTCACCGACGCGCGCGAGAGCTTCGTCGATCTGACCGCGCCCCTGCTCGAAGCCGCATCCACGCCGGTCATCATGGGACGCAATGCCGTCTCGCGCGCGTGGTCCTATTCGGGACTGTTTGGCGAGATCGACCGGCTCAAGGCGGAGAACGAGCAGCTCAAGCACTGGGAGTCGCGCGCCAAGCTCGCCGAGCGCAACATCACCCATCTCCGCTCGCTGCTGAATGCCGTCGATGAGCCTGCCTTGCACTTCACCACCGGCAGCGTCATCGCCGATGCGCGCGGTCCCTTCCTGCGCAGCGCGCTTGTCAATCTTGGACGTGACCAGGGCGTGCGCATCGGTTACGCCGTGATCAACGGGGACGGACTTGTCGGGCGCACGGTCGATGCCGGGGCTTCGGTGACCCGGGTCCTGCTGCTCAACGACCTCAACAGCCGGATACCGGTGCTGGTCGGCCACGCCGGGGTGCGCGCACTCGCTTCGGGCGACAACGGCGCCGAACTCAAGCTCGATTTCCTTCCCGACGGCGCCTCCGTCCATCCCGGCAATGAGGTGTTCACCTCGGGCAGCGACGGCGTGCTGCCCCGGGGTTTGCGCGTCGGCGTGGTGACGGGATCGCCCGGAGCCTTCAGGGTTCGCCCCCATGCCGATTTGAGCGCGCTCGATGTGGTGAGCGTGCTCTTCTTCGATGCGCCCGCTTTGACGCGCACCGATCCACCTCCCATTGCCGTGGACCGCGCGCTCTCGCCATCGCCTGACGACACCAAAGTCCCGGCGGCGGTCACTTCATCGGTCGAGCCGCCCCCGATGGACGCCGAGATCAAGCAGGCCGGAGCATCCGCCACCACACCGGTGGAAGGCGTCGCGCAAGCCCCGCAATGAACGCAACTCTGCCAGTGCTCTCTGTGCTCGTTGCGGTGTTGGCGACCGCAGCACCTTGGGGGCTTCCGGCCGAGGCGACCTTCATCCTGCCGCTTGTGGTGGTGATGATGGTGTTTTGCTGGCGCGCACTTCCCGGCACGGTGTTCCCGGCCTATCTCGCGTTGCTGCTCGGCCTTCTGATGGACATCGTAAGCGGCGGCCCGCTCGGCTTTTGGGCGCTCATGGCCCTGATTGCGGCGAGCGCCGGAGGCCGGACGCCCTCGCTTGCCGACAGTCAGGACGTGAACCGGCTCTGGCTGGTTTGGGCCGGCGTTGCCGTTCTGATCGCCGTCATCAGTTGGTTGCTCGGCTCGCTCTATTTCCTCCGCTTCATCGATTTATGGCCGATCGCCCTTGGCGCCGGCGCTTCGATCCTGCTCTTTCCGGTCGTCTTGCGCGGGGTCGTTTGGATCAAGCGCGGCAAGCTCAGGCCGAAGCTCTATCGGGGTTGGACGTGAGGCCGCGCGACTACGGGCTCAGGCTTCGCCACCGCTTCTCGCGCCGCGCCGTCCTCATCGGCGCCGCGCAGACCGGCCTGTTCGGGCTGCTCCTTTGGCGTCTCCGTCGATTGCAGATTGTCGATTCCTCGGAATATCAGCTTCTTTCCGATGACAATCGCATAACGGCGCATCTCGTCGCGCCGGCGCGCGGTTCGATTTACGACCGCTTGGGCCGCATCGTGGCCGAGGATCGCGAGAATTTCCGCGTCATCGTCGTCCCCGCCTACTGCGACGACTTGGCCGCGACGCTGGACGCCATATCCGAGATCGTTCCGGTCGCTGCATCGGACAAGGATCGGGTCATGCGGGCGGCGCGCCGCCAAAGCGGATACTTCCCCGTCCTCGTCACCGAAGGTCTTACCTGGCGCCAATTCACTCTGCTCAGCGTGCTTGCCCCGGAGTTGAAGGGCGTCAGCACCGACCGAGCGACCCATCGCCGGTATAGCCGCGCCCGCAGCATGGCGCATGTGGTCGGCTATGTCGGCATGGCCGCAAAGGCCGAAATCGATGAGCACCCCTTGATGCGGGTGCCCGGGTTCCGCACCGGCAAGGCCGGGATCGAAAAGGGTCTCGACCCCGAGCTCCGGGGACAGCCGGGATCCATCAGCTATGAAGTCGACGCCCATGGACGCGTGGTCCGCCAGCTTGGCGCCACCTCGAGCGTGCGCGGCAAGGACCTGGTTCTCACCATCGATCAAGAGTTGCAGGAAATCGCGCATAAGCGCATCGAGGGCCTCCGCGTCGCCTCCATCGTTGTGCTCGACGCGGTGACGGGCGCAATCCTCGTCATGGCGTCGTTTCCCTCCTTCGATCCCAACGAGGTTTCCTTCAAGGTCGATCTTGAGCGATGGAAGCAGGTGGCGAGGGGGGAGGATTATCCGCTCGAAAATCGCGCGCTACGCGGTCTCTATCCTCCCGGCTCGACGTTCAAGGTGGTCACCGCTCTCGCCGGCCTCGAAACCGGCGTCATCAACCCCCAAGAGCGCATGAACTGCCCCGGCGGTTATCCCTTCGGCGGCCATTACTTCCGCTGCTGGAAGCGTCACGGCTCGGTCTATCTGCACGAGGCGATCAAGCAATCCTGCGACGTCTATTTCTACGAGACGGTGAAGCGCGTGGGCATCGATCGCCTTGCCGCCGTCTCGCGCAAGCTCGGCCTCGGTCAGGTTCACGACATTGGCCTGGCCGGACAGAAGCAAGGCATCATCCCCGACACGGTGTGGAAGCGAAGAAGGTTCGGCCACCCCTGGTATCCCGGCGAGACCATCAGTTGCGGGATCGGCCAGGGCTATGTATCGACCACGCCGCTTCAGCTCGCCGTTGCGACCGCGCGCATCGCCACGGGCAGGGCGGTGCGGCCGCGCCTGATCGCAACCCCCGAGGCCGGGCCCGAGGCGGCCCTGCTCGACTTCGACCCGCTGCATCTCGAACTGGTCCGGGCCGGCATGGTTGGCGTGGTGAATGAGAAGGGGGGCACCGCCGTGCGCTCGGCGCTGACCATCCCCGACGTGCAGATGGCGGGAAAGACCGGCACCTCGCAAGTCATCAGCGCGAAAAACCGCGGCTTCCTCAAAGGCTGGTATGGAGAGACCCATGCCCTGTTCATTGCCTACGCACCGGTCGGCGCGCCGCGCTATGCCGCGGCTTGTGTCGTCGAGCATGGCGGCGGCGGGTCGCGCGCGGCGGCTCCGGTGGTGCGCGATGTGATGACCGAGATCTTGCTGCGCGATCCTGCCGCCAGGCCGGCCTTCATCGCCAGCAATCAGGGAGCGCCGGCAGACCGATGAAAGCGCTGTTCGCCGAGGGCTTGGAGCGGCCTCAGGTCAAGCTCAAGCAGAAGCTTCTCTCGCTGAACTGGCCGTTCCTGCTGCTCATTACCGCCATCACCCTCATTGGCGTGGCCGCACTCTACTCGGTGGCGGGAGGTTCGCTCGAGCCCTGGGCCAGCCGCCATGTGGTGCGCTACTGCCTCGGGCTGGCATTGCTCTTCATCGTCGCGCTGTCCGACATCCGCTGGTGGCTGCGCGCGGCCTATCCGCTCTATATCATTGTCCTGCTCATGCTCGCCGCGGTGCTCCTCTTCGGGGTCGAAAGCGGCGGCGCCAAGCGCTGGCTTGGCTACGGCGAGTTCAGCTTTCAGCCGTCGGAGATGATGAAAATCGCGCTCGTGCTCGCGGTCGCGCGTTACTACCAGTGGCTTCCGCCGAGCCAAGTCTCCTGGCCTTATGCCGTGTTTCCGCCGCTGCTCATGATCGGTCTCCCGATCCTGCTTGCGTTGGACCAGCCCGATCTCGGCACGGCGGCGCTGTTCGGCATCGTCGGCGGCGGACTGCTATTCCTTGCCGGCGTGAGTTGGATCTATTTCATTGCCGCTTTCGTCGGCGTCATTGTCGTGCTGCCCCATGTCTGGGCGCGGCTGCATGACTACCAGCAGGAGCGGATTCTGACCTTCATCGACCCCGAGCGCGACCCGACCGGCTCGGGCTACCACATCCTCCAATCGAAGATAGCCATCGGCTCCGGCGGATTCGCCGGCAAGGGCTTCATGCAAGGCACCCAAGCCCAGCTCAATTTCCTGCCTGAGAAACACACCGACTTCATTTTCACCGTGTTCTCCGAGGAGACGGGCTTCATCGGCGCCGCCGTGCTGCTTGTGCTCTACCTTCTCGTGCTGCTGTTCATCACCTATATGGCGCTCAGATGCCGGAGCACCTTCCCGCGGCTGGTCGCCGCCGGCATGGGGCTCTGCCTGTTCGCCTATGTGTTCATCAATGTGGCGATGGTCACGGGGCTGATGCCCGTGGTCGGCCTGCCGCTGCCGCTCGTCTCTTATGGCGGCACCTCGATGCTGACCATGATGGTGGGCTTGGGTTTCGTGCTCAACGCCCATGTCAACCGGGAGAGCCGCATCAGGCGGGAGGAGTTCGGTCCGTTCTGGTGAACCCGTGCGCATTTTCCCTCTCCCTCAAGGGGAGAGCGGGGGAGTGTGTTATCGTGTCGCTAATTCCCCTCTCCCCTTGAGGGAGAGGGCTTCCCGCCCGACGCGCGAAGCGCGACGAATGGCGGGAAGGGTGAGGGGTGAATCTTTCTGACGCGGGCTTTCGCCCGCTAACCCCTCACCGCTCGGGCTCGTGTTCAAGCAGCGGACCGGTAGCGCATCATTCACGCCCTCGCGTGCTCTCCCTCAAGGGGAGAGCGGGGGAGTGTGTTATCCTGAGGTGCGAGCGGAGCGAGCCTCGAAGGAGCCGAAGCGGCGCCTGGACAGGGCAAGCGGCAGAGTGTTAAGGGGAGCACCCTTGGGGTGCGACACGTTTGCGGTGGATCGCCCTTGAAGTTGCGCCTTGGCGAAGCAGAGGCGGAAATAAGGGCGCATAGCTCAGGTGGTAGAGCAGCTGACTCTTAATCAGCGGGTCGTAGGTTCGAGTCCTACTGCGCCCACCAATTTTCCAGGACCAGACAGGATGATGAAGCGAAGAGCGAGACAATGCGCCGTCGTGGCTGCCGCGCTCCTATTGAGCGCAAGCCTCCCGGCCGCCGCCGCGACCGAAGGCGAGTTCGACGGCGAGTGCGTGATGGGGCTCGCGTTCGGCAAGGACATCAAGACCGACTGTTCGGTCTCCACAGTCTATGGCGGCAAGACCTATTGCTTCGGCAACGAGACGGCGCGCGATCTCTTTCTCAAGAAGCCCGACGAGTTCCTGCTCAAGGCGCATATCTACCATTCCAGCCGACCGCCGAAGCAGGGCCAGTAGCCCGACCTTGCCTGCCCTCATGGCCGAACTTGACAGGCGAGCCTGTCCGGCCAGCCACGACTATTTTCCGCGGGAAGTGGGGCCAAACGTGGATGCCCGGCACGAGGCCGGGCATGACGAGTCTTTGTGGAATCGCTGAGGACTAAGACCCGCTCGGCTGCGATTTGGCCGCGAACCGCGCCTCGTCGGTGTCGGTGATGACGACGTCGAGGTCGTTGTTGGGCCCGCGCCCGAAGGTGAAGCGGAAATTCGGGTTGGTCGAGATCGAGAAGGTGCTGTCCATCTGGAACACCAATTCGCCGTCGCGCTTCACCGTAACCGCTTTGACGAAACGCGCCGGAATGATGTTGGCGGTGTTGATGTCGAGCTGCATCCCGTTGGCGTTCGGGTGCTTGATCATGATTTGACCCGACCAGATCGGGCTCGAATGGAGCGCCGGTGGAAAAATCTTCACGATCATCTTTCCGAGCCCGACGGTCTCGGCATCGGGATCTTTGGCCTGCATCGCCCCGCAGCCGCCGGCCGCCGCCACGAATTTGCTCGCCATATGGAGGGTGCCGTCCCCGGTTTCGAGCACCGCGCGCACATAGGAGAAATTGTCGATGCGGACACGGGTCGAGAAGCTCCGCTCGCCGCCTTTGCCCGAAGCGGGACCGAAAGTCAGCGTCGCGACCTTGGGATCGGGGTTCTTGTCGACGAAGAGCGTCAGCGATTTGAGATCCTGCGTCACCTGAGGCGGAATGCGCACGGTCAACGGCACAATCGCCGCGTCCTCGGCCGTGCCGGGGATCTCGAGCACCACCATGCCGTCCTCTGCCGCGATCGCGCGATCGCCGAAGGCCTGCTTTCTGAGTGTAGGCCAGACGTCCTCGTCGGCATTCGCCATTGGCGCGAGGAGAAGCAGGCCGGCGAGCGCGGCAGCGCCGCCCGCATAGGCGAGGCTCTTGATTGGCAAGGGCATGGCAGCGTCCTCGCTGTGATCGTTGGCACCCATTATATCACTCCCACTCCAGTTCTGCGAAGGCCGCAGTGACGTTCCGGACATGATAGTGGTCAAAGAGTTTCCAAGCCTCGCGCTCGGAAAAGCCCGCGGTTTTGGTCGCGTCCTCCAAGGTCTTGCCCTCCTTGATCAATTGCCTGACGTCGGCGGCGATGGCCCCGAGATATCTTTGCTCCGGCGAAAGGCCCTCTTGCAGCGCCATGGCGTGCGGTCCGTGGCCGGGCACGACCCGCGCCGCCTCCTTCCGGGACAGCTCGTCGAGCAGCGCAAGCCAGCCCGCAATCGAGCCGTCGAGCGTGGGCACATGGACCGAGAAGAGGAGATCACCGAGAAAGAGTGTACCGGTCGCCATATCGGTGACGGTCAAATCGTTGTCGGTATGAGCCGTTCGTTGCGCCTCAAGCATGAGCGTGCGGCCGCCAAGGTCGAGGTCGAGGCGCTCCTCGACGCCGACACTGGGCAGGATGATTTCGATCCCTTCGAACGCGTCGGCGCCCAGCATCTGTTTGTTGATGGCAAGATAGCGCTCGGCCCGCGACCCAAGTCCGCGCGCGAGTTTGTAGTGGCCGACGAAAGTGGGGTTGTCCTCCTTGAAGGCGGCGTTCCCGAACACGTGGTCGGGGTGCATGTGGGTATTGATGACATAGCGGATAGGCTTGTCGGTGGCGGCGCGGACGGCGGTCCTTAGGTCGCGCCCGGCGACCGCGCTCCCCAGCGTGTCGATGACCGCGACCGCCTCGCTCCCGACGACAAAGCTCGCATTGGCCATGTCCCCGCGATTCTTCGGCGATTGCAGCTCGTAGCGCCCCTGGTGCACGAAGATGCCGGGCGCGATCTCGGTCACCTCGAGCCGGTCGGCGGCCTGTGCCGGCAGGTAGCGCAGGAGGGGCGAGGACGCGAGCGCGAGCGCCGCGCGCAAGAAAGTTTGACGCGAGATCGTGGACGCCATCGATGCGGGTCGCCGGTCGCAGTCCTTCATTGGCACCATTCCAGCCACGCTCGCAGCGAGATTGTGGTTGCGGGACCTGGAACAAATGGGGGCGTGGTCCGGCCGTTGCCACCTATACCTTAAGCCCTTCGCTGCCCTGGCGCGACGCGGCGTGGGGCGCAAATCGAGGCAAAACCTCGCTTTCCCGGGCATGGACGGCCAAATGACGGGATGACGAAATCGGGGTAAGCCCGCGCGCCAGCCCTTTTTGTTTGCGGTCCATTCGTATACTTTACGGCGGCGCAGAAGGGAGGGCGGTCGAAATGCGGATTCTTCTGATTTTGATCATTATAGCCGCCGTTTTCGTTGTTTATCGGGCTCAAACGCGCGGCTGCAAATACGACGGGACCTTGATCAATTGCGTGCTTGGCAAATCGGGGGCCGAGACGCCGGCAGCCGCGACGCCGCCGCCTGAGACACCGGCGCCCGAGACACCGGCCGAAACACCGGCCCCGGCGCAGTAGGAATTGCGTCTCTAGAGTCACGAATTCCAAAGGCCGCGCGGGCTTAACGCGCGGTCTTTGGACAATTGCCGTATCGGCGGTTGGGCGCCCCGCGGGGTGGGGCGCTTGTGGCGCGCTTGCTGGGGTAGCGCGCGAGGAAGGTGAAGACGTGACCTATCTCGCCTTCAAAGTCATTCACGTCTTCGGGGTCGTGCTGTTTCTCGGCAATATCATCGTAACCGGGGTGTGGAAGATCTTGGCCGACCGCACCGGAGATCCGCGCACGATCGCCTACGCGCAACGCCTCGTGACCCTCACCGACTGGATTTTCACCGCGGGCGGCGTGGTTCTGATCTTGATCGGCGCTTACGGCATGGTGCTGACCGCCGGGTTAGATCCGCTCGGTCCGGCTTGGCTGATTTGGGGACAGGGCCTGTTTATCGCCTCCGGCATCGTTTGGGCGGCGATCCTCATTCCCACGCAGATCGCACAAGCGAGAGAGGCGCGCGGCTTCGCCGAGGGCGGTGTCATCCCGGACAACTATTGGCGCCTCGGCCGGCTCTGGGCGATCTGGGGAACGGTCGCCACACTGCTCCCCTTGGCCAACCTCTATTTCATGGTGGTCAAACCGGCCTAGGACCGCACCGGGACAGATACGCGTCAGCGCGGGGGCGGCAGGTCGTCATTGGCGGGAAGCCGGCGCGCGCTCTCCCGCAAGGCCTCTTTCAACGAGGTTGGACGATGATATTTGGCGAGCAGACCGGCGAAGGCCTCGTCGGCGAGGTCCTGCACGCTTCTGCCGGTGTCTTTGGCGAGCAGCTCGAGCGCGAGCCAAATTTCGGGTGCGAACTCGATCAGCTTGCGTTTGACGTCGCTTGGATGCGGGCGAGGAAACATGCTCAGTCCCAGTGATCAGCGCCTGCGCTTGAGCATATCCGATTCGCCCCCGCTTCAAGCAACCCTCGCGCGATTCCCCGGACGCATCAACCCGGCGCTGCCTCGGGGACAATGACGCGAAGCGCTCGCGGGCGCGAGCGATAGCGCAAGGGTGTTGGCATGATCTCGACTTCGCCGTCGAGCGCCACCGGCAGCCGGCTCGCTTTGGCGTTGATCTCGGCCTCCGTTAGCTCGAACGTGTCGAGGTCGCGCGTCTGGTCCAAATGGCCGAAACATAGGCGGCATACCATCCAGAAGAATTCGAGCGGCGTGCGCGGCTTCACCACATAGAACCACAGCCTGCCGGTATCGAGCCGGTGGCGCCGTCCGAAGGTGAAGAGGTCCATGCCGTATTCGTTGTTGCCGACGAACAGACAGGGCGTCCGGTAGGGCCGGGCGAAATCCTCGGCCGAGATCCTGAGACGCCGCCGGGGAAAGTGGCGAAGCATCCGGAGGAAGGCCGGCACCATGGCGATCCATTTGGCGAGCCGACGATGTGCCCTTCGCCGCTCGCGCTCGATGACCATGTAGGGGTAGATGCCGATGGACGAGGTGTTGACGAAGATCTCGCCGTTGACCTCGGCAAGGTCGACCGCGCGCGTCAACCCCGCGGCGATGGTTGCCGCCGCTTCCTCGACCTCCAGGGGGAGGCCGAGGTCCTTGGCAAAATGATTGAGCGTGCCGAGGGGGAGGATCCCGAGCGGTATGCCGGTTCCGGCGAGCACGCCGGCCACGGTGCGGACGCTACCGTCGCCGCCCCCGACGATGACGGCATCGATTGCCCCGCCACTTGCTTCGGTACGTGCCCGCAGCGCTGCCTCGCGGAGTTCTTTGGCTTCGACGAACCGGAAATCGGCGGCAATACCGTGCTGGGCGAAGGCGTTCGCGAGCCTTTGCTCGATATCGGCGGCAAGGGTCTGGCTGAAGGCACCGGCGCCAGCATTGGCAAGCACGACGGCACGCCGCACCGCAACCGTCTGAAGCGGCGTGGAACCGAGATCGGCTGATGGGGCTTCCGTCATTGAATTTTGGAGCGAACCTAGTCCTGCGGCGGGGGAGGCGGAAGAGCGTGAGCCTTTACAAGCTTCCGCCGACGCTGGAGTTCCGGGCTTCCTCGA
>JACMJU010000104.1 GCA_014380485.1 Methyloceanibacter sp.
CGGACAAGGCGCCTTAATTTTGGTTAATGCGGGAACGGAAAGCCCTTGACCCAAGTTGTCTAAGTACGGAGTGGGCCTTCAGAGGGAAAATTGCCATGATGAAGACAATAGGCAGTGTCCCGTTAAAGTCGCGCGTACCGCTAGCGGCATGGTCTTTCGCGGGGATCTTGACGCTTCTCTCGATAGCATCTTCGCTGGTGCAAGTTGCTGCTGATCGGGTTGACCTCTCAGCATCGGGATTAGAGCAAGTGATGAGCTCGGCTCGATACGCCAGCTTAGGCTGGTAGCTTTGAGCCGGAGACCATTCATGAGCCATGAGGGCGCCGGCTGCTGCCGGACGCCCTCATTGCATCGAGGTTAAGGGCAGTACCAAACGGGACCGACATCGACGCAGCCATACGCGCGCCAGCCTATGGGGCGATAACGGTAGCGATGCGTCCAATAGCGGTTCCCGTGATAGTATTTTCCGCCATGTTTGAAAGCCTGCTTATTGTGATGTCTATTATGATGTTTCCCGCCGTGGCCTTTGCCCTTGTGACCAACCTCTATGAGATCGGATGAGTTCGATTGGGGTTTCTGCAATGCCGGAAATGCGCCGGCGGCCGTGAACCCAAACAGCGATAAGACGAGAACCGGCAAAACCGTTCGTTTCATGAGTCACTCCCTTGTTGTCGCGTTCCAGGGCGCATTGCTTCTCGCCCGGGCGAGGAACGAGATTTACGACGGACGGAAGGCGATGGCAACGGAATTGCTTTGAGTCGCAATGCTTTCCGGAGCGAACCTCCAGAAAAATGCGATGGCGGAGCAGGGGGTCCCGGGTTCGATGCCCGCCGGTGACCAAATCGGCGCTGGTTCTGCGCGGAATGGTCTAAGCGCTACGTGGCGCGCGCCTGGCGGTTCGATGCGAAACAAGGGGCGGTGGCCAAGGCCGAGAAGGATGGAGCCTCGACCGGCGATCGTTTGGTCGCCGCTTGCGGCAGCAAGGCCTCGATATGAGTCGGCTCGACGCTATAGCGCACCTGCATGTCGCTTCTACGCGCGTTTAGCCGATCGCATTCCGTCTGCGCGCTCTCCTCGCTTTCGAAACACAAATATGCGCCGTTGCGGATGACCGGACTCGACGCCGCGCCAAAGATGCTCTCGGGATGACGATGCGCCCACACCCTGAAAAATCGCGCGTTGCTTTCCACAGCAAACCCCCCGTCCCAAGCCCCCGTCGAGCGATGCGCAAGACCAACGTCCGTTAGGCGGGGACGGTTCCGAGTGGGCTTAACGCTCGGCCCTGGCGCGGTCGCCGTCGCGCCGTATCCTGCTCGGTTCGGCGTTGATTTTAGGGGTGTTTTTGCCTGCCAGCCGGCAGTCCAGCCCGTCTCGGGTCCCCGATCCCATATCCGATGTTTGCTCTGAGCCGAACGTCCAATGTCTCACATCCGCCGCCATGAGCTGCGAACCTCGCGCGAATCACGAACCCTGGAGGACGACCCCATGATTTCCAATACCGATTCGCCTCGTGCCCTCGCGCTCTATCGCTGCGCCCTCATCCTAGCTTTTGGCCTCGTCCTTGGCTTGTTGGGCGGGCATCAGTCGGCCCTGGCCTTGCCGGGCAACGGCGTATTGCTGAAGGGCAGCGCGGCAAGTCTGGACAGCCCAATCGTCCTTGCCGGCAGCAACAAAAACAAAAATTGGAACAAGAACAAGAACTGGGGCAACAATGACTGGAGCAAGAACAATAACTGGAACAGAAACAAGAATTGGAACAAGAACTGGGGCCGGAATAACTGGAACAGGAACTACGTCCGGAGTTGGAAACACAGAGATTATTACGGCCAGTTTTTCGGTGGGATCGTGCTTGGATCGATTCTGAGCGCGGCGGCGGTTGGCATCGCACCGCCTCCACCCCGCCCTGACCTCTGCTGGTATTGGGCAGATCCCTACATGTACCGGGGTTATTGGGACTACTGCTACTAGCGCCCGCACCTTCTCATGCGATCCTTGCCTTCGGGCGCCGGTCTCGGCCGGCGCCCTTTCCCTACCTGCAAGCGCAGTGGGCTATTTGGCCGGAGGCGCGGACCGGCGCAGGCGATTGACCACTCTGCGCTTGAGGAAATAATAGGCCGGCCTTCCCATCAGCGCGATGGCAACAAGCTTGGTCAGGAAGGGTGTGGCACCGAACAGCCCGGACAGTGCGGCCTTCAAGCTCGGCGCGAGATCGGCTGCCAGGACCACGGGGATAAGCAGCCAGGCGGCATAGCCGCCGACAATCAGGAACGTGCCGAGGGCGAAGCGCCAACCGATCTGATCGGTAGTAAACTCCGGCTGCTTTGCGGCTTCGATGGCGACCTCCCGATGGTCGTTGCGGGGCGATAAGTCCATAAGCCCTGTCAAAAGAATTGGGTATCCCGATGGCAAGCGGGGAGCCCCCAGCCCCAACTTTGCCGCGAAATGGTAGCCTCGACTGGCTCAAACCGAAACCCATATTTCGCACTTTCCGGGGTCGCGTGGCCGGTGGACCGGCGCTCTGGGCCAGGATTTCGGCGTATCGGCAAGCCGGCGCAGCAGGCGCTGTCGGAAAGCGAGGCGTTTCGCCTCAAGTCGAGAATCGTCAACGCCGCGCGAGCCCGCGCACCCCCCGACTTAAGAGCGCGCTCGGAGAAGACTGCAGAACTTATGAACCCCGCGGCACACCACCGACTGGTTGAGCCGCTCGCAATACGTCTCCTTGGGCTCGATCTTGTGTGTCACCGGGTTCATGAACTTGTAGGTCTGCCAGAAGCTCGAATCCATCGCGGCGCGTTCGCGACGCTCCCTCACGAACGCTTTGCAGTCGGGATGCTTATCGGGGATATGGTTTCGAGGCGATAAGCCAGGCGGGATCGAACCAGCGGTCAGCCTCGCCATCGTAAGGCAGCCGCGTGATGTCCCAATGGCGGATGAAGGGCGCGTAGACCTCCCATACGGGTGGACCGCCTCCGACAAAAACGACGCGATCGGGGAACCAGGCCAGCACCTCGGCGGGAGGATTGGCCGAGCGGATCTCGCGAATGGTGCGGTCCTCGTAGGCAAAGGGCGGGATCGAAGCGATCGTCGTAGGGCCCGCGATGATCACGTGACCGCGCGTGACGTCGAAGAACCGGGCCACGTCGGCGACATAGTCACGGCCCTTGTTTCCCTCCCAGGGGAGCCTGCCGTTGAGACCCAACTGCCCGTGCTGGCCAATGGCGCACATGGCGCGAATGTCAGCCACGCTTTCCTCCCTTTCGACAGGCATTCCGGCGAATGCGATAGCGACCTTAACCGCCGGTGGCGTTTTGGCAAAGATTGATGCAGAAACACCTCGTTATGAGTCCCCGTCCCCGCCCCTCTTCCTCCGTCACCGATGACAGCAATCGTGTGAAGGCGATCGGCCTCATGGCCCTTGCTTCGCTCTGTTTCGCCGCTCTCGATGCCACCGGCAAATATCTCATTGTCGAAGAGGGCGTGCCGGTCCTCGAGGTGTCATGGCTCCGCTTCGTGGGTCATGTGGTGTTCAGCGCAGTTGTGTTGTGGCCGTTCGCGCTGAAACCCTCGCTCCGCTCGGCCAAACCCATGATCCAGATCTTTCGCTCGGCTCTCATGGTGGTGACCACCGGTTTCAATTTCCTGGCACTCAAATATCTCCAGCTCGACCAGACCATCACCATCTTCTTTCTGACCCCGCTCCTGGTCGCCGCGCTTGCCGGGCCGTTGCTCGACGAGTGGATCGGCTGGCATCGCATGCTAGCCATTGTCGCGGGCTTTCTCGGCGTGCTGTTGGTGATGCATCCGGGCATCGGCACGGTTCACTGGGCCATGTTGATCGCGCTGGTCGCGACCTTGGGCTACGCGATTTACAATATCGCCACGCGCTATCTCGCGGCGTTCGACCCCCCGTCGGTGACGCAGACCTACACGCCGCTTGCAGGAATGATCGTGTTGGCACCGCCGGCTCTTGCCGTCTGGCATTGGCCGGCCGATCCCTTGCAATGGGTCCTGCTGGCTTCTCTCGGCTTTTGGGGCGGGCTCGGGCATTGGTTCCTGATCCTCGCCCATCGCGGCGCGCCGGCTCCGGTGCTGGCGCCGTTCATCTATCTCGGGCTCATTTGGATGTCGGCGCTCGGCTTTCTCGTATTCGGCGACGTGCCGACGTTGTGGACGCTCTCGGGCGCAGCGGTCGTGATCCTGTCGGGACTCTATCTTCTGGCGCGCGAGAGAAAGGTCCTGGGTGAGGTCAACGCCGGGCCGGCCTCGGACATCGCCACGCAATGACGCTTTCGGCGCGTGCCGCCTAGCCTTCTTCTTTGTCGTTGGCGGCGGCGTAGCGGCGGCGTACTTCCTCGGTGAAGCTTGCGAAACGGCCTTGCTCGATCGCCGCGCGCGCCCGCGCCATCAGCTCCTGATAGAACTGCACATTGGCGTAGCTCAACAGCATGGCGCCAAGCGTCTCGCCGGATTTCACCAGATGATGGAGATAGGCGCGCTCGTATTGCGCGGCGGGGCAGGCGCTTTCGGGGTCGAGGGGCGCAGGGTCGTCGGCATAGCGGGCATTACGGAGATTGAGCCTCCCTCCCCAGGTGAAGGCCTGGCAGTGGCGCCCCGAGCGGGTCGGCATCACGCAATCGAACATGTCGATGCCGCGGGTGATCGCGAGCAGCAAATCCTCTGGCGTGCCCACGCCCATAAGATAGCGAGGCCGGTCCTGGGGCAGGATCGCGGCCGTGACCTCGACCATATCGAGCATCGCCGCCTGGCCCTCGCCCACGGCGAGACCCCCGATGGCGTAGCCGTCGAAGCCCATTGCCATGAGTGCCTTGGCGCTTTCCTCCCTGAGATCGGGATAGACGCCCCCCTGCACGATCCCGAATAGAGCTTGGCCAGGCTTGCCGCCCACGCCGAACGCGGCCTTGCTTCGCTCCGCCCAGCGGAGCGACAAATCGAGCGAGATTTGGGCCGCCTCGCGCGTGGCCGGAAAGGGCGTGCACTCGTCGAGGACCATCTGAATATCGGCGCCAAGCAGGCATTGCACCTCGATGGCGCGCTCGGGTCCGAGCGTTACGGCCGCGCCGTCGATATGCGATTGAAAGGTGACGCCCTCCTCGTCGATGCGACGGAGCTTCGCCAGCGACATGACCTGATAGCCGCCGGAATCGGTGAGGATCGGCTTCTCCCAGTGCATGAAGCGGTGGAGGCCGCCAAGCTTGGCGATGCGCTCGGCGCCGGGGCGGAGCATCAGGTGATAGGTGTTGGCGAGGAGGATATCGGCGCCGGCAGAAGCCACGTCCTCGGGAAACATGGCCTTGACCGTGGCACCGGTGCCGACGGGCATGAAGGCGGGCGTCCGCACCACCCCGCGCGGCGTGGCGATGGCGCCCACCCGAGCGCTCCCGTCCCGCGCCCGGACCGCGAAGGAGAAGGGTACCGTCATGGCGCGCCTCGGGCCGGGCTGAGCAGGCAGGCATCGCCGTAGGAGTAAAAGCGATAGCTGCGCTGAATGGCATGGGCGTAAGCGCGCTTCATGAGATCGAGCCCGGAGAAGGATGCAACCAGCATGAACAGGGTTGAGCGCGGCAGGTGGAAGTTGGTCAAGAGGCGATCGGCGAAAAGAAAGCGATACCCCGGCGTGATGAAGAGGCTGGTCTCTCCGGCAAAGGGGCGAAGCCGTCCGTCCTTGCCGGTTGCGCTTTCCAGGAGCCGAAGCGAGGTGGTGCCGACCGCGACGATGCGCCCCCCTCCCGCCTTCACCGCGTTCAGGGCTTCCGCGGTCGCGGGCGACACGGCGCCATGTTCCGCATGCATGCGATGCCCTTTGGTGTCCGCGGCTCTCACCGGCAGGAACGTGCCGGGTCCGACATGAAGTGTCACGAAATGCTCGGACATGCCTCTGTCGGCGAGCGCGCGCATCAACCCAGCCGTAAAGTGAAGTCCGGCGGTAGGCGCAGCGACCGCGCCCTCCTCGTGCGCAAAGACGGTCTGATAGTCGCTGCGGTCTTGGTCGTCAGCGGAACGGCGCGAGGCGATGTAAGGGGGGAGCGGCATGTTGCCCAGCATATGAATCGCGTCGTCAAGTGCCGCGCCGGCAAGATCGAACGAAAGCGTCACTTCGCCCTCTTGCCCACGGGCATCGACGGTCGCCGCCACGCTGCCGAGCAGACAGGCACTATTTCCCTCGCCGAAGAGGATGCGGTCACCCGCCTTGAGCCGTTTCGCCGGCCGGGCCAAGGCCTGCCAGCGATCGGGGCCAAGCTTCTCGATCAGCGTGACCGTGACCCGCGCGGCTCCTCCATCGCGCCGGCGGACTCCGTCAAGCTCTGCGGGGATCACTTTGGTATCGTTGAAGACGAGCGCGTCGCCCGGCTGAAGCAACTTAGGCAGATCGCGGATCATGCCATCGGCGATGAACGGCTCGGCTGCGGGATCGACGACAAGCAGCCGCGCGGCATCGCGCGGGGCCACCGGGCGCAGCGCGATCAACGCCTCCGGCAGATCAAAGTCGAACAGATCGGTACGCAACGATGCGCGGGCGGCTAGAGCGAGCGAACCATCAGCGCGCCCACGAGCACGAGGAGTGCGCCGCTGACGCGGCCGAAGGTCAAGCCCCGCTCCATAAGCGCGAACAGGCCAAGTCGATCGACCAGGAGCGCCGTGAACAACTGCCCGGCTATGCCGAGCGCCATAACTGCGGCGACCCCGATGCGGGGCGCGAGCATGAGGTTGACGGTCACATAGACCGCGCCGAGCAAACCGCCGCCGAGCAGCATGTAAAGCGGCATGGATTTGAACGCCTCGAGATGGGTGTCGTTACGGGCAAACAGCGCGGTCAGAACGATGAGCGCAACGGTGCCGACGCAAAACGACATGGTGGCGGCAGTCAGGGGATGACCGAGACGCGCCGCCGCCTCGGCATTGATGGGGGCCTGAAGCGCGATGAACCCGCCGGCAAGGAGCGCGATCAAGGTGAGCGAGAAACCCGGTAGCGACATGGATGATGCCTCAGGCCTTGGGATCGGACGCAATGCGCGCCGAGACAATCTTGTCGGGAGCGGCCGGCGGCTCGCCGCGATTGATCTTGTCGACATGCTCCATGCCCTCGATCACGCGCCCCCACACCGTGTAGTGACGGTCGAGGAAGGAGGCGTCATCGAAGCAGATGAAGAACTGGCTGTCGGCGGAATCGGGAGATTGCGCGCGCGCCATCGATACGGCGCCCCTGGTGTGGGGCTCGGCACTGAACTCGGCGCGAAGCTTCTGCCCCGAGCCGCCCATCCCCGTGCCGGTCGGGTCGCCGGTCTGGGCCATGAAGCCGTCGATCACCCGGTGGAACACCGCGCCGTCATAGAAGCCCTGGCGGGCGAGCTCCTTAATACGAGCGACATGGCCCGGGGCAAGGTCGGGCCGCATCGCCACCGTCACGCGCCCTTTGGTTGTTTCGATGACGAGCGTGTCGTCAGGTTTTGTCATAGTCGCGATCCTCCCTGCCGGCGTGAGCTATTCTTCGATCGTCGCCTGGTTGATGGAATCGAGCTTGGGAAACGCCTGTTGCAAATAAGCGTTGCCTTGCTGCTGGAGGCGTCCCTGGTCGGGCCCGTTTCCGTTCGGCGCGCCCTCGCCGTATCCGCCATAAAGAGAATCCACGACCTCCATCCCCGATATCACTTTGCCGAAGGGCGCGAAGCCCTGGCCGTCGAGGGCGGCATTGTCGCCGAAATTGATGAACACCTGGGTCGTGCGCGTATTCGGCCCGGCGGTGGCGAAGGTGACCATGCCGCGCCGATTGCTTTCTTTGACCGGATCGTCCTTGATATTGGCGTCACGCCACACGCCAGCGATGTTGGGGTCGGCGTTGATGCCGAACTGCACCATGAAGCCCTCGATCACGCGGAAGAAACGCGCCGCGTCGTAGTAGCCGTTCTTGACGAGATTGTAGAACCGATCGGCACCATTCGGCGCCCAGTCGCGATGCACCTCAACCACGAAGGGGCCCTTGCTGGTATCGAATTTTGCCTTGTAGACCGCGGGGGCCTTCTCGTTCAAGGCGGCGGGATCGGAGAGGTCGCCGGCGGCGGCAGTGGCGGCCCCGTGCCAAGCGACAATACCGGCCGCGAGCGCGGCGGCGAACGCAAAGCTTGCCTGAAGTCTCATGATACCTCCTCGGAAAAGCGGTCAGGACCGGACTAGCCGGAAAATTTCTTCTTGAGCGCGGCGGCCACGACCGGCGGTACAAAGGACGAAACGTCGCCGCCCATTGCGGCAATCTGGCGGACAAGGCTTGCCGCGATATGCCGCGAGTTTGGCGAAGAGGCTAGAAACACGGTCTCGATCTCCGGCGCAAGCGCTTGGTTCATGCCGGCCATCTGCATCTCGTAGTCGAAATCGCCGGCGTCGCGCAGGCCCCTGATGACGATCGTGGCGCCGGCGTCCTTCGCCGCGTCGACCGTCAAATTGTCGTAGGTCGTGACCTCGAGTTTGAGACCGGCCTCCTCGGCCACCGGGTCGAGCACCTGGGACGTCAGTTTCACGCGTTCGGCGGCGGAGAAGAGAGGATGCTTGTCGTGATGAGTGCCGATGGCGATGACCAGTCGGTCGACGAGATGGGCGGCCCGGCGCACGATGTCGACATGCCCATAGGTGACGGGATCGAAGCTTCCGCAATAAAGACCTACACGCATGCCACCACTTCCATGCAAGACGGTCGCCACCCTTCGCGGGGAGCAGGATTGCCCGGTCGCGCGAGCCACCTTCTAGCCGCGCAGGTCGGCAATGAGCAAGGCGCTTATCTTTGGCGGCGCGCCTTTCGGCCTATCGCCCGGCGCAACCGCCTGACCGGCTGCGCCCAGGCCTATTCGGGCCCCGCTTCTTCTTCGCCATTCTCGTCTTCTTCGCCATTCTCTTCGGAAATGTGCTCGACCGAGACCACGCGCTCGCCCTCGGCGGTGGAGAACACAATCACGCCCTGGGTCGAACGCCCCATGATGCTGATGTCCTGCACCGGCACGCGGATCAGCTGACCGCCATCGGTGACGAGCATGATCTGATCGGTTTCCTCGACGGAGAAAGATGCGATCAACTTGCCATTCCGCTGATTCACAACCATGGCGATGATGCCTTTCCCGCCGCGGCCGGAGACGCGGTACTCGTAGGCGGATGTGCGCTTGCCGTAGCCGTTCTCCGAAACCGTGAGCACGAACTCCTCGTGGGCGCTGAGCTCGGCGTAACGTTCGGGGCTCAGCACCACCGTCTCCTGGCCGTTGCCTTCCGCTTCGACATCCTCGACATCGGCGCTGCCGCGGCGGATGCTGTTGGCCTGCCGCACATAGGCGGTGCGTTCGGCGGGGGAGGCTTTGACATGGCCGAGGATCGCCATGGAGATGACCTGGTCGCCGCGCTCAAGCCTGAGGCCGCGCACGCCGGGCGACTCGCGACCTTTGAACACGCGCACATCGGCAACGGGGAAGCGGATCGCCTGGCCGTCGGCGGAGGTGAGAAGCACATCGTCGTGCTCGCCGCACACCTCGACGCCGACGATGCGGTCGCCGGCATCGAGCCGCATGGCGATCTTGCCGTTCTGGCGCACCTCGATGAAGTCGGAGAGCTTGTTTCGCCGCACGCTGCCGTAATTGGTGGCGAACATCACATCGAGCTTCTCCCAGGAGGCCACGTCCTCGGGCAAGGGCAGGATGGTGGTGATGGTCTCGTCCTTGTCGAGCGGCAGAAGATTGACGAGCGCCTTGCCGCGGGCCTGGGGCGCAGCAACCGGTAGGCGCCACACGGTCATCTTGTAGGCCATGCCGCGCGAGGAAAAGAACAGGACGGGGGTATGGGTGTTGGCGATGAAGATGCGGGTGACGAAATCCTCGTCGCGCGTCGCCATGCCAGAACGACCCTTGCCGCCGCGGCGCTGGGCCCGATAGGCGGAGAGCGGCACGCGCTTGATGTAGCCCCTGTGACTGACGGTGACGACCACGTCCTCGCGCTGGATCAAGTCCTCATCTTCGACCTCGGCCTCGATCTCGAGGATCTCGGTACGGCGCGGGGTGCCGAATTCGGTCTTGATCGCGGTCAGCTCGTCCTTGATGATCGACACGATGCGAGCGCGGGAGCGCAAGATATCGAGGTAGTCGCTGATCTGCTCGCCCAGCTTCTTCAATTCGTCGCCCACCTCGTCGCGGCCGAGCGCGGTGAGCCGCTGGAGGCGGAGGTCGAGGATAGCCCGGGCCTGATCCTCGGATAGGCGATAGGTTCCTTTGGCCGACACTTTGTGACGCGGGTCGGCGATCAGCTCGACCAGGGCGACCACGTCGTTCGCCGGCCAATCGCGGGCCATCAATTGCTCGCGCGCCGTGGCAGGGTCGGGCGCTTTGCGGATCACGGCGATGACCTCGTCGATATTGGCGACGGCGATGGCCAGACCGACCAGGACATGGGCGCGGTCGCGCGCCTTGCGCAGGAGGAACTTGATGCGGCGGCCGATCACCTCCTCGCGGAACTCGGTGAAAGCGCGGATCATGTCCTTGAGCGTGAGCTGCTCGGGCTTGCCGCCAATCAGCGCCACGATGTTGCAGCCGAAAGTCGATTGCAGCGGCGAAAAGCGGTAGAGCTGGTTCAGCACCACATCGGCCATGGCGTCGCGCTTCAGCTCGATGACGACGCGCATGCCCTGGCGGTCGGACTCGTCGCGAATATCGGCGATACCCTCGATCCTCTTCTCGCGCACCAGCTCGGCAATCTTCTCGACCATCGCCGCCTTGTTCACCTGATAGGGAATCTCGGTGATGATCAGTGCCTCGCGCTCTTTGCGGACGGTCTCGGTGGTGACGCGGCCGCGCATGAGAAGGGAGCCGCGGCCCTTGTGATAGGCGGCGCGGATGCCGGAGCGCCCGAGAATGAGACCCCCGGTCGGGAAGTCGGGGCCGGGAATCATCTCCACCAGCTCATCGATGCCGATGGCGGGATTGTCGAGATAGGCGATGCAGGCGTCGACCACCTCGCCGAGATTGTGAGGCGGGATGTTGGTGGCCATGCCGACGGCGATGCCGCCGGCGCCGTTGACGAGTAGGTTGGGAAATTTCGCCGGCAGCACCACCGGCTCTTTCTCGCGGCCGTCGTAATTCGGCTGGAAATCGACGGTGTCGTTCTCGAGGTCGTCGAGCAGCGTCATGGCGGGGCGCGCCAGTCGGACCTCGGTATAGCGCTCGGCGGCGGGCGGATCGCCGTCGACGGAGCCGAAATTGCCTTGCCCGTCGATAAGGGGCAGGCGCATCGAGAATACCTGCGCCAGGCGGACCAGCGCGTCGTAGATCGCCTGGTTGCCATGGGGATGATATTTACCCATGGTGTCGCCGGTGACGCGCGCCGATTTGTTGTAGGGGCGGTCCGGCGTGTAATTGTTCTCGTGCATCGAATAGAGGATGCGGCGATGCACGGGCTTCAATCCGTCGCGCACATCGGGAAGCGCGCGCGACACGATCACGCTCATGGCGTAATCAAGATAAGAGCGCTTCATCTCGTCGATGAGCGAGATCGGTCTAATGTCAGAGGGCGCCGGGCCCTCGACCTCTGGTTTGTCGTTGTCAGCCAAGGTAGGAGAAAGCCTGTTCCAAAACGGTGACCGAGAGCCATGCCGCAGGTCGGGGGACGGAGCAGCACCGTCCCCGCGCAACGCCCGAAAGATGGCCGTAGGACCACTTTCTATAGCTGATTTGGACGCGCGTTCGCAACCTCGCCGACGCCGCAAGTTGTGTCCTGATTATACAATTGTTTCAATGTCTTAGCGGGCCGTAAAAGGGCTGCCTCGGCTGCTCTCATCAAGCCTGATTCGTCAGCCTACTGAGATTCGTCTCAAACAAAATCGTGGGAACAAAGGACTCGCCGAAACGTTGTTCCTGTACTTGGCCAGGGGCCCCGCAAGGTCTCGGCCCGATCGCACCGCGATCACCCCCAACCCCGTCCAACCCCGATGGAAAGATACGGAGCGAAAAGATGAACAAATTTCTGACAACCACGGCAGTGGGCCTGTTCTTAGGCCTGTCGCCTGTTATGGCGCAGACCTCGCCTCCTGCCGAAGATACCCAGGCCCCGCCTGCCGTCAGTCAGCCGTCGCAAATCCCGGAGGTGATGCCCGATCCGGCACAGCCTTCCGATCCGGCAGCGCCGATCCCTGGCGACTCGTCCCAGGTATCGCCTTCGCCGATGCAGCCCGGTGACGATGCCGCCCCGCCGGCGCAATCCTCACAGGCGCCGCAGTCGATCGAGCCGGCCGCACCAGCGATCGAGTCGGCCGGACCATTGATCGAGCCGGCCGCACCGAAGTCGGCGGAAGCTTCCGGCGGCGCTCAGTTCCTGTCGAAGCAGGCCAGCGACGATTGGCTCGCCTCCAATCTCATTGGCCAATCGGTCTATAACGCACAGGACGAGGCGATCGGCGACATCAACGACCTCGTCACCGACCAGAGCGGCAAGATCGTCGCCGTGCTCATCGGCAGCGGCGGTTTTCTCGGCCTCGGCGAAAAGGACGTGGCAGTGCGCTTCGAGGATCTGAAGCTCGCGCGCGATGAGAATGACACCGTCAAAATCATCGCCGACCTGAATAAGGAGACGCTCGCCTCTGCGCCCGATTATGAGACGTTATCGGAGCAGAGGGTCACCGTGGGTTCGACCAAGGATGACCGCGAGGATGTCGGCGGAGAGAAGACCAACTAAGTCTGCTCTCCTGTAAGTCGTAAGCGTCAGGCGTATCGAGCCCGGCCCGTCGCCAAGATGGGCCGGGCTCTCGCTTTTGCGGTGAATGCCGGGCCAGCTTGAAGATCGTCAGAACGGGATTTCGTCGTCGAGTTCCTTGTCGAAGGAGCCGCCCTTGCCGCCGGCGCCGGCCAATGGGCTGGATCGCCCGAAATCGCCGCCGCCGCGTTGGTCCCCCTCGCCCGTCCCGTCGCGCTGCTTGCCGTCGAGCATGGTGAGTTCCCCGCGATATTGTTGCAGCACCACTTCGGTCGAGTACCGATCCTGGCCCGATTGGTCCTGCCATTTTCGCGTCTGAAGCTGACCCTCGAGATAAACCTTCGAGCCTTTCTTCAGATATTGCTCGGCGATGCGCGCGAGATTCTCGTTGAAGATGACAACACGATGCCACTCGGTCTTTTCGCGCCGCTCGCCGGTCGCCTTATCGCGCCAATTTTCGCTCGTCGCGACGCGGAGATTGACGATCGGCCGCCCGTCCTGAGTTTGGCGAATTTCGGGGTCGGCGCCGAGATTTCCGACCAAAATGACCTTGTTGACCGATCCGGCCATGTGACGAGACCTCCGCAGGGCTGGGTGGACCTGATCCCGGCTCCGACTCTACCGCCCCTACGACGCCCCCCGCCAGACGGCAAAAATCCTGTCCACAAGCCACGGGGCGCCCGAGTTTTGTACACGTTTTGTTCCAGCCTGTCCAGCCCCTCGCATCTTGAGATTTGCGGCGGCGCACCCTATGCCTTTACTGGCAGCACCCGAAGGATCCTCAAAAGAGCGCGTCAGACCCGACCGCTCGCCGTCGGGGGAAGGAAGACATGCAGCGGCCCGTCGAGCAACGGCATGCCCCCAAGCGCCGCACCGGCGCGCGGCCCCACCCTCGCGCGCAGATTCTCGGCTTCACCCCGCGGCAGTGGCCGTTCATCTTCGTTCTGATCGGCAATTGGCTGTTCGCGGCCCTGTTCTTCGCGCTGGCCAAGTACCTCTGGCACTGGGTCCCGGCGGATTGGACCGTCGGCGACCGCATCGCCCTCGTCATCAAGGACGCGGTCGTCGCAATTATGCCGGCGGTGCTCGCCATCTGCATCGTCGCCGCGCAGCGCCTCGACCCATCCATGTTCGTCGGCCGCATGCCCAAGCCCAATTCGGCGGTCGACATCAACAACCGGTTCATCCTCAACACCGTCGAGCAGTTCATCCTCTATTTCATCGGCAATGCCGGATTGGCCCTCTACTGCCCGCCCCAGGAGGCGCGCACGCTGATCGTCCTGACCGCTCTCTTCGTTCTCGGACGCTTGTTGTTCTGGGTCGGCTATCACTACAACCCTCATGTGCGCGCCTTCGGCTTCGGCATCACTTTCTATCCCACTGTGGCGGTCTATCTCTGGCTCATCCTGAGGATGGCATTCGGCATAGAGATCCGGCTTTGACCCGCGACGCGGCGGCTTCGCGTCCGTGCTAGCGCCCCTGCTGCCAGTTGAGAACCGATTCGAGCGGCCACAAGAACATCAACACGTTCAGCGTCAGATTGTCCCTGATCATGGCGCCGACGAAGAGTTCGAGCGCGACGGCCATCATCACGGTGAGCCACACCGGCAAATAGGCCGCCATGAAGAAGCCGAGCACCATGAAGACTATGTCGCTCACCGAATTGATGACGCTGTCGCCGTAATAATCGAGGGAGATCGTCATCTCGCGATAATGGTTGATGACGAAGTCGGTGTTCTCGACCACCTCCCATGACGCCTCGATGGCGACGGCCAGTACCAGCCGCATCCCGAAGGACAGCGGCAGAAAGCGTGAGAGGAGCCAGAGCGCCCAATAAAAGAGAAAGCCGTGGATGAGGTGGGAGGGGGTGTACCAGTCGATCAGATGCTGGGAGTTCTCGGCGCTGGCGACATCGAAATGCCAGAGCTTCACGGTGAAGCATTTGCAGATGAGCGGATGGCCCATGAGGAAGAGGGCCAGCGCCGCGGCGGCGACGATGGCCGCGACGAGAAGGGCGGTCTTTGCAGGGCTGAGTTTCATGGACCGGCATTAAGGCCCGAGATTCGCTCCGCCGTCCCCTTTTTCGTCATCGCCCGGCTTGACCGGGCGATCCAGTAACTCCGGCCCCTCCCCTATGCAGCGGCGGTGTTTACTGGATGCCCGCCTTCGCGGGCATGACAACTATCGTGTTCCACTTGCTGTCTATGACGCCGGCGACTTAGGCTTGCTTCGGCGCTGAGCCAGGGACATTTGAAAGCATGACCCAAGACGAGGCGCTCTCTCTGCTCAAGACCGGCGCCAGTATCTTTCTCACCGGCCAGCCCGGGAGCGGCAAGACCCACACGGTCCTATGCTACATCAAGGCGCTCCAGCACTTGGGGATCGAATATGCCTACACCGCCTCGACCGGCATCGCGGCGACTCACGGACACGGCGTTACCATTCATGCCTGGAGCGGGATCGGGGTGCGTGGGACGCTCGACCGGCGCGACCTCGACATGCTCGCCGCCAATCGGCGGCTTGCCGCCCGCATCGGGCGGACCAGCGTGCTGGTCATCGATGAAATCTCGATGCTCCCGGCGCGGAGCCTAGGCCTGGTCGACGCCGTATGCCGCCATATCAGGGGAACGCCCTTGCCTTTCGGCGGCCTGCAGGTGGTTCTCGTCGGCGACTTCTTCCAGCTGCCGCCCGTAGTCCGCCGCGACGCCGAGCGGCCAATGCTCCCGCTTCACCACGGCTCCGATGACTTCGGTATGGAGTTCGCGCATGCCTCGCCGGCCTGGCGCGATCTTGCGCCAACGGTCTGCTATTTATCCGAGCAGCACCGACAAAGCGACAAGCCGTTCCTGGAGGTGCTCGCCGCCATTCGCTCCAACGCATGCATCGGGCTGCATCGGGAGCGCCTCGCCGCGCGGCTGATCGACAAGGACCGGCTGCCCGACGGCTGCACGCGGCTCTTCACCCACAATGCCGCCGTGGACGAGATCAACCAGCGCGAACTCACGAAACTCGGCGGCGAGATGCATCGGTTCACCATGCTCGCCAAGGGGCCGGTTCCCTTTGTGGAGGCGCTGAAGCGCGGGTGCCTGTCGCCGGAAATCGTTGCCCTCAAGAAAGGCGCCGTGGTGATGTTCACCAAGAACGATCCGGCCGGCCGCTTCGTCAACGGCACGCTCGGCGTGGTGGAAGCCTTCGACCCGGATGACGGTTACCCCATGGTGCGGACGCGCGGCGGCAAGCGCATCCTGGCCGAGCCCGCCACGTGGAAGATCGACGAGGCCGGCAAGGAGCGGGCCAGCATCTCGCAGGTACCGCTCCGGCTCGCCTGGGCGATCACCGTACATAAGAGCCAGGGCATGTCGCTCGATGAAGCGGTCATCGATCTTGCCCGCGCCTTCGAATATGGCCAGGGCTATGTCGCGCTGTCGCGCCTGCGCAGCCTGTCGGGGCTTCACCTGCTCGGCCTGAACGAGCGGGCGCTTCGCGTCCATCCCAACGCGGTCGCTAAGGACGCCGAATTCCGTGCGGTGTCGGAGGTTGCGCGCGCGGCCGCGTCTCGCCTTGAGGCTGCGGAGGTTGACCGGAGGCACGAGGCTTTCCGCATCGCCTGTGGGGCGCACTCGGAGCTTGGCGAAGCTGCCCGGGCTCGTGGACTGAAGGGTGCCAGCTACCCCAAGAGCTACGAGGTGGCAGCCATGAGAGAGACCCATGGCAACGCCTATGCCCCGTGGACCGAGGCGGAGGAGAAGGACCTCAAGCGCCGCCATCATGAAGGCGAGACGGTGGACGCGATCGCCGCAAGCCTCGGCCGCAAGCCCGGCGCCATACGGTCCCGCCTCAAGAAGCTCGCGCTCACCTAGGGGTTATCCAAGGGTCTCGGCGCCCTCCCCTTGCGGCTCCGCCTCCTCAGGGCTAAGCCTTGCGCTCGGCCTCAGTCACCCCGACATTGCCGAGAGAATGACCTCCAAATTCATCTCCATCCGTGGCGCGCGCGAGCACAATCTCAAGAACATCGCGCTCGACCTGCCCCGCGAAAAGCTCGTGGTGATCACCGGACTGTCGGGTTCCGGCAAGTCCTCGCTCGCCTTCGACACCATCTACGCCGAGGGCCAGCGGCGCTATGTCGAGTCGCTGTCGGCCTATGCCAGGCAGTTCCTCGACATGATGCAGAAGCCGGACGTGGACCATATCGAGGGCCTCTCGCCGGCCATCTCCATCGAGCAGAAGACCACGTCGCGCAACCCGCGCTCGACCGTCGGCACGGTCACCGAGATCTACGACTATATGCGGCTCCTGTTCGCCCGGGTGGGCGTGCCCTATTCGCCGGCCACGGGCCTTCCGATCGAGAGCCAAACCGTGAGCCAGATGGTCGACCGGGTGCTGGCGCTTCCCGAAGGCACGCGGCTCTATCTGCTTGCGCCGATCGCGCGCGGGCGTAAGGGCGAGTACCGCAAAGACTTCGCCGAGCTGCAGAAGAAGGGCTTCCAAAGGGTGAAGGTCGACGGGCGCTTCTACGAGATCGCCGAGGCGCCTTCGCTCGACAAGAACGTCAAGCACGATATCGACGTGGTGGTGGACCGCATCGTGGTGCGTCCCGATTTGGCGGCGCGGCTCGCCGACAGCTTCGAGACGGCGTTGCATCTCTCCGACGGCATCGCCATCGCTGAGTTCGCCGACGCTAGGCCCCCTCACCCCAGCCCTCTCCCCCAAGGGGAGAGGGAGAATAAGAGCGGTGCCACAGCGTCCCCTCTCCCCCAAGGAGAGAGGGAGAATAAGAGCAGTGCCACAGCGTCCCCTCTCCCCCAAGGAGAGAGGGAGAATAAGAGCAGTGCCACAGCGTC
>JACMJU010000105.1 GCA_014380485.1 Methyloceanibacter sp.
CGCCCGCGCCGGCGTGTCGACGGTGCCCGGCGACCTCGACGTAATCGCCGATGCCGACGCGGCGGTCGAGGCCGCGGTGAAGATCGGCTACCCGGTCATGATCAAGGCCACCGCCGGCGGCGGCGGGAAGGGCATGCGCGTCGCGTTCGGCGAGGCCGAGCTGCGCGAAGGCTTCCAGCGCGCCAGCTCGGAAGCGAAATCGTCGTTCGGCGACGATCGCGTGTTCATCGAGAAATACATCCAGCATCCCCGCCACGTCGAAATCCAGGTGCTGGGCGACAAGCACGGCAACGTCATCCATCTCAACGAGCGCGAGTGCTCGATCCAGCGGCGCAATCAGAAGGTCGTGGAGGAGGCGCCGAGCCCGTTCCTCGACGCCAAAACGCGCGAGGCGATGGGCGCGGAGGCGGTCGCACTCGCCAAGGCCGTCGGCTACGACTCGGCGGGCACGGTCGAGTTCATCGTCGACAAGAACCGCAACTTCTATTTTCTTGAGATGAACACGCGGCTTCAGGTCGAGCATCCGGTCACCGAGCTCGTCACCGGGCTCGATCTCGTCGAGGAGATGTTGAAAGTCGCTTCCGGCGAGAAACTGGCCCTCAAGCAGAACGACGTGAAACTGAAGGGCTCGGCCGTCGAGGTGCGCATCTATGCCGAGGACCCGGAGAGGAACTTCCTGCCATCGACGGGACGGCTGGTACTCTACCGGCCGCCCAAGCTCGGGACCGAGGACGGTGTCACCACGCGGCTCGATTCGGGCGTGGAGGAGGGGGGCGATATCTCGGTCTATTACGACCCGATGATCGCCAAGCTCGTCACCCATGCACCGAAGCGGCTCGAAGCGATCGAGCATATGGGCAGCGCGCTCGACGCGTTCGCCATCGACGGCTTCCGCCACAACATCCCCTTCCTCGCCGTCTTGATGCGGAACGAGCGGTGGAAGGAGGGGCGGCTCTCCACCAAATTCATCGCCGAAGAGTTTCCGGACGGGTTCACGCCGCCGCGGCCTCAGGGCGAGGTCCGCGACACGATGGTCGCGGTCGCGGCCGCCATCGATCACATGAGCAACCAGAGGCGCCGGGACATCACCCAGCAGATGCATGGCGAGCCCGTGCGCTTCGCCGAGACGCGCATTGTCGAGCTCGGCGCGGAGCGGGTGCGCGTCACCGTCGACGGCACGTTTAACGGTCCCATGACCGTGACCTTTGGCGGTAAGGGAACGGGGAAGAAAGAACGGAAGATCAAGCTTGCGTCATCCTGGTGGTTCGGCGCGCCCATCTGGGAAGGCACGGTCGACGGCGTGCCCGCCGCCGTCCAGGTGCGCCCCATTCTCAACGGCGCGATGCTTACCTATCGAGGCGTCGAGGTCGCGGCGCGGGTCTTTACCTTGCGCGAGAGCGAGCTTGCGGCGTTGATGCCGGCCAAGGAACGGCCCGACACGTCGAAATTCCTGCTCTGCCCGATGCCGGGGCTCATGGTCTCCCTCGCCGTGGCCGAGGGCCAGGAGGTCGCGGCGGGCGATGCGCTCTGCGTGGTCGAGGCCATGAAGATGGAGAACGTGCTCAAGGCCGAGCGCGACGCAACGGTGGCCAAGATCCTGGCCAGGCCCGGCGACAGCCTCAATGTCGACGCCGTGATCCTCGAGTTCGCCTAGGCTCATCGCCCTCCACGATCGTCATTGCCGTTCCGGGCTTGACCGGGCAAGGCAATGACCGCAGCGTGGCGCTGATGGTTATGCGCAGGATCATCGAACGCTTATTTGGGGTCGGCATGCCCGATAAACCTGGTGAGCGGCGGACCGTCACCGTCAGGATCGAAGGCCGGGTGCAGGGGGTCTATTATCGCGCCTGGACCCATGACACAGCGCACGCGTTCGGGCTCGACGGCTGGGTGCGGAACGCGAGCGACGGTAGCGTCGAGGCGGTGTTCTCAGGGCCGCCGGCAGCGGTCGAAGAGATGCTCAAGCGCTGCGCAATTGGACCCCGCGGCGCGAAAGTCACTGCCGTGACCATTGTCGATGAAGGCGGCGCGCCGCCGTCGGGCTTCAAGGTGATCGCGACGGATCGTTGGCGCTGAGCGGCGTCACCCCAAACATTTCCTCGAATGCGACGCGAAGAGCGTCATCGACTCTGTCCATGTCGGTCTCGGCGCCGAGTGCGGCGAGACTCGTCACCGGCGTATCCGCGACCCCGCACACCACGATGCCGGAGAAATGCTCGAGCTCCGGCGCAACATTGAGGCTCGCGCCGTGCAGCGTCACCCAGCGGCGCACGCGCACCCCGATACTGGCGATCTTTGCCCCTCTAACGAAAATGCCGATCTGGCCCGGAAGCCGCTCGCCCTCGACGCCGAGATACGCGAGCGTCACGATCAGCCAATCTTCGAGAAATGTGACGAAGGCTTTCACGTCGCGCCCGCGCGAAGCGAGGTCGAGCATGACATAGGCCACGCGCTGGCCCGGGCCGTGATAGGTGAAGCGCCCGCCGCGCCCGCTCTTGAACACGGGGAACCGGTCGGGCGTCAGCAGCTCGCTCGGCGCGGCACTGGTGCCGGCGGTGTAGATTGGCGGATGTTCCAAGAGCCACACGCAGTCCGGCGCCTCGCCGCGCGCGATGGAAGCGGCGCGACCCTCCATGGCGGCGACGGCCTCCTCGTACGGCACGAGACGCCGGCTCCTCAGCCAATCAACCCCGGGCTGTGGAGCTGCGGGGAGGACGCCGAGCTTTGCCGAAAGCGCTGCCATAATCCCAGGTTGTGAAGGCCAAAAACGGTCAAGGCAAGCCTCTCCTTGCACCCCATAGTCAGGTTTGCTAAGGCAGCCTGACCTTGCTTGCAGCGGGGTCAGCCTATAGCCATATGCCGGTAACTGGGCGCTCCGGAACTCCTTGCGGTCGTGGCGGAAATGGTAGACGCGCAGCGTTGAGGGCGCTGTGGGCTTAGCCCGTGGAGGTTCGATTCCTCTCGACCGCACCAGTTCCTTTCGGGGATGACTTAGGCTTTTTGGCTGGAAATTCCGCTCCAACAAGGGTCTAGTGACCGCGAGGCCGCGCCTGCGATCGCAGGCCGGAAGCAGGAATCCGTACTTCCAGCGCGATTCCCGCTCCCGAGAATCCCGCGGCCGTTCCCGTTTGACGCTTTCAATCCGCCGATCGGATAGGCCATGCAGGACGAAGCAGGCGAGGTCGAACTGCGTGACGACGAGGGCGGACTCCGCCCCGAGTTTCTGCACGCCGTCGTCGCCGCGCTCGATGCGGACGACGCAGCAAAACTGCGCGACCTCACGCTCAAGCTGCATGCGGCCGACCTCGCCAATCTCATCGAGCTGCTCCGCCCCGAGCAACGCCGGGCGCTTATCGCCACGCTCGGCGAGGATTTCGACGCTGCGGCCTTGCCTGAGCTCGACGAAGCAGTGCGCGACCAGGTGCTCGAGGTCATGCCCCCCGAGCAGGTCGCCGAGGCGCTGCAACAGCTCGATTCCGACGAGGCCGTCTATGTCATCGAGGACCTCGACAAGGACGAACAGTCCGACATCCTTGCCAAACTCCCCCAGTTTGAGCGTCTCGCGCTCGAGCGCAGCCTCGAATATCCGGAGGATTCAGCCGGGCGCATCATGCAGACCGATCTCATTGCCGTGCCGCCCTTCTGGTCGGTGGGGCAGACGATCGATTACATGCGCGAGGCGGAAGATCTGCCGGACCGCTTCTATGAAATGTTCGTGGTCGACCCGGCCTATCATTTGCTCGGCTCCGTCGCACTCGATCATTTGCTCCGTTCCAAGCGGCCGACCTCGATCGAATCCATTACTGACCGTGACATCCATCCCATCCCGGTTGAAGCCGATCAGGAGGCGGCGGCGCGCGAGTTCGAGCGCTATAACCTCACCTCCGCGCCGGTGGTCGACGGCGGCGGCAGACTGGTCGGCGTGATTACCGCCGACGACGTGGTGGAAGTGGTGCAGGAAGAGGCCTCGGAAGACATTTTGCGAATGGGCGGCGTGGCCGGGGAGTCGGTGTCCGACTCGGTGTGGCGGACCACGCAGCACCGCTTCACCTGGCTGCTCGCCAATCTGGTCACCGCCATTCTCGCGTCGGTCGTAATCAGCCTATTCGAGGCGACCATCGAGCAGATGGTGGCGCTCGCCGTGCTTATGCCGATCGTGGCCTCGATGGGGGGCAATGCCGGCACCCAGACCATGACCGTCGCGGTGCGGGCGCTGGCGACGCAGGATCTCGGTCCGGTCAACGCGCTCAGGGTCGTCTTGCGTGAATCCGCGGTGGGGCTCCTCAACGGGCTGCTCTTTGCTGTCATCATGGCTGCGATCACGTTTTTCTGGTTCAGCAGCGGCCAGCTCGGTCTCGTGATCGGGGTCGCCATGATCGTCAACCTCTTCGCCGCCGCGTTGGCCGGCATCCTCATCCCGCTGGGGCTGGATGCGCTTGGGCTCGACCCCGCCATCGCTTCCGGCGTATTCGTCACCACGGTGACCGACGTGGTCGGTTTCTTCGCCTTTCTCGGGCTGGCCGCTTTGTGGTTGGTGTAGGGGGCGCCGGGCTTCATGTTCTTCTATCTCGCCAAAGCACTGTGGTTCCTGCTGCAGCCATCCACGCTGATCGCGCTCCTGATCGGCTACGGCGCCATTCTGATTTGGACCGGATGGGCGCGGTGGGGCCGGCGCTTCGTCACGATCGGGGCCATTTTGCTCCTGCTGGCCGGTCTTTCTCCGCTCGGCAATGCGCTGATCCTGCCGCTCGAGGACCGGTTCCCGCGCGCCGATCTCGACACGCCGCCACTGCCCACCGGCTTTATCATTCTCGGCGGCGCCGAGGACCGGCTCGTGGGCCGCGCGCGTGGCGTGTCGGCGCTAAACGAGGCGGCCGAGCGGTTGGTCGATGCCGCCGTCCTTTTCCGCCGTTACCCGGAAGCCAGAATCGCCTTCTCCGGCGGCGATGCCGGCATTCTCTACAAGAGCGACAGCGACGCGGAGGGGGCCGGGTCACTGTTGACCGCGCTCGGCGTTCCGCCGGACCGGCTCATTCTCGAGGCCAAGTCCCGCGACACGTATGAGAATGCGGCTTTTCTCAAAGAGGAGCTTACCCGCAGCGGCGAGCTCAGCCCGGGCAAGCGCTGGCTTTTGATCACGTCGGCCTACCACATGCCGCGCGCGATGGGCGCGTTCCGCAAGGCGGGCTTCGCGATCGAGGCCTGGCCGGTCGATTATCGCACGCGGGGGCGGGCCGACCTCACGCGGCCCTTCGATAAGGTCTCAGAGGGTTTGCGCCGGGTGGATGCGGCGACGCGCGAATGGCTTGGACTTCTCGCTTACTGGCTGATGGGACGGAGCGATACGCTCTTTCCGGCACCTCTGCCGCGCTATGTCGCGGGTTGCGACCTCGCACGCCCGGGCGCTACGCCGTCTGGCAGCCCGCCAGCGTCTCCATGTCGACCCACCCCTTGAGGTAGGAAGCGGCACGAAGCTCGGCCTCGTCTTCGCCGGCGAAAGTCGCCACCATCTCGCACAGGACGCCGAAGCGGACGCCCTTTGCCGCCTCGTCCCACATCATCGCTTCCTCCGGAGAAAGGGGCCGGAAGCGCGACATGAACTCCTGCCGCCAGACGAGGATCGCCTGCGGTTCGGGCAAGTGCAGCGGTTTCGGCGGGGCGGTCTCGCTCTTGAGCGCCGACCAAATGTCGGCGGCGTTGGTGCTGAAGGTGAGGCGGCTCGCGGTCGGGTGCGGCACGAAGACGAGGCTCGGCCAGGCTTCGGGTGCGACCGCGGCAAGCGCCTCGATGCGAAGCGGCTCGGCGTCGGGGCCGTCGAAAGCATCGGCGAGCGCCTTCTCAAGCTCGGCGATCTCGGCGATCTCTCGATGCTTCGCGTAGGTCTCGCTTTTTCTCACGAAGGCGGGAAGGTGGCGCCCGAACCAGCGCGCGCTGCGCCGATCGGAGGGATTGGCCGCAATATAGGCCTTCACCAGTCTGGCGAAGACCCGATCGCCGAGATAGGCGTGCAGCTGCTCATAGTCGTCACCGACGATCTCGGCGAGCCTGGCAACATAGGCGTTGCGATAGACGCCGAACAGGACTTTGCGCTCTTCCTTGGCGCTGTCCTTGACCTCGGCGAGGATGGCGTCGTCGCCGGCAAGGATGCCGCGTTGGAATGTGTCCTGGAGCTCGCGAAGGCTCTTCATTCCGCGGCTTCGAGCCGCTTTTCGCCCAGAACGGCGCGGGCGATTGCGCGCGCGTGGTCGAGCTCGTCGACGAGCTCGGCAAGGGGCGGGATGTTGTCGTCGCGCTCGATCATGGTCGACACCGGGCCGAAATGGCCGACGGTGTCGCGATAGAAATCCCATACCTCGTCGCACACCGGATGGTCGTGCGTGTCGATGATGTGGCTCTCTTCGTGGCTGTGACCGGCGACATGGAACTGGACCACGCGATCACGCGGTACGCCATGTAGGAATTCGTCGGTGGAGAAGCCGTGGTTGAAGGCGCTCACATAGACATTGTTGACGTCGAACAGGAGCCAGCAATCGGCGCGCTTGGCCACCTCGCTCACGAATTCCCACTCGGTCATCTCGGATTGGCCGAAGGTGATGTAGCTCGACACATTCTCGAGCGTCAGCCGGCGGTCTAGAAAGTCCTGGACCTGCCCGACACGGGCGACGACATGATCCAGCGCCTCCTCGGTGTAAGGGATGGGTAGGAGGTCGTGCAGGTTCACGCCGTGGACGCCCGTCCAGCACAGATGATCCGATATCCATTTGGGTTTGACACGGTCGGCCAGGGTCTTGAGCGCGCCGAGATAGTCCAGATCGAGCGGCGCGGTCGAGGCAATCGAAAGCGAGACGCCGTGCATCACGACGGGATAGCGCTCGCAGATCCGGTCGAGCATGTGCAAGGGCTGGCCGCCCTCGATCATGTAGTTTTCGGAGATGATTTCGAACCAGTCGATTGCGGGGGAGGCGTCGAGAATTTCTTGGTAATGCTGGGGCCGAAGTCCCAAGCCAAAGCCGAGATAAGGAGGCTTGTCGCTGCTCATGGCTCTAGCTTCCGAAATTTGGCGGTGACCGGCCGCGAATGCCGCGGCCGGCATCCGCTACGTGCTTAGCTCGCTTCGAACTGGCCGCCCTGGGTCTTGCAATCCTCTTGCAGCATCTCGACCCAGCCCTGGCCCTTGCAGCCATTCTTGCCTTTGCAATCGTTCTTGGCGCTCTTGCAGGCGCCCTTGCCGGCACAACCGTTGACGCCGAAGCAGCGTCCCTTGTACTCCACAGCCGCCACAGTGCTGATCAGGGCCCCCGAAACGAGCAGAGCCGCCGCGGTCATGGCAATGTTGGCGCCGGACTTGCGATTGAGCTTCATATTCCTCTCCTGTGCATGAGTTCTAGGCATTCGTGGCGGGAAGCCGCCAAGCGAGCTATAGCCTTGATTTAAGTGCGGCTTGCGTCACTCCTGTTCAAAGCTCTGTGACCCTTGGCCCCTTAAACATACTCACGTGTGGGTGAACCGCCCGTGATCGGAAGGCCGAAGGTCAGGATGGTAGCGAGTACGGGGTATGGGTCTCAAGGATATTCTCGTCTATGCCGACGGCACGGAAGCGGCCAAGGCCCGCGTCGCGTTCGCCGTGGCGCTGGCTAAAGAGCACGGCGCACGTCTCATCGGCATCGCCTTTGCCCCCACCGCACTCCTTCCGCTTTACGGAGCCGATGTTGGCTTCGCCGACATGAGCGAGGTGCTTGAAAACGTGAAGGCACAAGGCGTCAGTGCTCTTGGGGCCTTCGAGGCGCGGGCCAAGGCCGAAGGCGTGGGCGCAGAGACGAGGCTCATGCAGGGCATGAGCGAGGAGTTTCCGCACGATTTCGCTCACGCCGCCCGCCATGTCGACCTCGCAATTCTTGGCCAACCGCGCGACGGCGATCCGCTCATCGGGCAGTATGCGCTGGTCGAGCGCTGCTTGTTCGCTTCGGGAAGACCGGTCATCATTGTGCCGGCGGCGCCCGAAAAATTTTCGCTCAAGGCCACCGTCGTCGCGGCATGGGACGGGAGCGCGGAGGCCGCGCGGGCGATCAACGATGCGCTGATATTTCTCAAGCCGGCGGCACGCGTGGTCCTCCTCGTGGGGGTGACCTCAAAGCCGGGAGAGGAAGGGGTCATTCCGACCGACGACATGATCGCGCATCTGAAGCGTCACGGCGTTGTGGCAGAGGTGATGCGGGTCAGAATCGGCGAAGGCGATATCGGCAGGGCGCTGTTGGTGTCGGCGAAAGAGCTCGGCGCCGAGCTGATGGTGATGGGGGCCTTCCACCATTCCCGCTGGCGTGAGTTCATTCTCGGCGGGGTCACGCTCACCGTGCTCGAAGAGGCGACCATCCCCCTGTTCATGGCCCATTGACCGCAAAATGACCGTGCACCTGATCAAGCTTTGTGTCGGCGTCGATAAGCCAAGCGAGCTTGCCGAGTGGCAGGCCGAGCGGCTCAAGCGCCTCGCGCGGGCGGGGAAGAGGCCCGAGCATTGCCATCGCACCCTTCAGACCCCGCGGCGCCGCGTCGATCTGCTCGACGGCGGCTCGCTCTATTGGGTGATCAAGGGCTTTGTGCTGGTGCGGCAGCGCGTGCTCGATCTCCGCGCCGATGTAAAGGATGACGGGAGGAGCTGTTGCGGCATCGTCCTTGACACCGAGCTCGTCGCCACAAGGCCCCATCCGCGCCGCGCTTTCCAGGGCTGGCGCTATCTCGAAGCGGCCGACGCGCCGCCAGACGCAAGAGGTTTCGACGGCGGGGCCGAGGAGATGCCGGGCGCGATGCGCGAGGAGTTGCGCGCGCTTCGCCTCATCGATTGGTAGGCAGGGGCACGGCGACGTTGTCGATGAGCCGCGTCCGCCCGAGATGGACCGCCGCCAGCACGCGCGCTTGCTTCACTGGGCCCGACAGCGGTTTCAACGTCTCGGGGTCGCGCACGGCGACATAGTCGACGCGGAAGCCTGCCGCCTCGAGCTTGAAACGTCCGGCATGGGCGGCGTCGTCGGCGCCGCGGCCTTTGCTCAGGTCGGCGGCCACCTCGAAGACGGTTTGATAGAGCAGGGGAGCGGTCGCCCGCTCCGCGGGCGACAAATAGGCGTTCCGCGACGACAGCGCGAGGCCGTCTTCCTCCCGCACGATCGGACCGCCGATGATCTCGACCGGGATATCGAGGTCGCTCACCAGGCGCTTGATCACGAGCAGCTGCTGATAGTCCTTCTCGCCGAATACCGCGAGGTCGGGGGCGCATTGCAGCAAGAGCTTGGTGACGACCGTGGCGACACCGTCGAAATGGTTGGGCCGGGCGGCGCCGCATAAATCCTCGGTCAGGTCCCCGAGATTCACTCTTGTGCTGAAGCCTTGAGGATACATCTCCGCCTTGTCGGGCGCGAACACGAGGTCCGCGCCGGCGCCTTCGAGCTTGGCAAGATCGCCGACTTCATCGCGGGGGTAGCGATGGAAATCCTCGCGCGGGCCGAACTGGAGGGGATTTACGAAGATCGACGCGACCACGCGATCGGCCTTGCTCTTGGCGAGCGTGACCAAGGAGAGATGGCCCTGATGTAACGCCCCCATGGTGGGAACGAGCGCGATCCTTTCGCCCGCTTTCCGCCACGGGGCAAGACGATCCCTCAAATCGGTGACGGTGCGGGCGGTCGTGAGGCTCATCCGGTTCCCTTCCGGCGGCGACCATAGCGAGGCTTACCCGTGCGTCAACCGCCACGCCCTGCCCTGGCCGGTCACTTTCAGGCCCAAGGATAGGCTATCGCCGAGAGCGGCTGCGCGATCCGGCATTGTTCGCGACCCATCGAGGGTCCATCTATACCGTGGTGCTGTTATACTTGGTGCTGTCTCTCAAGGAGTGTGACGAGAATGACCGAGCCCAAAGCCCCGGCAAAGCGGGATAGGGGCGAGGTCGCGCCGGGCCGCTCGGCGCGGGCCGAAGTCGACGCCTTCCTCAAAGATGTGCGCGGTCTGCAACCGGTCGGATCGGGCCGCGGACGGCTGATCTTCGCCATGGACGCGACAATGAGCCGGCAGCCATCCTGGGACCTTGCTCTCGAGCTTCAGGCCGACATGTTCAAGGCCGTCAAGGCGGTTGGCGGGCTTGACGTGCAGCTCGTCTATTTTCGTGGCTTCAAGGAATGCCAAGCGTCGAAATGGGTCGGCGATCCCGAGGCGCTGGCCCGGCTCATGCGCCGGGTGTCCTGTGCCGGCGGTTTCACGCAGATCGGCAAGGTGCTGTCGCATGCCAGACGCGAGAGCCAGGCGAGCAAGGTCAATGCACTCGTTTATGTCGGCGACTGCATGGAGGAGGATGTCGACCGGCTGGCCAACCTCGCGGGCGAGCTGGGGCTGATCGGCGTTCCCGTATTCCTGTTCCAGGAAGGCCGTGAGCCCAAGGCCGAGCGGGCTTTCAGGGAGATTGCACGGCTGTCACGCGGCGCCTATTCCCCCTTCGATGCGGGCTCCGCCAAGCAACTGCGCGAGCTTCTCGCCGCCGTCGCGGTCTATGCCACCGGCGGCCGCAAGGCCTTGAAGAATTTCAGCGACGAGACGAAGAGCGGCGCGGCGCTTCGCCTTCTCGAGCAGCTCGGCTGACGGGCCTATCCATGCCGTATTTTCTTCTCGGTTGCGCGCTACTCGTCCTGCTGCTGCTTGCCGGGCGGCAGCTCGCTCTCGCCAATCCTCGCAATCTCGCCATCGCCGTTCGCAAGATGGGCGGCGTTGCGGCGATTGCCGCGGCGGGGTTCCTGATCTTGCGTGGTGCGCTGCCTCTTGCCATTCCGCTCGCGGTGTTCGGCCTCTCGCTGATCCGGCGGGGCAGCGGATTTGGGCTCGGCGATCCCTTCGGCTCGGCACGCCGAGCACCCGGCCAGAAGTCGCATATCAAGACCGATCGGCTCGAGGTCGAGCTCGATCACGATAGCGGTCACATGGAGGGTAAATGCCTCGCGGGACGATTTTCCGGCCGCCCGCTCTCAACGCTCAGCGATCGCGAGGCGATGGAGCTGCTTGCCGAGCTGCACCAGGAGGGCGCGCCGGAAGCCGCGGTCATGGAAGCCTATCTCGATTGGCGCCTGCCGGGGTGGCGCGAGGAGGGCTCGACTTCGGGCACGGAAAGCGAAGCGGGGAGGCGACGCGCCAACGGCGCCCAACGCATGAGCGCCGAGGAGGCTTACAAAGTGCTCGGAATAGGTCCTAAAGCCAGCGAGGAGGAGATCAAGCGGGCGCATCGCCGCTTGATGATGAAGAATCACCCCGACCAGGGGGGTTCGACCTATCTTGCGGCGCGCATCAATGAGGCCAAGGAGGTGTTACTCGGGCGCGGGTGACGAAGCTGCGCGTCGGGCCGCATGCTATTCGGCGCGCATGACCGCGCAATCGAGGGAAAGTTTTATCAGCGCCACGCAGGTGGCTTTGGCGTCGCCCTGCGAGAAGCCGGCAAATCGCGCCCGGTACCATTCCTCGTCGTCCTTCATGAAGGAGGCGGTGAAAGGCAGGTGGCCCTCTAGGAGATCGGTGGCACGCTGATGGACCATGCCGAGCCGGTTCTCGGCCTCGACCTGAGACATGTAGGCCCCGACCTGGACATGAAAGGCGCCGGCATAACGAACCGGCTTCGTTACGGTTTTGGCCGCCGGGCCGCTGAGTGGCGCCTTGAGCGGCCGAGCAGGTTCGGCGAAATCGCCCTCGGCGGGAGCGGGAACCGGCGCCGAAGCCGGGACAGCGGCCGCCCTCGCGAAGAGAGGCTTCTTGATCGCCGGCAGCGGCGGAGGCGGCGCACCGACGAGAGACGCCATGCGCTGAGCGGGCGTGGGTTTGGTCTCGGAGGCCGCCGCAAAGTGCTTGTCGAGAAGGGCACGGGTGGCGACGTCCCTCTGACTGCCAGTTCTGCCGCCAAGTACAACCGCCAGGAGGTGCTTGTTTCCCCGATGCACCGAGGCGGTGAGATTGAAGCCGCTCGCCCGGGTATAACCGGTCTTGATGCCGTCGGTGCCCTTAAAACCGAACAGCAGCTTGTTGTGATTGCGATACTTGCGCCCCTTGAAGCTGAAATAGCGCGTTTCAAATACGCTGTAATATTCGGGGTAGTCGTGGATCAGATGCGCGGCGAGGATGGCCATGTCGCGCGCGGTCGTGATTTGGCCCTCGTTCGGCAGACCGGAAGCGTTGCGAAAAATCGTCTTGGTCATGCCAATCCGCCGTCCGGTGTCGGTCATCAGGCGGGCGAAGTTCTCCTCGGTGCCGGCGAGGTTCTCGGCGATAGTGGCCGCGGCATCGTTGGCCGATTGGGTCACGAGGGCCTTGGCGGCATCGCTCACCTTGATGGTTGTGCCTGCTTTCAGCCCGAGCTTGGTGGGCGCTTGGCTCGCGGCATAAGGGGTCACGGCGAGCTCGGTTTCCGCAGTGATCTTGCCGGCGCGCAAATAGCCGAACAGCATATAGAGGGTCATCATCTTGGTGAGCGAGGCCGGAGAACGCAGGGTTTCGGCGGCTTGGGCATGGAGGATGGAGCCCGAGTTCATGTCCACGACGATGGCAGCCGCAACCCGCGGCACAGCCTTCGATTTCCCCGCCCACGCCTCGCTCAACGGCGCCGCAACTCCCGCAAAAACGAGCGTGAGCGCGAGCGCAAGGCGCCCGGCGCTGCGCGCGTCCACCCAAGCGTAAGGCCTGAAACTGCCCACCGATCCTCGAAAGGCCAAACCCTTCCCCCGTTTGACGACCTTCTTCCAGGCGCCATCATCGCGCCGCCTGCCGGCAGGGGTGTGCCCGGCGCCCAGATTCGCCATCCCCTACGGCGAGAAGAAGGCTAAATTTCGTCTCTTGCCAAAGCGTTAAGCCAGGGGAGGCTAGAGTAATTGTGCAGTGCAAAAATTTGGGTTGTTATTTTTGTGCATTGCATATATCGGTCGCATTCGCAGCATTCCCACAACCCAGTCTTGAAGAGGGCCCCAATGATCAAAGGTTTCGAGGAGTTTCAGAAGGTCGGCAAAGACGGCTTCGATGCGGCTGTACGTTCTTTCGGTGAGATGAACAAGGGCTTCCAGGCCATCGCCGCAGAAGTCACCGACTATTCCAAGAAGGCGTTCGAGGATTCAACCCGTGCCTTCGAGCAGCTGATCGGCGCCAAGTCGGTCGAGCAGGCGATCGAGATCCAGTCCCAATATGCCAAAAAGGCCTACGACACCTACGTCGCCGAAATGTCCAAGATCGGCGAGATGTATGTCGGCCTCGCCAAAGACGCCTACAAGCCGGTCGAGGCTGCCTTCTCCAAGAAGCTCGTCTGACGGCGATTCCCAACCTCCATCTTTCCCCAGTGAAAAAAGACCCGGGCTGGCCCCGGGTCTTTTTTTTTGCCGTTTTCCTGTCCGCAACTCGCACTATGTTATGGGGGCGGCGCCCCCAATTTGCGGTCGCTTGCCCGATGAAGCTAGAATGGGACGACGACGGTTGCAGGCGCGACCCGTTCGCCTTGGCAGATGACCAACGAGACGCCACATAGGGACTGACGATGGCGCGGAACGGCGACCCTCGCCGGGGCGACGACACCGGCACCCATATTATCACTAAGACGCGGTCGAAAACGAAGCGGCCGAGTCTCTACAAGGTCTTGCTGCTGAACGACGATTACACGCCGATGGACTTCGTCGTTTATGTTCTGGAGCGGTTCTTCAACAAGCCGCCCGAGGAGGCCACACGCATCATGCTGCACGTGCATCAGAAGGGCGTCGGCATCTGTGGGGTCTACACTTACGAGGTCGCTGAGACTAAGGTAGCGCAAGTGACGAGTTTCGCGCGCCAGCAAGAACATCCGTTACAATGCACGATGGAGAAGGAGTGAGGATCTAGGTGGCTTCGTTTTCGACCAGTCTCGAGCAGGCTTTGCGGCGTGCGCTGCAATATGCCAATGAGCGCAGTCACGAATACGCGACGCTGGAGCATCTGCTCCTGTCGTTGCTCGACGACCGCGACGCGGCGGCGGTGATGCGCGCCTGCGACGTCGACATCGATCTCCTGCGCGACAAGCTCACCGGCTATATCGACAGCGAGCTGTCCGGACTGGTGCTCGACACCCACGGCGACGCCCAGCCGACGGCAGGGTTCCAGCGTGTCATTCACCGCGCCGTGGCCCATGTGCAATCGTCAGGCCGCGAAGAGGTGACGGGGGCCAATGTGCTGGTCGCCATCTTCGCCGAGCGGGAGAGCCACGCGGCCTTCTTCCTGCAAGAACAGCACATGACGCGCTTCGACGCGGTCAACTATATCAGCCACGGCATCGCCAAGCGGGCCGGCATGTCGGAGCCGCGCGCCGTGCGCGGCGTGGACGAAGATGCTGCGACAGTCGAGGGCGGCGACGAAAAGAAACGCGGGGCCGATGCGCTCGAGGTCTATTGTATCAATCTCAACCAGAAGGCCCGCGCCGGCCGCATCGATCCCCTGATCGGCCGGGGGCCGGAGATCCAGCGCACCATCCAGATACTGTGCCGGCGGCAGAAGAACAACCCGCTGTTCGTGGGCGATCCCGGCGTCGGCAAGACCGCCATCGCCGAAGGCTTGGCGCGGCGCATCGTCATGGGCGACGTGCCGGAAGTACTATCGGATTCCACCATCTTCCAGCTCGACATGGGGGCACTTCTTGCCGGCACGCGGTATCGCGGCGATTTCGAGGAGCGGCTCAAGGCCGTGATGCGCGAGATCGAGAACTATCCCGGCGCCATCATGTTCATCGACGAGATTCACACGGTGATCGGCGCAGGCGCCACGTCTGGCGGGGCAATGGATGCTTCGAACCTGCTCAAGCCGGCGCTGCAATCCGGCACGCTCCGCTGCATTGGCTCGACCACCTACAAGGAATACCGGCAGCATTTCGAGAAGGACCGGGCGCTGGTGCGCCGGTTCCAGAAGATCGA
>JACMJU010000106.1 GCA_014380485.1 Methyloceanibacter sp.
ACGAACAGCGGCATCTTGTGCAGGGTCATGCCCGGCGCGCGCATGTTGAAGATGGTGGTGATGAAGTTGATGGCGCCGAGAATCGAAGACGCGCCGGCTAGGTGCAGGGCCAGGATGGCGAAATCCATGGCCGGCCCGGGCGTGCCCTTGGTGGAGAGCGGCGCGTAGATGGTCCAGCCGCCGCCGACGCCTTTGGTGCCGGGAGGCCCCGGCACGAACAACGAAGTCACCAACAGGCAGAACGCCGCGGCAAGCAGCCAGAACGAAATATTGTTCAAGCGCGGGAAGGCCATGTCGGGGGCGCCGATCATGAGCGGCACCATCCAGTTGCCGAACCCGCCCATGGTCGCGGGCATGACCATGAAGAACACCATGATCAGCCCGTGCGCCGTCACGAACACGTTGAACATCTCGGGATTGCCGAAAATCTGCATGCCGGGCTCCATGAGCTCGGCGCGCATGCCCATCGACAAGAGACCGCCGACGACGCCTCCGACCATCGCCAAGATGAGGTACATCGTGCCGATGTCCTTATGGTTGGTCGAGAAGAGCCAACGCCCCGGTCCGGTCGGATGGTGGTCGTGATGGGCCTCTTCGGCATGGGCGCGTTGTGCCATGGCGGTCTTCCTTGTGTCTCTGTCCTGCGTTCGGTCGGTCGAAGGCGACACGTCTCGCCCCATTCACGAGCGGTTCGGTTACTCCTGGGCCGCGGCCACCTCGCTCCCGTCATTGCGCGAGGCCGCGGTCTTGGTCTTGGCGAGCCAATCGGTGAACTCAGCCTCCGATACGACGCGAACGGCGATCGGCATGAAGGCGTGATTGCGGCCGCATAGCTCCGAGCACTGGCCGTAAAAGACGCCCTCGCGTTCGGCCCGGAACCAAGTCGATTGCAGGCGTCCCGGCACGGCGTCGAGCTTCACGCCGAAGGCGGGAACCGCCCAGTCATGGATAACGTCGTTCGACTTCAGCCCGACGATGACGTTCTTGTTCACCGGAACCACAACCTCGCGGTCCACGGTAAGCAGACGGGGTTGACCCTCTTTCAGGTCCGCCTCGGGCACCATGATCGAATCGAAGGTGATGCCATGGTCCGGATATTCGTAGGTCCAGTACCACTGGCTGCCGGTGGCGGTGATGGTGAGGTCGGGCTTGGGAAAGTCGTATTGGGCGTAGAGAAGCCGGAAGGAGGGAATGGCAATAGCGACGAGGATCAGAACCGGGATCACGGTCCAGGCGATCTCGAGCGCCGTATTATGGGTGGTGCGCGACGGCTGCGGGTGGCGTCGCTCGTTGAAACGAGCCATCACGTAAATGAGGAGGCCGAGAACGAAGAGCCCGATCAGGACGATGATAATGTTGACGTAAGTGTGGAAGGACTCGATCTGAGCCATGATCGGAGTGGCGGGCGGCTGAAAGCCGACCTGCCAGGGGACCGACTGTCCGTCTTTGGCGTAGGCTGTCCCGCACAGGGCAAGGCTTGCCGCCGCGCCAAGCGCCGTCTTCATTCGGTCGCAGATCGCCATCCCTTCCACTCCCTAAAGCCTCAAGCCTCGCCCCTCATCGGTCCCTCAAAAGAGGCGGGCGTAGGTTGCTAAGGGGCGCGGGGCGACCTGGCTGCCGCCCACGCCGCTTGATCGAAGCAAGGGCGACGCGAGAGTTCAATAGCGTAAGGCGTCGCCCCCAATGTTCATTTTTGCCGCCAAGACCCTGACCCACGTCAATCAGGCTGGAGGCCTTTTCCGGTGTTCAAATCATAAAGGAAATAGATTGGCAACACTCATGATTCAGGGCCTCGCTGCGGCATATGCACGCCCGCCTCCGCAAGTTTTCCGGAGCTCATGAAGGTTCGAAGCCGGGCTTGCGTCGAAATTTGGCCCCAATACTCGGCGATGGCGGTTCTCAATGTCGCGCATCTCAGCTTCACCGCGCTTCCGCTCACAATTTACTCTGCTCACGAGCCGATTCCCACTATGAGCGCGCGCGGCGGTTTCTTTAGCGCCATGGCTCAGACGCCGAATTTCCCGGTTCTTTTGTCTCCCGCCCGCACCCTTACCCTGCTCGGCGTGACCTTCGCTTTGATTTCGGTCCTAGGAGGTCAGGTGAAGGCGCAAGGGGCCGCGCCAGAGGCCGCGCCAGCCGCTACCGGGCCAGGTAGTGTGGTGCGCGAGACCCATGGGGCTTGGCAAGTCTCCTGCCGCACCCCACCCGGCGCCAAGGAAGAGAAATGCGCGCTGGTGCAAAGCGTTACCGCCGAGGACAGGCCGAATGTCGGCCTGACGGTCGTGTTCTATAAGGCGATCGGCGAGGACAAGAAGCTTCTCCGCGTGGTCGTGCCGCTTGGCGTCCTGTTGCCCACCGGGCTCGGGCTCAAGATCGACGGTCAGGATGTGGGCAACGCGCCCTTCCTCAAATGCGGCAAGCGCGGCTGCGTAGCCGAAGTGGTGTTGCAAGACGAAGTCATCGCCAAGATGAAAAAGGGCACGACCGCCATGTTCATCATCTTCGATACGCCCGAAGCCGGCATCGGCATTCCGGTCGCGCTGCAAGGCTTCGGCGACGCCCTGGCCAACCTCAAATAATTCCGGGGTTGTAAGCGAAAAAAAATCGGCGACAGAGAAAGGAGACTCTGTCGCCGACGACATCCGTCTTTGGGGGACGGACTATCGTCCCATCCGTGCAGGGTCGCAGAAGGGACGGTTACTTGCCGGTAAATATGGCTACCAACCGGCGATTTTCAAGGCCGGGGATTGTGCCCTGGCATGCGGTCGGTTCCAACTACCGCGGCACATTCTTGCACTTCGTGCTGGTCGCGCAGGCAAAAGTCGGAAAGCCGCTAGGGCCGCGCCAGGCGGCCGGGCCTTAGAGACGTGAGAACCTCCAGCGCTCGCGTTCGTAGGTCTCAACCCCGCACACAATATCATCTCGCGGGGCTCCTGAGTGTCGCGTCACCGCGCTGCGGCTCGTCCGGCCTGGGGACCGTGGAATTCGAAAACCAGGTATTTCGCGGGATCCTTCCCCACATTCCGCATGCCATGGCGCTGGCCGGCCGCGTAGTAGATCGAACCGCCGGGTCCGACCGTTTTGCCCAAGGTCTCGACGGTTCCGGAGAACACGATGATCGCTACGTCGTATTTGTCGGCATGGGCCGGGTAGCCAGCACCAGGCTGTAGCTCGGTAACGTGAGCATGCAGCTTGCCGAGATAGCCCGTCGGCCCCTCGAACAGGACCCGCGTCGTTCGCGGAGCTTCCCGTGGCGCGGCAAATCTGCCGCCAATCTCGGACAGCGTGGTGTCGAGGGGCTCGCGTACTTCGAACGGCGCAGCCTGCCACTTGAACATGAGATAAGTGACCGGTGCCGCTGCCACATTGCGAATGGTGTGATGCTGATAGGCCGGGTAATAAACAAAGGATCCGGGGCCGTAGCGTTTGACAGCGGCATCGGCCGGATCAGGACCGTCGGCGATCAGGATTTCGGCTTCGCCGTCCAAGACGACCAGCAGCTCCTCCTCGATGTGGCAATGCGGTGGATGCGGGCAATGCCCCGGGCTCAGCACCGAAACATGCGCTTTCATGCCCGGGAGTATCGGGGTCGACCCGTTGAAGAGGCGATAGGGCTTCCAGCCGTCGCTGCTCGCGAGAAACCCCTCGCCTCCGCGCAGGTGCGTGTCGATCGGCAGAGGTTTCTCTGAAAAGCCGGCCGGTCGCGGCGCGCCCAAGCCTTCCTTTCCCTTGCCCGCAACCAGCAGGCTGGTCGGCCTTTCCGCGCTAAAGCAGAACGGCCATTGGTCGAGTTTGTCCAAGTCCGGAAAGACGACCGGCGTGCCGGCGGCCGCGTATTGCAATATCAGCGCCGAACGCTTGGCCGGCCCGGTGTTGTGAGAGCCGTGCCACAGCCGGCCGTCGAAGATTATGGCCTGACCGTCGGTCATTTCCGGTTGCACCACGCTCGCTTCACGATCGTGCTCGCGCGCCCAGGCCGCCACCATGTCGCTTGTCACCTGGCTTCGGTGCAATCCCCGTTCGTGAATGACTTGCTGAATCGGTTCGCCAAATCGGTGCGAGCGAGAGGCGATTTGAAGCGCGGAACCTCTACAGGTGTTCTCGAGACCCACCCAAACAGAGACAAAACGACCGTCACGCGCCGAGCTCTCGATATCGGTGTGCCAGTCGTGCACGTCGCCGGCCTTGCGGATCATAACGCTCGCGCCCCAAAGGATGATGTCATCGCCCAATAGGGGTTTGAGCCGAGCCAGCAATGACGGCCGGGTCGCGAGATCGTAGAAAAACCGATCATGCGCTGCGAGCGCCTTATGACCCTTGTGACGGCTCCTGCGCGCGTGGAGCTGGTAATGCTTTACGATGAGCGCACATTGCGCGGGCGTAAACAAATCGACCGGAGCCAGGTATCCTTCTTTGTGAAACGCAGCGACCTCCGGACTGATGACCTTTTGCCGATGGTGGCGCACCACCCCGCGCAACACATCTCCAAACGTCCGGACAGCATCGACTGCCGCGCGGAGCGGCGCGGTCATGCGCCAGCTCGTCGACTTCAGCAATGTTGCATTCAACGATTTCTGCCCGGCGAGCTTTTGAGCGAGTTGGGTCTTCGAGGCCTGCAACGCGTGCTCGCGCCGCTCTCCCGCCGCTAACGCCGTCTCCAATTGCCCGATGCGGGCGAGAAGCGTTCGTTGCTCATGCGGCTCGGAAGGCGCCGGTTTCGGCTGAGGCGCGTAGGCCCACGAGCCGTCCTCGGCTTCCCGCAGATCTTTGGCCGCGGTCATGACCGCCCCCCCAATGTTGGGCCGAAAGGGCGCGAGCTCTCTTGCGAGCCTCTCTGGACCCGGGCCAATCCTAGCACAGGACGCGGCTGTTGCAGCCCGAACGAAGCGGTGTCGCACTGGACCTAAAACGCCTGTGTGTCGAACACTTTATCGATGTCGCCCTGCCAGGGGCCGCTATAAAGCGCGAGCAGGCGGTCGGCTGGGGAGCGACCCTCCTCGAGCGTTTCGATTAGCGGTGCGAGCGCTTTGCCTTCGTCCTCGCCGCTCCGGTCGAGCCGCGCCCGCCGCTGCAATCCGCCAAGCGCGAGGCCGACCATGTCGCGGCCGATATCCAGGAGCGTGCCCCCCCGAAACGGCGTGTTGAGGCCAAGGCGGGGAACCGCACTGCGTAGGCCTTGGCGCTCCCCCTCGGTCCAGTCGGAGGTGAGCGCCGACGCGCCAGCGAGGGCCTCCTTGTCGTAGAGAAGCCCGGTCCAAAGCGCAGGCAGCGCCCAGAGCTCGGCGAACGGGCCGGCATCGGCGCCACGCATCTCGAGGAAGCGCTTCACCCTCACATCGGGGAAGAGCGTGGTGAGATGGTCGGCCCAGTCGTCGAGTGTGGGCCTCGCGCCGGGAAGGGCCGCAAGCTTGCCGTCGAGGAAGTCCCGGAACGAGGCGCCCGCCACGTCGATATAGCGTCCGTCGCGATAGACGAAGTACATCGGCACGTCGAGCGCGTAGTCCACATAGCGCTCAAAACCCATGCCCGGCTCGAAGGCGAAGGGCAGCAGCCCGGTCCGATCGGGGTCGGTGTCGCGCCAGACCTCGGCGCGGTAGGATTGGAAGCCGTTGGGCTTGCCGTCGGTGAACGGCGAATTGGCGAAGAGTGCGGTGGCGACCGGCTGGAGCGCAAGGCCCACGCGCAATTTGGCGACCATGTCCCGCTCATCGCTAAAATCCATGTTCACCTGCACCGTCGCGGTGCGGAACATCATGTCGAGCCCGTGGCGTCCTCGCTGCGGCATATAGCGCACCATGATGCGGTAGCGCTCCTTCGGCATCATCGGGGTTTGGCGGAGTGTCCATTTCGGGGAGAAGCCGATGCCAAGAAAGCCGATGCCGAGTTGTCCTCCGATTTCGCCGACCTCGACGAGATGGTGGCGAAGCTCCTCATAGGTCTCGTGCACATTCTCGAGGGGCGCGCCGGACAGTTCGAGCTGGCCGCCGGGCTCGAGGCTGATCGCGCCGCCCTTCGCGCAGTCCTTGCGGCGGAGCGCGATGATGTTGCCCTTCTCCGTGACCGGATCCCAGCCGAAGCGGTCCTCAAGCCCCTCGAGCAGCGCGCGGATGCCGCGTTCGCCCTCATACGGGACCGGGTCATGTCCCTTCGTATAGAAGCCGAACTTCTCGTGCTCGGTGCCGATGCGCCATTCGCGCGCGGGTTTGGAACCCTGCTCGAGATAAGCGACGAGCTCGTCACGTGAGCAGATGATGGGGCCTTCGGGCCCACTCACCCGTGTCGACATGAGGAGAGCTCCGTTCAGGGTTGAAGCAGGGTTGCGGAGACGCGAGGGGGAAGGGCGGCCTTTATGGCGCTCTCCCTATGGCCTGACAAGCGATCCTTACTGCCAGTCGCCAAGGGCCGCATTCACAAGGGCGAGAGCGGCGACGGCCGCAGTATCGGCCCGCATGACCCGCGGTCCAAGGGAAATGGGGAGCACGAAGGGCTTTGCAAGAAGCGCCGCCCGCTCCTCGCGCTCGAACCCCCCCTCCGGTCCGATCAGGACGGCAAGACGCTCGGCGCGGCGGGACCTGAGCACCTCGATGGGCGAGGCGTGAGGCGCAACCTCGTCGGCGAAGATCAGGAGCCTCGCCGCGTCCCAGGCGTCGAGCAGCTTGGTGAGTTTCTCGGGCTCCAGGATCGCCGGCACGCGCAAAACGCCGCACTGCTCGGCCGCTTCGATGGCGTTGGCCAGGAGCCGCCCGGGCTTGACCCGATCGGCCACGGTGTGACGGGTGATGACCGGGCGGAGCGCGCTCGCGCCGAGCTCGGTTGCTTTCTGCACCATATAATCGAGGCGCGCGCGCTTCAGCGGTGCGAAGAGGTAATGCAGGTCAGGGCCCTCTTCTTGCGGGCGGGTCTGGTGGTCGAGACGGGCTTCAGCCTCTTTCCGGCCAATGGCGATGAGCTCGGCCCACCACTCCCCGTCCTTGCCGTTGAACAGCAGGAGGTTGTCGCCTCGCTTGAGTCGGAGCACGTTTCCGAGGTAATGCGCCTGGTCCTTGCTCAGCGCGACCACGGCGCCCCGTTCAAGTCTGGAGGTGACGAACAGGCGCTGGAGCTTGGAGGACATGGCGGCACGCGAGTGAAGGACGATGGAGCCAAGGCGTCAAACACATGACATCTCCCATGCCCCAAGGTAAAGCGAGCGCGATTTCCGACGCCGGCGCCGGGAATTGGGTGGATCGCTTCGCGCCGGGGTGGCTTGTCCCCTATCTGCGGCTCGCCCGGGCCGACCGCCCGATCGGTTTTTTCCTGCTCGCCCTCCCCTGCTTCTGGTCGGTGGCGCTCGCGGCTCGCAGCCTAAACGAACCCTATCCAGATCCTCGGCTCCTGGTCCTGTTCGCGGTCGGTGCGCTCGTCATGCGCGCGGCGGGCTGCACCTATAACGACCTCATCGACCGCGACATCGACGCACAAGTCGCGCGGACGCGCGGGCGGCCGCTCCCGAGCGGGCAAGTCAGCGTGCGGGGCGCCATTTTCTTCATGCTCGCGCTGTGTCTCGTCGGGTTCGCGGTGCTGCTGAGCTTCAACAGCTTCACCGTGTGGCTGGGGCTCGGGGTGTTGCCGATCGTGGCGATCTACCCTTTCGTCAAGCGATTCAGCTATTGGCCGCAAGCGGTGCTCGGGCTCGCCTTCAATTGGGGCGCGCTGCTGGGCTGGGCTTCTGTGTTGGGGCGGCTCGATTGGCCTGCGATCGTGCTCTATGCGGGGGCCGTCGCCTGGACCATCGGCTACGACACCATCTATGCGCATCAGGATCGCGAGGACGACGGCCTGCTCGGGTTGAAATCGACCGCACTTCGATTCGGTCAGGCCACCCGGACCTGGCTCATTCTTCTTTATGCGATCGCCTGGCTCGCCATCACCGCGGCGGGGGTCATGGCCCATGCCGGGACGGCGTTCCTGTTGGGTATGGTCGCGGCCGGGGCGCATCTTGCCTGGCAGGTCGCCACGCTCAACATCGACGATCCGGAGAATTGCCTCAAGCGCTTCCGTTCCAACCGCGACTTCGGAGCGCTGGTGCTGGGCGCCATCCTTATCGATATGGCCCTTGCGACAATATTCTGAGTTGCGCCGGCCGCACGAACGCGAGAAAAGCACCGGGCCCCGGGGCTTGTCGCCCAGGGGCCCGAATGACGCCTTGCTGTTAGCTTCCCCGTATGGCCGTTGCCTTGAGGCGGCCTTGATTGGCGCGATCCTGCCATGGAAGCTTTCCGAAGCGCTTAACGGACGTTGTTAACGCCTGGTATGCGCGCTTTTGCTGTCCACATGGTTTAGAGAACTCTTCCGAAAAGTTTCGAAAATCTTCCACGACGCCGCAATGACCGCTATCGAGCCAGCCAAAAGACCCTTTACGGCCCCGTCTCGCGAAGAAGATTACGCACTTCTTAAAAAGGCTGCGCGTGAAGCCGGCGAACTCGCGCTGACCTATTTCCGCAAATCGATCACCGTCAAAAGGAAGATCGACGGCAGCGAGGTGAGCGAGGCCGACCTCGCCGTCGATGTCGCGCTCAAGCTCGCGCTTCACGTGCCGCGCCCGAACTATGGCTGGCTGTCCGAGGAGACCGAGGACGATTCCGAGCGGCTCAAGAGCAGCCGGGTGTGGACGGTCGACCCGATCGACGGCACCAATGCTTTCCTGCGTCACGTGCCGGAATGGACGGTCTCGGCCGCGCTGGTCGAGGATGGCGTGCCGGTGCTCGGCGCGGTGTTCAATCCGGCCACCAATGAGTTCTTCCACGCCATGCACGGGAACGGCGCCTTCCTCAACGATGAGCCGATCGCGGCGAGCACGAAGAGCGCACTCGATGGAGCGCTCCTCATCGCCAGCGGCGGCCTGTTCAAGAAGAAGATCTGGAAGGAGCCCTGGCCCGAGGTGAACACCAAATGGGTGAACTCGGTGGCTTACCGGCTTGCCCTCGTCGCGTGCGGCCGGGCCGATGCCACGATCTCGCTATCGAGCAAGAGTGAATGGGATCTGGCCGCTGCTGCGCTCCTGGTCGAGGAGGCGGGCGGCATCGTCACCGACCATCACGGCGCGGCGCATCGCTATAACCGTCCATCCCCGCGCTTCCCGAGCTTGGTGGCGAGCGGCAAAGCGCTCCATCCGCTTTTGATCGAGCGCACCGAGCGCGTAGACCTTTAGCGCGCTGGCTCGGCGACACCGCATTTGGGGGAGCGAGCAGCATGGCGGCAAAGGACGGCAAGCGGAGCGGCCGGCAATTGCTGCACCTCGTCTTCGGCGGCGAACTCACCTCGCTCGACAAGATCGAGTTCGGCAACCTCAAAGCGCTCGACATCGTCGGCATCTATCCCAACTATGCGCAAGCCTATGACGCGTGGAAGGAGGCCGCTCACCGCACCGTCGACGACGCCCACATGCGCTATTTTATCGTGCACCTGCACCGGCTGCTGGACCCGGAACAAGAACCGGGCGGAAAGCTCCGCTAGCCGTCTCCAAGCTCGGGTTTTTTCGCCTTCGAGGGGCGCCCCGCCGCGTGCTAGAAGGCAGGAGCGGGCGGCGGCTCTCGCTGAGAATCGGGGAATCGCTTGAAGGATCAACTGTTCAGGGACGCAAGCGCGATCACGCGGAGCGCCGACGAGCTCCAGGTCGAGTATACGACCGGCGAGATCGTGGTCCGCATCTGGCGCGAGCATCTGCGGCCCCGGTTCGGGCTCCTTGTGGTCGCCTCGCTGGCCATGCTTTTGACCGCAGCCACCACCGGCGCCATCCCGTTCCTCATTCAGAAAATCGCCGACGACGTGTTCGTCGCCAAGAACGAGCAGATGGTCTACTGGATCACCGCGGCCATCGTGATCGTGACCGTGGTCAAGGCCGCGGCCGAATATGTCGCCGACGTCACCGTGGCCTATCTCGGCCATCGCTTCATCGCCGACCTCCGCCTGCAGATGTTCGCCAAGCTGTCGCGCGCCGATCTGAACTGGATCCAGAGGGTGCATTCGGGACGCCTGCTCTCGGGCTTCCTCAACGACGCGACACTCATCCGCCAGACCGCCAGCCGCTCCCTCGTGACGCTGGGCGAGAATTATATCAAGGTCATCATCCTCGTCGGCGCGATGTTCTATATGGATCCGCGCTTCTCGGTTCTGCTCCTGATCTTCATGCCGGTCGCCTGGTTTGTATTGTCGCGGCAGCGACGCAAGATGCGAAAATCGACAACCAAGTCGCTCCAGGAGACGGGCGACCTTTCGGCGCTGATCACCCAGACCTTGCGCGGCATGCGTATCGTGCGCGCCTATCGCCAGGAAGACCGCGAGGAGACGCGCGCGGCCTCCACCATCAATCGCGCGCTCGAATTCACCATGCGCGGCACCCGCGCCCGGGCGCTGTCGAGCCCCTCGATCGAGCTCCTGACCGGATTGGGCTTCGCGCTGGCCATCTATTTCGCGGGCACCAAGGGGGTGCGCGGCGATCTCACCCTCGGCCAATTCATGGGCTTCATGACCGCGGCGCTTCTGATCTACGCCCCGCTCAAGAGCGTCGCCACCCTGCAGACGCAGCTCCAGGAAGGCATCGCCGCCGCGAGCCGCGTGTTCGGCATCATCGACCTCAAGATCAGTCTGCGCGAGGCGCCCGACGCCAAGCCGCTGAAGCTCGATCGCGGCGAGATCGAGTTCCGGAACGTGACCTTCGCCTACGACCCGGAGAACAGCGTGTTGAGGGGGGTGAGCCTCACCGTGCCGCCCGGACGCACGGTCGCACTGGTCGGGCCTTCCGGCTCGGGCAAGAGCACGCTGGTCAACCTCACGCTCCGCTTCTTCGACCCCGACCGCGGCATGGTGCTGATCGACGGACAAGACATCAAGCATGTCACCGTTGAGAGCCTGCGCGACGCCATCGCGCTGGTGACCCAGGACCCGGTGTTGTTCGATGACACCATCGGCGCCAATATCGCCTATGGGGCGAAGCCGCCGCAGGAGAGCGGAGTGATCCGAGCCGCCAAGGCCGCGGCAGCGCATGATTTCATCATGGCCCTGCCCAAGGGCTATAACACCCGCGTCGGCGAAGCCGGTGGGTTGCTGTCCGGCGGCGAGCGGCAGCGTATCGCCATTGCCCGGGCGCTTTACAAGGACGCGCCGATTCTCCTGCTCGACGAGCCCACCAGCTCGCTCGACTCCGAGGCCGAGGCCAAGGTGCAGGCGGCGCTGGAAGAGCTGATGCGCGGACGCACCGTGCTGATGATCGCTCACCGCCTTTCCACGGTGAAGAAGGCCGATCTCATCTGCGTGCTTGACCAGGGCCGCATCGTCGAGAGCGGCCGCCACGACGAGCTGGTCGCCAAAGGCGGCCTTTACACGAGACTTCATCGCACGCAATTCGGCATTGCCGGAGGGTACACGGCACCGCCGCCGGGAAGCGCGGACGAAGAGGCCGTCGCCGTGGTCAGCAAGTAGCCCGAGCAAAAAGTCATGTTGAGACGGTCGTCAATCTCCCATTCTCGACCCTCGCCGTCGGCATCGGCGATCCGCGCATGGTCCCGCCCGCCGCCAACGCCGAGGCGATCGAAAAAGAGCGAATTGCCGTTGAAACGTCTCTCGCCGACGCGATCCAGCGCGCTTATGCTCTCGCTGGAGCCCGCGATCCCTTGACCACGCACGACACCGTCAAGCCTGGACTGTTGCTCAAGGCCTACCGGGCGCTGACGAGCCTCGCGGTGCCGTTCACGCCTTTGATCCTTGCCTGGCGAACGCGCCGCGGCAAAGAGGAGCGCGGCCGGCGCCCCGAGCGCTACGGTCTGGCAAGCGTGCCGCGGCCGCCGGGCTTCCTCGCCTGGTTCCACGCCGCAAGCGTGGGCGAGACCAATGCGGCGCTGCCGGTGATCGAGACCATCGCCGCCGATCGGCCGGAGATCCGCCTGCTGCTCACCACTGCCACCGTCACCTCGGCCAGACTGGCGCGGACGCGGCTGCCAAGGGGCGTGCTGCATCAATATGTGCCGCTCGACAATCTGGTCTTCGTGCAGCGCTTCTTGCGCCATTGGCGTCCCGATCTTGCCGTACTGGTGGAAGCGGAGATCTGGCCCAACCTCGTGCTGGAGACCAAGGCGCTCGGGATTCCTCTCTTGCTCATCAATGGCCGCATGTCGGTGTCAACCTTCAAACGCTGGCGCAGACGGCCGGGACTGAGCCGGCCGCTATTCTCGGCCTTCGATCTCGTGCTGGCGCAGAACGGCCGCCTCGCCGAGCGCTTCGCCCAGCTCGGCGTCGCCAAAGCGCTCGACGTGGGCAACCTCAAGGCCGACGCACCGCCGCCCCCTGCCGATCTGCCCGGACGGCGCAAGCTCGATACTGCGTTTGCCGGTCGCACGGTGTGGCTCGCGGCGAGCACTCATCAAGGCGAAGACGAAATTGTCACTGCGGCGCATCACAGGATCAGGACCGCGCACCCCAATCTCCTCACCGTGATCGTGCCGCGCCATCCCGAGCGCGGGCCGCTCATTGCCGAGCAACTGCGCGCGATCGGCCTCAAGGTCGTGCTGCGCTCGGAGGGGAGGATGCCCGAGCCCGAAACCGACATCTATGTGGCCGATACGATCGGCGAGCTCGGCCTGTTCTATGCACTCGCACCGGTCGCCTTTGTCGGCGGCTCGCTCGTCGATCGCGGCGGGCAAAACCCGGTCGAGCCGGTCAAGCTCGGCGCCGCCGTGCTCACCGGTCCCAACTGGCAGAACTTCCGCGACTCCTATGGCGAGCTGTTGCGCGCGGGCGGCTGCAAACAGGTAAGAGATGCGGCAAGCCTCGCCGAGGCCGCGCTCGATCTGCTCGGCGACGGAAATGCCCGCCGGACGATGACCGAGCGTGCGGTTCGCACCATTGCCGCCATGAGCGGCGCATTGCCGCGCACACTGGCCGAACTCGAAAATTTTCTGCCACCAAAGACCACCCTGAAACATGCCTCTTGAAGCGCCGTTCTGGTGGTATCGCAAGAGAGGGGTTCTGGCTTCGGCGCTCGCCCCTGCGGGCCGTTTGTATGGCCGCGTGGCCGAAGCCCGCGCGGCGCGGGTCGAACCCTACCGCTCGCGCCTCCCCGTCATCTGCATCGGCAATTTCACCGCCGGAGGCGGCGGCAAGACCCCGACCGCGATTGCCATCGCGGCGCTGCTCAAAGAGCTCGGAGCGAAGCCCGCCTTCCTCACCCGCGGCTATGGCGGGACGAATAAAGGACCGGTGCTGGTGGCAAAAGGGCAGAGCGCGGCGGAATTGGGCGATGAGCCGCTCCTGCTCGCCTCCACCGCACCCACTGTGGTTTCGGCTGATCGGGTCGCCGGCGCCAAAGCCATCGAAGCAGCCGGAGCGGGTGCGATCGTGATGGATGACGGGTTCCAAAACCCGAGTCTCAGCAAAGACTTATCCCTTGTGGTGGTGGATGCCGGCGCCGGCATCGGCAATGGTCTCGTCATGCCGGCGGGGCCGCTCAGGGCCCCGCTCGAGGCGCAGATGGCGCGGGCAGGCGCGCTCGTCGTGATCGGCGATGACGGCAAGGCTGCGCCCCTCATCGAGGCCTTTGAGAGTCAACACAAGCCCGTGCTCAAAGCCCGCATGGTGCCGCGCCAGGACCGGCGTTGGCTCAGCGTGCTGCCGGTGATCGGTTTTGCCGGGATCGCGCGGCCGTCGAAATTCTTCGCCACCCTCCGCGCCAACGGCGCACGGTTGATCGATGCCCGCTCCTATCCCGACCATTACCGCTACAGCGAGCGGCAGGCGCGCAGCCTGCTCAAGAAGGCGAAGGACTATAACGCCATGCTGGTCACCACCGAGAAGGACTGGGTGAGACTGCCCGACGACGACGGCAGCGATGCGGCGGAGCTCAAGCACCGCTCCCGGCCTTTCGCCATCGCCGTCGAGTTCGAAGATTTGGCGGCGGTGAAGGCGCTGCTTGCGGCAGCGATGGCAAAGGCGCGACCGCAAGACCCACCCATCAAGGCGAGAGGCGGAGCAAGTCGCGGCGTTTCAAAGTAACGATTACTCGGCTGGTGCCGCCGATATGGGGTGGGTCTCGCGGTAGCGCTTGAGAGAGGATGCGGCGTCGGCATAAGCCTCTTGCAACTCGACGCTCCAGTAACGCAACTCGTCGAGCGGAATGGTGCGTCCCGTCACGGCGCAGCGCACGAAGTCGCCGGGCGTCACCACCTGCACCTCGCCGTCGAGATATTTTAGCCTGGCCTCGCCCTTGAAGCCGATATTGCGTTCGAAACGATTCATCAAGGCTGAGTGACCCTTCGATTCTTGTGGTCAACACTCACCATACAATCAAGCGATGCGGGAAGGCCAGCGATCTAAAGCAGACTCCCTTGCTTTTCATCGCGGCCGCGCGATGGCGCTTTCGCTCTTGGTTCGGCTTTGCGTTCGCCTGCATCGGCATGAGCTCCAATGTGACCATCGGCGAACTCGACGTCGAGCGCGGCGCCCGGGTCTACCGCGACCGCGCGGCGAAGCATGGTGCCGTCGGCGGCGCGCACAAGGGCGAAGCCGCGCGCCAGCACATTCTGGTAACTAAGCGTCCCGAGCAGTTTCGCCTGGCCGTCGAGCCGCGCTCGCGAGCGCGCAAACAACGCTTGCGTCTCTTCGTCGGTGCGGCGCCCCTCGAACACCAACGCTTGCAGGCCGAGTCCCCACGCCGCGGCGACCGCGAGGTCTACATCGGGATCGGAGAGGTCGCGCTGCAATACCGCAGCGAACGCGGACTTGAGAGTGGTCACCCGATCAGCAAGCCCGTTTCGCAGCTCGACGTCGTTCTCCATCTCCACGAGCAGCGCGAGGAGCACCCGAGTGCGCCCGCGGTTCTGCGCGATGCGCGCGGCGATGCCGAAAAACTTCTCCTTGATCCCGGCTACGATCCCCCCGGCGAGGAGCGGCGCCACCTCTTGAAAGATCATCTCGCGCAGCCGCTCGGCGACCCCACGTACGAGATCGACCTTGCGCGGGAAGTAGTAGGTGAGGTGCCCCTGCGGGATCCCCGCCTCCTTCGCCACCTGCGGCTGCGCCAGGTGCTTGGCGCCGCCCTCGGAGAGCACGCGCATGGCCGCGTCGAGGATGTGCTCCCGCATCGCCGGCGGTTGCGACACCTTCTTCGCGGTCATCGATCGATGCAGCGACGGGCCGCCTTCCCGCCCGCGTTGGCGAGGCCGGTCTCGGGATAGACCAGCACGAAGTTGAAGCACATCTCGTCTTCGGTCTTCTCACCGAAGTACGCGGCCGCCGAGCCGGGGTTGTCGTAGACGCACGTGGTCTTCAGCTTGTCGCCGGGGCGAACCTCGAGCGGCGCGGCCAGCGGGTAGCTCGTCTGCGCGTTGAAATCGAAGTCTCTTACGTCGACGAACTTGGTCGACTCGGTGCCGCGCACCAAGCTGGTGGTGAGCGAGCGGCCGCGCGCGTGCATGTGGGGCGACGATGAGAGGATGTAGACCGGCTCGGTCAGCTCCGGCGTGCAGGTGCCGTTGACCTCGGTGCCCATGGACTTGGCCGGGATGTCGATCGCCAGCGAGCCGAGCGTGGAGATGACCGCGGTGTTCTTCCGCGGCGTCTTCTCGATGCACATCGACACGCCGCTCGAGTCCTTGGAGTCCGCGTAGCCGGCGACGTTCCAGTAGTGAAGCTGGAGGATCATCCATTTGTCTTTGCTGGGCAGCTTCAAGCCCACGTCGTTGGGGAGCACGCGGTTTCCGCCGCCCGGCGCCCAGC
>JACMJU010000107.1 GCA_014380485.1 Methyloceanibacter sp.
CCTGGCCGCCTATCTCGCCCGCGGCGAAGCGCGGCCCGCCTACAAACGGGCTTTCGCCGCGCAATTGGCGGTTAACAATCGGTGAGCCACCGACTAGCTGATTGAGGTCCGTCCTGGGCTCGAAGTCGTCATCCGAGTTTTTCGTTCAGTTTATGGATCCTGACCCTAGTCGAGTCCGCAATCCTGGGTGAATCGCTCGACCGCCTGGGCGCGCCCGTTATCGGACAGCGAGGCGCTGGCCTTCCCCGTGGTGACCGCCAGCGGGCCCGCCTGGCGCAAAACCTCGAGCACGGGCTTCACCGCGATGTCGCTTGCTTCGGCGAAGGTCATGCCGCTTGCCTCGTCGCGCGCGGCTTCTCCTTTGATCTCCGATTTCGCTGCGCCGGCTGAAAGCTCGATGGTGAGAGCCTCGCCGGGCTTGCCCCCTTCGATCTCCAGGCGCACATCGAGGACGGCGATGCCCATGGCATCGAAGCAGGAGAGGAGAAAGACCGGCATCTTGGCCGGATCGAGCGGCCCGTACGTCAACGACACGAAGCCCTCGCTCGCCTTCTCGGTCCAAATCAGGCTCTCTTCGGCGCGGGCGAAGCCTTCCGGTGCCGCCGTAAAAAGGCAGGCGGCAAGGAGAAGGCGCGCTGGGAGGAGGCTTGTCATAGACAGCTTTCGTCGAGGAGCGCCCGCGCGAACGGAACCGGCCTATCTGCCACCGGCGTGGAGCCTGCTTTCCGCCATGACCGCCTGGACGGTCGGGAAGTAGCCTGCGAAGTTCGGATCGAATTCGTGGTAGTTGCAGGTCAGTTCTTCGCCTTGGGCGATATCGAAGAGGGCATAGCCCTTATCGAAGATGCGGAAGTCCGTGTTCGGGGTGAGGGTGTGATTCATGAAGCGCCCGTTGTCGCTATCGAGAACCACCACCCCCGGCATCTCCAAATGCGGGTAGGTGTAACGGGCGAGGAAGTCCTGGAGATGGGGGGGATATCCCCCGACCTCGCTTCGGTCGACGAAGATGTCGAATTTCGGATCGAGACTCCACAGGAGCCGCCCCCGCTCGATGTACTCGCCGGAGAACACACCGAGCCCGTCAATGGCGCTCGGCGCAAGGTAGGTGCTGACCGTCAGCATCGTGATTCCTCTTGATTTGAATGAAGCTCAAGCGAACTCATGCGGTGTTTCCGGCAACCTCGGTGCCGACAGCGACCAGGGTGCGTTTGCGCCGGAAGCGCCGCCGCTTGAGAGCCCTGATGCGGCGCTCGAGATAGGGCGAGAAATGTCCGGCGTAACGCTCCCACAGGGCAGGATTGCGCCAATCCTCGCCGGTCACGCGGCCGCGGCACGCGGACGAGCCGCACGCGCACTCGAACTCGTCGTAAGCGGAGCCGTCGCACATGGCGTAGTCGATGGTGACTTCCTCGCCCGGGTGGATCCGGTGCAGAGCGACGATCGCGACCTGCCCGTCGAGACCGGCATTCGGCTCGCAACTGTGATTGATGAAGTCCGGCGGCTCATCGGGCGAGAGGGAGGCAAGATAGAGTCCCTCCTCGACCTGCACCGTGTGCCGCCTGATCTCTTCGGGGAGCTCGTCGAGCGCCTCGGTCGAGATGATGCGGCCGCTCCAGACGGCAATAAGCTCGCCGGGCTCGATAAGGTCCCGAGCGTAGACGGCCTTGCCGCCAGTCACGTCACGATTTTGGACTTCACATTTATCGGTAAGGTAAGCCGTGGATCCCTGGCTCACGAGACCTCCGCGTATGCGCGCCGAGCGGGGCGCTCCGCAGTATAGTTGTGGGCGGTGCCCGGCCGCTCCCGGCTCGACATCCGCGCGCGAGACTCCCCGACGCGCGGGGAAGCATAAGAGAAGCTGTTGTGCCCATCTACAAAAAAACGCGGCTCGATCAATTATTGGTGGATAGTGGGTTGGCGCCGACACGCTCCCGCGCCGCCGACCTTATTCGGCGCGGCTGCGTCAGCGTGGCGGGCAAGCCGGAGCGCAAGGC
>JACMJU010000108.1 GCA_014380485.1 Methyloceanibacter sp.
ACAGCACGCGCCGTAGCGCGTTGCCGAGCGTGAGCCCGAAGCCGCGCTCGAGCGGATCCGCCACGACCGTGGCGAAACGCTCAGGGTCGCGGCCGGGATTGACGTTGAGCGTGGTGGGCTTGATGAGATCTTGCCAGTTCTTCTGCAGCACCGGTGAAGCCCTTTCTTGGTCCATGAGCGGGGCGGCCTGCCCCAGCTTCCGCGAATCTTCGTGCAACATGAGCGGGTCAGCCTGCCTTTCTGTTTAGACGCGACGGCGCTTGCGCGGCCGGCAACCGTTATGCGGGATCGGCGTCACGTCACGGATGGAGACGATGTTGAAGCCTGCGGCCTGGAGCGCCCTGAGCGCCGACTCGCGTCCTGAGCCGGGACCCCTCACCTCGATCTCGAGGTTCTTCATGCCGTGTTCCATCGCCTTTTTGCCGGCGTCCTCGGCGGCGACCTGGGCGGCGTAGGGCGTGGACTTACGCGATCCCTTGAAGCCCATGGCCCCGGACGACGACCAGGAGATGGCGTTACCTTGCGCATCGGTGATGGTGATCATCGTGTTGTTGAAGCTTGCATGCACGTGGGCGACGCCCGAGGTGATGTTCTTCTTCTCGCGGCGACGAACCCGCGCCTTGTCCTTGGCCATGCTCTAATCCCGCATTTACGAATTGACGCCGGCCGCGAGCACAGGCTCGCGCCGCGCTTCCAAAGATCTACTTCTTCTTGCCGGCGATCGGCTTGGCCGGGCCCTTCCGCGTGCGCGCATTGGTATGGGTTCTTTGACCGTGCACCGGCAATCCGCGGCGATGGCGCAAACCCCGGTAGCAGCCGAGGTCCATCAACCGCTTGATATTCATGGCCACGTCGCGCCGGAGGTCGCCTTCTACCGCGTAATCGCGGTCGATGACCTCGCGGATCTGGATGATCTCCGATTCGGTGAGCTGGCTCACACGCCGCGCCGCCGGAATGGCGACCTTGGCGCAAATCTGCCTGGCGTAAGTGTCGCCGATGCCATGGATATACGTCAGAGCCACCTCGACCCGCTTGTTGGTCGGGATGTTCACGCCTGCGATTCGGGCCACGTAGTCGTCTCCTCGCGCACGGCTAACGTGCTGAAATTAAGTTCGAAAATGCCAATCCGAACACAACAAGACCGACCGCGGACAGGTTCTACCCCCGGGGACCGATCAGTCCATCTATCCATGTAGCCGGGCTTATGTAGCGATTCCGCTTGACAAGGTCAACCGGCCGTCTTTGGCCGCTTTTTTTGGCCTAGCCGTCCAACGCCCGGCCGATCTCCTTGGCAACTGTCCCAATATCGGCCATGCCGTCGACGGTCTTTACCCTACCCTGCCGCGTGTAATAGTCGATCAGCGGTTTGGTCTGGGTGTGGTACGCCTTGAGCCGCGAGCGCACTACCGCTTCGTTGTCGTCCGGCCGCCGGACGAACTCCGTGCCACCGCAGCGGTCGCAGACTTGAGGCCTGAGGGGCCTCTTGTGGGCGTCGTGGTAACCCTCGCCGCATTTGGCGCAGGCAAAACGGCCGGCAATACGCTCAACCAGCGCCTCGTCGTCGACTGCCATCACGATGACCCGGTCAAGCCTCTTGCCGCGCTCCTTGAAGAGCCGGTCGAGCGCCTCGGCCTGGGCAAGGGTGCGGGGGAACCCGTCAAGGACCACGCCGCGCCCGCTGCCGTCCTCATCCAGGCGTTCCGCAATCAAATTGATGACCAGCGCGTCGGGCACGAGTTGCCCGCGCTCCATGATGTCGCCGGCCTTGCGGCCGAGTTCGGTGCCGGCGGCGACGGCGGCGCGGAGCATGTCGCCGGTCGAGAGTTTGACCAGCGACCGGGAGTCCTCCAGCAGCTTCGCCTGGGTTCCCTTGCCCGCGCCGGGAGGGCCGAGCAGGACCAGGTTCATCGCCGCCTCGCACCCTTGAGCCGCGCCCTCTTGATCAGGCCCTCATATTGATGGGCGAGGAGATGGCTCTGGATCTGCGCCACGGTATCCATGGTGACGCTCACCACGATGAGCAGCGAGGTGCCGCCGAAATAGAACGGCACGCCCGCATAGGAGATCAGCATCTCCGGCAGCACGCACACGGCGGCAAGGTAGAGGGCCCCAACCACGGTAATCCGGGTGAGTACATAGTCGATATATTCGGCCGTCCGCTCGCCGGGTCTGATGCCGGGCAGAAAGCCTCCGTACTTCTTCAGGTTCTCCGCCGTGTCCTTGGGATTGAACACCACCGCCGTATAGAAGAACGCGAAGAAGACGATCAGCGAAACATAGATGATGATGTGAAGCGCCTGTCCCCGTCCAAGCATGGCGGTGATGGTGTTGAGCCATTCCGGTCCTTGGCCGGCGGAGAAATTCGCCATGGTGATCGGCAACAGCAACAGCGAGGAGGCGAAGATCGGCGGGATCACGCCGGCGCTATTGAGCTTGAGCGGCAGGTGCGAGGAATCGCCCTGAAACATGCGGTTGCCTACTTGGCGCTTTGGATACTGCACCAAGAGCCGCCGCTGCGCCCGCTCCATAAAGACGATGAAGGCAATCACGACCACCGCCATGGCCAGAAGCGCGATAATCAGCGCTGTCGACAGTGCGCCCTGACGGCCGAGTTCGAGTGTGCCGATGAGCGCCGAAGGCAACTCGGCGATGATCCCGGCGAAGATGATAAGCGAAATTCCGTTGCCGACCCCGCGGGCGGTGATCTGCTCGCCGAGCCACATGAGGAACACCGTTCCGCCGATCAAGGTGATGACCGTGGTGATGCGGAAGAACCAGCCGGGATCGACCACCACGTTGCCCGCGCCTTCCAATCCGATGGCAATGCCGTAACCCTGCAACGCGGCGAGGAGCACGGTGCCATAACGCGTGTATTGGTTGATCTGCCGGCGTCCCTGCTCGCCCTCCTTCTTGAGCTGCTCGAGATGCGGCGAGACGGTGGTCAGAAGCTGGATGATAATCGATGCCGAGATATACGGCATGATGTTGAGGGCAAAGATCGCCATGCGCCCGATAGCGCCGCCCGACAACATATTGAACATGCCGAGGATGCCGGACTGCTGCTGGCGAAACACATCGGCGAGCGCCTCGGGATTGATGCCGGGGATCGGGATATAGGTGCCGAGGCGGTAGATCAGGAGCGCGCCGAGCGTGAACCAAATGCGCTTCTTTAGCTCATCGGCTTTGGCGAAGGCCGCGAAGTTGAGATTGGAGACGAGCTGTTCTGCAGCGGAAACCATCGAAACACTCTTTCCTTAGCGCATACCGGGATGAAGCGGGGCGGCACCGCCTCGTGTCACTCGGACTTGTCCTTCTTGGCGGGCTTCGCTTTTGGCTTCGCGGTCTCGCCCTCATCTGGTTTCGGCTTCTTGGCGGCGCTCGGCGCCTCAGCCTCGGCTTCCGGCCCGGCCTTGGCTTTGGCCGGCACCCCTTCCTTGGCCGGCGACTGAGCCCCCTCTTCGTCCTGAGCGGCTTGGGCCGCCTTGGCCTTGGCTTTCCCGCCCTTGGGAGCTGCCTTGGCGGCCCGTTTCGCGGCCCTGCGCTCGGATTTGATCTTGTCGGCGGCGGGCCGCTCCCGTCCGGTGATGGATATGAGCGTTACCGTGCCGCCTTTGGCCTCGACCGCCTTGATGGCACTTTGCGAGGCGCCGGTGATCTCGAAAGCGAGCTTCGCCGTGAGGTCGCCCTGGCCGAGAAGGCGCACCCCATCCTTCGTGCGACGGATGAGACCGGCCTCCCGCAACGCCGCGACGGTGATCGGCTTCTTGCCATCGAGCAGGCCCGAATCCACGGCCTGTTGGATACGGCCGAGATTGAGCTCATTGAATTTCCTGGCGAAGATATTCTTGAAGCCGCGCTTGGGCAGGCGCCGATGCAGCGGCATTTGGCCGCCCTCGAAGCCCTTGATGGCGACGCCGGCGCGGGCCTTTTGACCTTTGGTGCCCTTGCCCGCGGTCTTGCCAAGCCCTGAGCCGATGCCGCGGCCGAGCCGTTTCCTGGCCTTGGTGGCGCCTGGCCGGTCGCTTAACGCATTCAATCGCATGACGTCTCTTCCTTAGGCCTTGGGCTCTTCATCGACGATCCGCACGAGGTGGCTGATCTTGGCCACCATGCCACGCACCTGCGGGCTGTCGATCAGCGTCCGCCGCTTATGCATCTTGTTGAGGCCTAGGCCGATCAGCGTCGCACGCTGGATCGCCGGGCGTCTGATCGGGCTACCGATCTGCTCCACGACGATGGTCTTCCGTTTCGATGTCTCGGCCATCTGGCACACCTTCCGTCTCTAGTGTCTCAAGCTCACGCCTCGGCCGGACTTGCGCTGTCGCCCGCGCCGTCTCTCCGCCGCGAAACGATCTCGCTCACCTTCTTGCCGCGGCGCGCCGCCACCCCGCGCGGGCTGTCCTCGTGGCGCAGCGCATCGAACGTCGCCCGCACCATGTTGTAGGGATTGGAGCTTCCCAGCGACTTGGCAACCACGTCCTGAATGCCGAGGGTCTCGAAGACCGCGCGCATCGGGCCGCCGGCGATGATGCCGGTGCCGGGGGGTGCGGCCCTGAGCACGACCCGGCCCGCGCCATGCTGGCCGGTCACGTCGTGATGCAGCGTGCGGCCCTCGCGCAAGGGGACCTTGATCAAATTGCGCCGGGCGGCCTCTGTCGCCTTGCGGATGGCTTCCGGCACCTCGCGTGCCTTGCCGTGACCGAAGCCGACCCGTCCTTTCTGATCGCCGATCACCACCAGCGCGGCGAAGCCGAAGCGCCGTCCGCCCTTGACCACCTTGGCCACGCGATTGATATGCACCAGCTTGTCGACGAACTCGCTGTCGCGCTCGCGGTCATCACGGTCTCTTGCTTGCGGGCCTCGTGCCACGGTCGATCCTTTCCGAGTGAAACTAGAAGTTCAAGCCGGCTTCGCGGGCGGCATCCGCGAGCGCCTTGACGCGCCCATGATAGAGATAACCGCCGCGGTCGAACACGACGTCTTTGACCCCCGCCTTCAATGCCCTTTCGGCCACGAGCTTGCCGACGGCCTGCGCCGCCGTGAGATCGCTGCCCTTCGGCAGCGCGCCCTTGAGATCCTTATCGAGCGTCGAGGCCGCGGCCAAAGTCTTGCCGGCCTGGTCATCGATCACCTGCGCGTAGATGTGCCGCGAAGAGCGGAACACCGACAGGCGCACGCGTCCATTTGCCGCCCGCTTGAGTGTGTGGCGTACCCGGCGCGACCGCCTCACAAAGCTTTCGTGTAACGCGCTCATTGGACCGTCCTGCTACTTCTTTTTGCCTTCCTTGCGGAGGATGAACTCGCCGGCATATTTGATGCCCTTGCCTTTATAGGGCTCGGGGGGTCTGAACTGCCTGATCTCTGCGGCGACCTGGCCCACCTTCTGCTTGTCGATGCCCGTGACCACGATCTCTGTGGGTTTCGGGCACACGATCTGGATACCTTGCGGGATGGGGTAGGCGACATCGTGGCTGTAGCCGAGCTGGAGTTGGAGATTTGCGCCCTGCACCGCCGCGCGGTAGCCGACACCGCTGATCTCCAGCTTCTTGGTGAAACCCTCCGTCACCCCGGCGATGAGATTGGCGACGAGCGTCCGCGACATGCCCCACATGGCCCGGGCCTCTTTGGTGTCTTCGCGCATCGCGATCTCGATCCCGCCTTTGTCGAGCTTGGCAATGATGGCGTCGACGAGCACGTGCTTGAGCTCGCCCTTGGGCCCTTTCACCTTGACCTCCTGGCCGTTCACCGCGGCCGTGACGCCGCCGGGAACTGCTACGGGTTTATTGCCGATGCGCGACATGGATCAACCTTCGTCCGAACTCGTCCCGTTAGAACACGTTGCACAGGATCTCGCCGCCGACATTCTCGGTCCGCGCCCTTGCATCCGACATGACGCCTTTCGGTGTCGACAGGATGGCGACGCCAAGCCCATTGGCGACCGTGGGCAGATCCTTGACCGAGGAATAAACGCGCCGGCCCGGCGTCGACACCCGCTTGATATCCTTAATCACCGGCTCGCCGTCGAAATATTTCAGCTCGATCTCAAACTCCGACTTGCCGCCGCTATAGTCGACGCGCGCATAGCCACGGATATAGCCCTCCTCGGCCAGCACATCGAGCACGTGCTCTCTGAGCTTGGAAGCAGGCGTCGTCACTTGGGCCTTGTACCGCATCTGCGCGTTGCGGATGCGGGCCAGCATATCGCCTAGTGGATCGTTGATGCTCATTCGATCGTCCTACCAGCTCGATTTGATCATGCCGGGAATCAGTCCCTGGCTTCCGAGATCGCGCAGCGCGATGCGTGACATGCGCAGCTTGCGATAGTAGCCGCGCGGGCGCCCGGTGAGATCGCAACGGTTACGTGCGCGCGTCGGCGAGGAGTTGCGCGGCAGTTCGGCGAGCTTGAGCCGGGCGGCGAACCGCTCCTCGGCCGGCAGCAACCTATCGGCAGCGATGGCCTTGAGCCGCGTCCGCCGCACCTTGTACTTCTTGGCGAGGCGGCGGCGCTTCTTGTCCCGCTCGATCGTGCTCGTCTTTGCCATTCAATTCCTCCTGTCGCAGTCCTGAGCCCGGCTCAGCTGCGGAACGGAAAAATTCAAACCCTTGAGCAGCGCGCGCGCCTCGTCGTCGGTGTGCGCGGTCGTGCAAACGATGATGTCCATGCCGAGTACATCCTCCACCTTGTCGTAGTCGATCTCGGGGAAGATGATGTGCTCCTTCAAGCCAAGTGCGTAATTGCCGCGTCCATCGAAACTCTTCGGATTGAGCCCGCGGAAGTCCCGGACCCGCGGCAGCGCGATATTCACCAGCCGGTCGACGAACTCATACATGCGGTTCTTGCGCAAGGTGACCTTGGCGCCGATGGACATGCCCTCGCGGAGCTTGTACGTGGCGATCGACTTCCGCGCCCGCGTGATCACCGGCTTCTGCCCGGCGATCCGGCCAAGATCGGCGGCGGCGGCCTGCACCTTCTTGGAATCGCTGACCGCCTCGCCCACGCCCATGTTCAGGACCACCTTGTCGAGCCGCGGCACCTGCATCCGATTGGCGTAGCCGAACTCCTTGACCAGCGCGTCCTTGAGCACGTCGTTGTAGTGCTGCTTGAGGCGGGGGATATACGCCTGATCAGCCATCGATGACCTCTCCCGAGCGCCGTGCGAACCGGACCTTGCGCCCATCCTTGAGAAATTTGTACCCGACACGCGTCGGCTTCCCGTCTTTGGGGTCCTCGAGCGCGAGATTGGAGATGTGGATCGAAGCCTCCTTGGCGATGATGCCGCCTTCCTGCGCCGGCGTCTGGCGCTGGTGGCGCCGGACCACGGCCACACCCTTGACGATGGCGCGGTTCTCCCCGGGCATCACTTTCAGGATCTCGCCCTTCTTGCCCTTGTCCTTGCCGGTGATGACAACGACGTGGTCGCCCTTCTTGATCTTGAGCTTCGCCATCACAAGACCTCCGGCGCAAGCGACACGATCTTCATGTGCTTCTTGGCTCTGAGCTCGCGGGTGACCGGGCCGAAAATACGGGTGCCGATCGGCTCGCCTTGCGGGTTGACCAAGACGGCGGCGTTGCGATCGAAGCGGATGATCGAGCCGTCGGGCCGGCGCACGCCCTTGGCGGTGCGCACCACGACCGCCTTCATCACCTGGCCCTTCTTCACGCGGCCGCGCGGGATCGCCTCCTTGACCGAGACCACGATGGTGTCGCCGATCGAGGCGTATTTCCGCTTCGAGCCGCCGAGCACCTTGATGCACTGGACGCGCCGGGCGCCGGAATTGTCGGCGACGTCGAGATTGGTCTGCATCTGAATCATGGCACTTCCGCCTTCAACCGTCGTTGCCGCTACCCTGCCGCCTGCTCGCGCGGCAGGACCGTCCACCGTTTCTGCCTGGAGATCGGCGGGCACTCCTCGATCCACACCGTCTCGCCCACCTTGAACTCGTTCTTCTCGTCATGGGCCTGATAGTTCTTGCTGCGCCGCACGGTCTTTTCCAGCAACGGATGCGTGAAGCGCCGCTCGACGCGGACCACCACGGTCTTGTCGTTCTTGTCGCTCACCACGACCCCTTGCAGTAATCGTTTCGGCATCGTCTCTTCCTAACCCTTCGCCTTCGGCTTCTTCGGCTTCACTTTCGCCGCAGCCTTGGTTTTAACCTCAACCTTGGTCTCGGCCGCTGGCTTCTGCCGCGCAATCGTCTTGATGCGCGCGAGGTCGCGCCTGATCTGTCTCACCCGGGCCGTGTTCTCGAGTTGGCCTGACGCCGCCTGGAAGCGCAGATTGAACTGCTCCTTCTTCAGCTTGATCAGCTCGTCGTCGAGTTGATCGACCGTCATCCCGCGGACTTGATGGGCCTTCATGGCTTGGCCTCGATGCGCGCGACCACGCGCGTCTTGATGGGAAGCTTGGCGGCCGCGAGCCTCAGCGACTCGCGCGCCACTGGCTCGCTTACGCCGTCGATCTCGAACATGATGCGTCCGGGCTTCACCCGCACCACCCACAATTCCGGCGTGCCCTTGCCCTTGCCCATGCGCACTTCGGTCGGCTTCTTCGATACCGGAATATCGGGGAAGAGCCTGATCCAAACCCTCCCGGAGCGCTTCATCTGCCGCGTCATGGCGCGGCGTGCCGCCTCGATCTGCCGCGCCGTGATGCGGGCAGGCTCCTGGGCTTTCAGCCCGAAGGTGCCGAAATTAAGCGTGACCGCGCTCGAGGCGGCGCCCTTGATGCGCCCCTTATGAGCCTTGCGGTACTTCGTACGCTTCGGTTGCAGCATGACTTAAGCCTTGCCTCTCGCCTAACCTTGCGCCGAAGCGGGTTCGCGGCGCCCGGTGGAGCGGCCGCCTTCCTGCGACTCGAGCGCCTTGGTCTCCTGGGCCATGGGATCGTGCTCCATGATCTCGCCCTTGAAGATCCAGCACTTGATGCCGATGATGCCGTAGGTGGTCTTGGCTTCGGCGGTTCCGTAGTCGATGTCGGCGCGCAGCGTGTGCAGCGGCACGCGGCCCTCGCGATACCACTCCGAGCGCGCGATCTCCGCGCCGTTCAAGCGTCCCGCGCTCATCACCTTGATGCCCTGCGCGCCGAGGCGCATCGCGTTTTGCATCGCGCGCTTCATCGCGCGGCGAAACATGATGCGTTTTTCCAGCTGCTGAGTAATCGAATCGGCGATCAACTGCGCA
>JACMJU010000109.1 GCA_014380485.1 Methyloceanibacter sp.
CCTCCCGAGCCAGCCGCCCCGCCCGCCGGGCCCGACGATGCGGCGCCGCCTGACGGAACCGATCAGCAAGGTGCTGCACCCGAAGGAGCCGGCATGCAGCAGGCGACGCTGGATACGCCCGCTGCCGCGCCTCCTTCTCCGCCTCCCGGGCCGGAAAATGAAACCGGCTCGATCGCGCTTCCGGCCGCGCCGGTCGCCGAGTTGGTCGAGGAATCGCAATATGGTCCATTGCCGAAGGTGGCCGCCGACGGACGGCGCGCGATCGAGGTCTATTCGCGCCCATCGCGTTATGCCGAGGCCAGCCCCGGAGCACCGCCGCGCATCGCCATCCTGATCACGGGGCTCGGTCTCCCCGAGAGTCCGCCGCCCAGCGCCGTGCTCAAGGGCCTGCCGGCGCCGGTCAGCGTGGCGTACGGCGCCTATGGGCGCAGCCTCCAGGACGCGGTGAAGGTGATCCGTGCCGATGGCCACGAGGTGTTGCTGCAGATACCGCTCGAGCCCGAGAACTATCCGACTGTGGATCCCGGGCCGCATACGCTCCTCACCACGTTGCCGCCGGAGGAGAACATCAAGCGGCTGCAATGGCTGATGTCCCGCTATACCGGCTATGTCGGCGTCACCAATCATATGGGCGCCAAGTTCGGGGCAACCGCGGATTCGTTTCAGCCGGTGCTCGAGGAACTGAAGCGGCGCGGGCTGCTCTATGTCGACGGCGAAAGCGCGCCGGACTCCAACGCCGCGAAAATCGCCAACGCGATCGGACTCGATTATGCCGTGGTCCATGTTCAAATCGATGCCGGCGATACGGCTCAGCAGCTCGCCAAGCTCGAACAGGTGGCCAAGGAGCGCGGCGCCGCCATCGGCGTGGCGCGCGCCAACCCGGCCACCATCAAGGAGCTCTCCGATTGGGCGGCGAAGCTCGAAGGTAAGGGCATCGTGCTCGTCCCGGTCAGCGCCGCGGTGCGGCAGCAAGGCTGATCTTGCCGCTATGACCGACAAGGAGCGGCTGCCCTACCGGCCTTGCGTCGGCATCATGCTGCTCAACCGCGGGGGCCTCGCCTTCGTCGGACGGCGCGCCGACAGCAGCGACGCGCCGGAGGGTGCCGGAACGTGGTGGCAGATGCCTCAAGGCGGTCTCGATGAGGGCGAAGACCCCGAAACGGCGGCGCGCCGCGAGCTTGCCGAGGAAACGGGCGTCCGCAGCGCGCGCTTCGTGGCCAGAACCCGCGACTGGTTGGCCTACGATCTTCCCAACGCGCTCGTGGGCGTCGCCTGGGAGGGCCGCTATCGCGGCCAGAAGCAAATCTGGTTCGCCGCCCGCTTCGAAGGCGCGGAAAGCGAGATCGATCTCGGCCCGCGCGAGGGGCACGAACAGGAATTCGACGCCTGGCGCTGGGCGACGCTCGAGGAGTTGCCTTCGCTCGTGGTACCGTTCAAGCGCAAGGTCTATCGGCGCGTCATCGAAGAGCTCGGCGCGCACGCGCGCTAGAGAACGGAACCTCAGGCCGGCATCCGTCCGTGCGCATGGGCCGGTTCCTTCCGCAAGTGCCCCATGAAGCGGCGCCATAGCAGTACCGATGCCGGCAGCAGCAGAAGATCGCCGATCAAGGCCGCCATCAGCGTGAGCGCCGAAAGTTTCCCAAATAGCCGGAGCGAAGGCAGGTCCGAGAGCACGGTCACGCCGAGCCCGAAAGCGAGGATCAAAGACGTCAGCACCAGCGCCGGTCCGATCAGCACGGTGGCGCGCTCGACGCCGATGGCGGGATCCTCGCCCGGCCGGTCCTCGAGCCGCAGGCGGTTGAGATAATGCACCGCGGCGTTGAGCGACAGGCCGAAGGCCACGATCAGGGCGACGATGCTGGCAAATTGCAGGCCCTCGCCGGAGGCGGCGAGCACGGCGCCGGCAGTGAACACCGGAAAAAGCGTCGGCAGCACCGTGACCACGGCGACCATCAGCGACCGGAAGGCGAGCCCAAGGAAGATGCAGATGAACACGATCTCGGTGGTGAGCCCGGCATTGAGCTTGCCGATCATGGTCGCGCTGTTGCGCGCGGCGATTGCCGAGAGCCCCGTCACCACGATGCGATAACCGGGATTGGCGTCGCGTACGGCGTTCAGCTTGCCGTCGAGCTTCTCGATCACCGGCAGGAGGTCGCCGACATCGACATCGGGAATTCGCCCGGTGACGACGACGGAATTGTCCTTCTCATCGATGAAGCGCTTGGTCAGATAGTCGGGCAGGATCGAGACATATTCCTTCAGCCTCTCCGGCGTGTCCTCCTGGGTCTTGGCCAGCCAGCGCCGTAGTGTCTCGACCGACCATACATTGCCGACGCCCGATTGGGTCTCGACCATGATGTGGACGTCGCCGATCACTTTCAGGACGTCGGCATCGTAGAGCGTTTTGCCTTGCGGCCAGTCGATCATCACGTGCAGCGGGTTGGCGCCGGTCAACTTCGCGTCGAGCTGGGCGGAGGCGGCGACGGCCTGCTCGCGGTCGGGCACCTGATCGGCCAGGCGATAGCGCGGCGAAAGCGTCACATAGATGGCGCCGAAGGCGATCACGACCAGGAGGCCAAGGGTCACGATCATTTTCGGGCGGCTCACACCCACTTGGGCAATGCGCCTGCACAGGCTCTTGAGCGCGTTCATCGCCCGGTCATGGCGCTTGAGGTTGGCGGAATAGGCTCGCGCATTGCGGGGAATAAGCGCCCGCGTCAGCAGGGGAACAAGCGTGATGCCGACGATGAAGGCAATGACCGTGGAAAGCGCTCCGGCGATGCCGAAGGTGCGGATCAGGGCCGAATCCGAAAATAGGAGGGCGATGAAGGAAGCGGCGGCGGTGGCGGTCGCGAGCACGCAAGCCGGTCCGACCACGAGAACGGCATAACGGGCCGATTTGATGCGCCGGTCCCCCTCGACCAAGCGATTGCGCATGGCGACGGTGAGCTGCATGGAATCGGAGAAGCCGAGCACCATGATCAGCGGGATCATGACGTTGAGGAAGAGATTGAGCTTGAAGCCGAGCCAGCCGAACAGCCCGAGCGACCAGACGATGGCGATAATCGGCGGCAGCGCGGCGATGACCATCAGCGCGAAGCGCCGGAAGAAGGCATAGGCGATGATCGCGCCGAACAGGAATCCCAGCAAATTGTACTTGAAGCGATCGCGCTCCACGGCGTTGCGGATCTCAAGCTGCATCACCGGCGCGCCGGAGAGCTGCATCTTCAGCCCGGTGGCGCTCAGCTCGCGCTCCGCGGTGTCGTGGATCTGCTGGACCACATGGTTCAGTCCGTGGCTCTCGACGATCTGGCGGTCGAGCGCAAGCAGGATGAGGGTGAGGGTGCCGTCGTCGGAAAGAAGCTTGCCCTTGATGATCTCGTTGCTGCGGACTTTGTCGATGAGGGCCTTATAGGTGTCGCCCTTGGGCAGTTCGGCGGGAAAGACCGGACCGGGGATCTTCCCCGGCTCGGGCGCCTCACGGGCCGAAAACAGCGAAACCTCGCCGGCCATCCCCTCGACGAATTGCAACTCGATGATGAGATTGCGCAGCGCCTGAACCGACTTCCGCGTAAGCAATTGATCGCCGCTGACCACGATCAGCACGTCATATTCGCTCGAAGGGAAGCGCTCCGAGATGGTCTCGTAGTCCTTGAACTCGGCGGTATCGGTGCGGAACAGTTCGGAGAGCGAGTCGTCGACCTTGAGCCTCGAATAGCCGAAGCCGGCGGCGATGGTTATGGCGACAATCAGCATCGCCGCGAGGAGGGGGTAGCGGAGCGCGGTCAGGCCGAGCCGCTCGAGGCCGAAGCTCAGCGACCGCACCCGTTTGGGTTCCGCCTTCTGCCGCATTTCCCCTGTCCGCCGCCCCCGCCCGGGGACACGCGCCGCCCTCGGGGACGCCATTTCTGGTTGGCCAGGTTATAGCGCGCGTCGGGCCTCGGGCCTAACAGCATGTCACGCCGGGCGGCGGAAAATATGGCCTTCGAGCCTAAAGGTTGAGTGTGGCCTGGACCTGACGCAGCTGATCGAGCTTGGTCTGGGCGCGGTCGCGGACTGCGTCCTCGGAAGCGTCGGCCACGTCCTCTTCGGCGTCTTTGACGGCTTGCGCGAGCTGGCCGGCCTCAAGCTCGGTGAGGTCGATCGCCGTCTCGGCGAGAACGGTGAGGCCAGCGGGGCCGATTTCGGCGAAACCGCCGCGGATGAAAAAGCGCCGGTGCTCGCCGCCGGGCAGGCCGATGTCGAGCAGCCCGGGGCGAAGCGTCGTCAAGAGGGGCGCGTGATAGGCGAGCACGGTCATATCGCCTTCGCTGCCCGGCACCAGGACCTGCTCCACCTCGCCCGACAAGAGCAGCCGTTCCGGCGATACAAGCTCGAATTTGAACGCGTCTGTCATCTAGGCGGCCTCGGCGGCGAGTTGCTCGGCCTTGCCGACCGCTTCCTCGATGGTACCGACCATGTAGAAGGAGGACTCCGGCAGATGGTCGTACTCGCCATTGCACAGTCCCTTGAAGCCCTTGATCGTGTCGGGCAGCTCGACGAACACGCCGGGCCGGCCGGTGAACACTTCAGCCACATGGAAGGGCTGCGACAGGAAGCGCTCGATCTTGCGCGCGCGGGCGACGGCGATCTTATCTTCTTCCGACAGCTCGTCTATGCCGAGAATGGCGATAATGTCCTGAAGCGCCTTGTAGCGTTGCAGGATCTCCTGCACGCGGCGGGCGACCTGGTAATGCTCCTCGCCGACGATGCGGGGGTCTAGCATGCGCGAGGTCGAATCGAGCGGGTCCACGGCGGGATAGATGCCTTTCTCGGCGATGCCGCGCGACAGCACGGTGGTGGCGTCGAGATGGGCGAAGGAGGTGGCGGGCGCGGGGTCGGTCAGATCGTCGGCCGGGACATAGATCGCCTGCACCGAAGTGATCGAGCCCTTCTGGGTGGTGGTGATGCGCTCCTGGAGCGCGCCCATGTCGGTCGCAAGCGTCGGTTGATAGCCCACGGCGGAGGGGATACGGCCCAGCAGCGCCGATACTTCCGAGCCGGCCTGGGTGAAGCGGAAAATGTTATCGACAAAGAACAGCACGTCCTGGCCCTGGTCGCGGAAATATTCCGCCACGGTGAGGCCCGACAGCCCGACGCGGGCACGGGCGCCGGGCGGCTCGTTCATCTGGCCATAGACCAGCGCGCATTTGGAGCCGGCGGCGGACCCGTTGTTCTTGGCCGGGTCCTTGTTCACGCCGGACTCGATCATCTCGTGGTAGAGGTCGTTGCCTTCGCGGGTGCGCTCGCCCACGCCGGCAAACACCGAATAGCCGCCATGGGCCTTGGCGATATTGTTGATCAGCTCCTGGATGATCACGGTCTTGCCGACGCCGGCGCCGCCGAACAATCCAATCTTTCCGCCCTTGGCGTAAGGCGCGAGCAGGTCGACCACCTTGATGCCGGTGATCAGGATCTCGGCCTCGGTCGACTGGTCGACATAAGACGGCGCGGGTTGATGGATCGGGCGCTTCTCATCCGTCTTGATCGGACCGGCCTCGTCGACCGCCTCGCCCACCACGTTCATGATGCGGCCCAAGGTTTCGTCGCCGACCGGTACGGCGATCGGCTCGCCGGTGTCGAACACCTCCTGTCCCCGCACCAGGCCTTCGGTCGAGTCCATGGCGATCGTGCGCACCGTGTTCTCGCCGAGATGCTGGGCGACTTCGAGCACCAGGCGGTTGCCGTGATTGTCGGTCTCGAGCGCGTTCAAGATCTCGGGGAGGTCTTCGTCGAACTGGACATCGACCACGGCACTCATGACCTGCCGCACCTGGCCGCGCGCGCCCTTACCGGCGGCGATCTTCTTCTGCTGCTTCTTGGTCTCTGCGATCACGGGTGACTTCTTTGCCATTGCAAGCGTTCCTTACGGTCTCACGGTGACTATAGCGCCTCGGCGCCGGAGATGATCTCGATCAGCTCCTTGGTGATCATGGCCTGGCGGGAGCGGTTATATTTCAGTGTCAGCCGGCCGATCATGTCGCCGGCATTGCGGGTGGCGTTGTCCATGGCGCTCATGCGCGCGCCCTGCTCGGAGGCGGCGTTCTCGAGCAAGGCCTTGAAAACCTGCACGGCGATATTGAGGGGAAGCAGCTCGGCCAGGATATCGGCCTCGTCGGGCTCGTACTCATAAACGGCGCCGCCAAGAGCTGCCTCCGCTCCCGGCGTTTCGGCCGGAATGGTGGCCGGGATGATCTGCTGTGCTGTGGGGACTTGGCTGATCACCGAACGGAAGCGGGAGAAGAACAGAGTGGCCACGTCGAAGACGCCCTCGGCGAACAGCGCAAGCACCTTCTCGGCGACCCTCTCGGCATGCTCGAAAGCGAGCTGGCGAACGCCCCGAAAGTCCATGACGTCGATGATGAGGGAAGCAAACTGCCGCTTGAGCTGATCGAACCCTTTCCTGCCGACGCAGAGGATCTTCACCTGGTTGCCGTCGGCCAGGTGCCGGTTGATATGCTCTCGCGCGAGCCGCACGATGGCCGAGTTGAACGCGCCGCAAAGGCCGCGCTCGGCGGTACAGACAATGAGAAGATGAACGGCGTCCTTACCTGTCCCAATCATCAACGGGGGACCGCCCTCGCGGCCTTGCAGCGCGGTGGCGAGATTGGCGAGCACGGTCTCCATGCGGGTTGCGTAGGGCCGCGCCGCTTCGGCGGCCGTCTGGGCGCGCCGAAGCTTCGCCGCGGCCACCATCTGCATGGCCTTGGTGATCTTCTGCGTCGCCTTGACGGAAGCGATGCGATTGCGCAGGTCCTTCAGCGACGGCATGGCTCAACTCACGCAAAGGCCTTGGCGAATTTGTCGACGGCAGCCTTCAGCTTGTCGCCGGTCTCCTTGGAAATCTCCTTGCTGTCGCGGATGGCGGCGAGAATGCCGGGATGCTCGGCGCGCATGTAGCGCAGCAACTCATCCTCGAACCGCCGAACCTCCGAGACCGGAATAGGATCGAGGTAACCGTTCACCCCGGCATAAATGACCACCACCTGCTCCTCGACCTCCATCGGCGAGAATTGCGGCTGCTTGAGCAACTCGGTCAGGCGGGCGCCGCGATTGAGCAGTCGCTGGGTGGTGGCGTCGAGGTCCGAGCCGAATTGGGCGAACGCCGCCATTTCGCGATATTGGGCAAGCTCGCCCTTGATCTTGCCGGCCACCTGCTTCATCGCCTTGACCTGGGCGGCGGAGCCTACGCGCGACACCGACAGACCCACATTCACCGCCGGTCGAATGCCCTGATAGAACAGGTCGGTCTCGAGGAAGATCTGACCGTCGGTGATGGAGATGACGTTGGTTGGGATATAGGCCGACACGTCGTTGGCCTGGGTCTCGATGACGGGAAGGGCGGTCAACGAGCCTGAGCCGTTGTCCTTGTTCAGCTTGGCGGCGCGCTCCAAGAGGCGCGAGTGAAGATAGAACACATCGCCCGGATAGGCTTCGCGCCCCGGCGGACGGCGTAGCAGAAGCGACATCTGGCGGTAGGCCACGGCCTGTTTGGACAAATCGTCGTAGAACACCACCGCATGCATGCCGTTGTCGCGGAAGAACTCGCCCATGGCGCAGCCCGAGAACGGGGCCAAGTACTGCATCGGCGCG
>JACMJU010000110.1 GCA_014380485.1 Methyloceanibacter sp.
CGTCGCGGAGCACGCCGAAGCCGTTCTCGGTGCCGACCACGAAAGTGTAGAAGCCGTCGAGATCGTCGAGGCTCACTTTGAGCGCGTCGCCGAGCGAGAGCCCCTCGCGCATCTTCCAGCTGAGATAGCCGGCGGCGACTTCGGTGTCGTTCTCGGTGTCGAAGGCGAAGCCTTCGCGCTTGAGCACGCGGCGGAGATTGTTGTGGTTCGAGAGCGAGCCGTTATGCACCAGGCACTGGTCCTTGCCGGTCGAATAAGGATGGGCGCCGTCCGTGGTCACCGCCGATTCCGTCGCCATGCGGGTGTGGCCGATGGCGTGGGTGCCGCGCATGGCGGCAAGGCCGAAGCGCTCGGTCACCTTCTCGGGGAGGCCAACCTCCTTGTAGACCTCGATCCGCCGCCCGCGTCCGACCGTCTCGATGCCGGGCGCTTCGCGCGCGAGCCAGTCAAGCAGCGCGGCCACGGACTCATCGGGCAGGGCGACAACGATATGGGTGTCTTGCGAATTGACGGTAGCGCTTCCGAAGGCCTTGGCAATACGGGCTTCGGTCTCCTTCGCCGCGACGGCGGACGCGGCGCGCAGCGTCAGCTTGGTTTCGCCCGCCTTTCCGGCGCCATAGACGGCGAAGCCCGCGCTGTCAGGCCCGCGGTCCGACAGCGTGGCGAGCATGCCGGCGGTGAGCCGGCCGAGCTCGGGTTCGAGAGAGGGATCCTTGATGAAGAGTCCGACGATGCCGCACATTCGAGAAAAGCTCCGTGTAATGCGGCCTGCACCATGCTACGGGGCAAAGCCGCTCGTCAACCCACATGAAATAAAGTTTCCTAGGGGGAAATTCAAGCGCGCGGGTAGATGATGATCGAAAGATAGGTCATCGGCCGCTCGAGCAGCTCTTCCGGCCCGTGCGGCGCGCCGGCGTCGAAGAACAGCGCATCGCCCGGCGACATCGGATAGAGCTTGTCGGCGTGGCGGTAAATGACTTTGCCGGTGAGCATATAGAGGAACTCGACCCCGTCATGCTGGAACAGCGCGTAGGGCTCGGCGTCCTCGCTCAAGGTGATGAGATAAGGTTCGACGACGATGTCGCCGGAGATCGAGTGGCCGAGAAGCTCGTAGCGGTGTCCCGACTTGGTGCCGCGTCGCTCGATCAAGACGCCTTGACCCGCGCGCACATAGGAGCAATCGCGCCGCTCCTCGAAATCGGCGAAGAAGCTCGTCAGCGGCACGTTCAGCGCGCGGGCGAGCGCCTTCAAGGTGGAGAGCGACGGCGAGGTGCCGCCGTTTTCGATCTTCGACAGCATGCCCGGCGACAGACCGGCCTCCGCGGCAAGCTCGGTGGCAGTGAGTTGCAGGCGCTGGCGCAGTAGCTTCACCCTGCGTCCGATCGAGATTTCGAGTTGAAGCTCGCCGGTGGTCGGCGCGTTTGAGCCGGTGGCGTAGGTCTCGGTTTCGGGGTTGCCGCCGTTGCCGGGGGTTCGCCGCGGGGAAGTGGTGCGGCGCCGCGCAGAGTTGCGCGCCTTCAAAAGCTTGAACGAAAGCCTTGTCGTCGCCATCCCGCCTCCTTAGCCCTTGCAGTAGAGCTCAGAAACTTTCGCCTCGGCCTTCGCGCGATCCCGCGTCCTCAACGCCGAACCGAGGCTACCACGATCCGGCGAAAAGGGACCACGTCCCGCATTCCAGAGGCTTGAACCTCATTGGCTGCCGGCGCGTCAGATACCGTGCGGCTTCGGAAACGATAGCCACCGGATATTGGCCCAAAGCCGCGCTCAAGGCCTAGCTTTGAGCATGAAGAGAAGTCCACTGGAGGCATTGCCATGAAGATGCAAATTGCAGAATTACAGGCGAACTCAGTGGCCGCGAGCGTCACTGAAACCCCCAAGACTTGGAATCCCGTGGTGGTTGCGGGCGCTCTGCGCAAGGTCGTGAATGGCCTGTTAGATCCCTACCGCCCCGAGCTTCACTACATGCGCGGTCCGGGACCACGTTGGCGCGAGAAACATGCTTTCGACAGCGACGCGATCCTTTGGGCCGGGCGCGGCAGAGGGTGACGGAAATGCGCCTGCTCGCTCTCCTCATCGTCCTTCTCTCAGGGAGCGCCCTCGCACAGGAGAGAACGCAGCTCATCGATACCGATCCTCCCTATGTCGCGATCGTCGTCACGGCTTGCCCCGCCGCCGAGACCCCGCTCGAGCCGATCAACCAGGGAAAATCTACGACCAAGAGCGGTCGATGACGCGTGAGGAGCGTACTGCCTATTTCCGCGCCATCGGGTGCATCGAGATTCCGATCCCCCCGGAGTGGATCACCCAAGAATTGAGCTATCGGCAATGCCGCGGTCCCGCCGGCTATCTCGCGTCGATGCAGTATCTGGAGCAAAACCAGACCTTGGTCCGGACCCCGGTCGTGGGGCAGTGGGCTTGCATTCCGGGCGGCAGCGCCTTCGTCGGGGTCGCCTCCCAATAAGCGCTCTCTATCCGCTGATGCGGGTTCGGCTCGGCGGCACGCCGAAGGCCCTCGTATAGGCGCGGGCGAATTGGCTAGCCGAGGCAAAGCCGGTGGCGAGCGCCACGTCGAGCACGGGCAATGTGGTCTCGCGCAGGAGCTGCCGCGCCCGCTCCAATCTCAGCCAACGA
>JACMJU010000111.1 GCA_014380485.1 Methyloceanibacter sp.
CTAGGCGATGCGGCAAGGATACTGCGTTTTCGGCGTCAACCGCAGGGGCTTTGGACCATTCCACAAGCGACTTGGCGCGGAGCGCGCCTCCCCGCAAATAGGTCCCCGCGACCGCTCCGGCCTTGGCAATTCGCTCCGACAACACCGGCGCAAAAGCCTGGGCCCTGGCGGACACGAAGGAGAAAGCGGGAGCGATCCTCGCGCCGACCGAACGCCCAAGACTGTCCGCTTTGTCCGACAACCATGGAGAACTAGCCCGAAGCCATTGTCCCAAGCCATCCGAAGCATTGCGCGTCGAGGCCGCGACAGCGCCAAAGAACCGCCCAAGGACGTTGCCGACAACGGGTGCAACGGTGTTGACCTTGGCGCCGGCGCGAGCAGCGCTCCCCGCGAGTAAAACGCGAAGTGAGCTAAGACCGGAAGCGAGCGAAGAATAAACAACGCGTGCGACGGCGCGCAATTGTATCCCGGCCAAAAACGCGGCCCGCCAGAGCGATCCTCCGACATAGAGCGCAGCACCACGGAGTCGAGCGCCGATCCAGCGCACTCCGTTCAAGGCCATTGCGTCGATGGCGTTCAGGCCGGCGGCAATCGTCGCGAATACGCGCCAGACCGTGGCGCGCACGCCGAAGACAGCGGCCGACGCCGCATCCTGAAGCGAACGAGCAGCCGCCTGACGCCTGGCTCGGCGCCGCGCCCGCCTCTTTTCCCGCCGTTCAATCGCCTCCTGGCGCTCGCGTTGACGTTGCAGCCACCGCGCGTGCCGTTCTCGGTCCGCCTCGACCGCTGCGGTCTGAACTTTCAGCCAACGCTGGTGGTTGCTGAGATCCTCCTTCGCCGAAACCAGAACCTCGCCTGATCGGACCACAGTCTCCTTGACCACGGCGACAGCGGCCTCGAAGGCGGCCGCGGTCTCTCCGTCGGCGTCCTTATCCTGAGGAGGCCAAACGCGTTTTTCACGCATGGGACTGACCATGTGGAAGCGGCTCCCTATCGAGGCGAACCGTGGCCCGTCTCATGCGGCCCAACAGCCATGATGCGAACTCCAGGGGAAATTTTCGAGTATTGCCGGGTCGAGGCTTCCCGCCCCCCGCCGTGGAAGCCCCAAGCCGCACCAGCTTGCCTCTCGCCGTCCTTGCCGCCATGAAGAGGCGTTATGCGAGTGTCCCTCCGGCGCGAACGCGGAGACGGGGACGCCGGGGACTTCAGCCAAGCCTTGATGGCTGGGCAGCTCTGCGCGAAACTCTACATTAGCCGCCAAACCCCTCACGGCCTATCGTTTTATCGCCCGATCCGCTCAAGGGCGGGGCGACGTGGCTCGTTTGCAACGCCTGGCCTGGGGCAAGCAACAGGTGGAGCCCACGCCCACTCCTGCGGGCAACAGGTGGAGCCCACGCCCACTCCTGCGCCGAAAACGGTCTCGTGGCCCTGGTTTCCCGAGCCCCCCGCCCCTACGTTTCCCGCCACCGGCTCTTTTTTCCCAGAATCGTACCGGAGCAAATATGTGACCGAGCTTCTGAACCGCATCGGCCGCCTCCTCAAGTTCGGGACGCTCGCCGCCCTTCTCCTTCTCCCCACCGGGGCACTCGGGGAGGACGCCAATCCGTCGCCGCGACCGGAAACGGCCGGGCAACCGGTCGCCACCGAGCAAAAAGCCGGCACGCAGTCCGCCGGCGAGGAAGCCGCCGATCTCGTCCCCCCTGCCTCGATCACGCGACACAGCGCCCACCTTGCCGGTGTGGAGGTCCCCTACAGCGCGAAAGCCGGCATGCTTCCGCTCCGCGACGCGCAGGGCAAGACATTGGCGAGCATTTTCTACGTCGCCTACACACGGGAGCCGCCAGACCCGAAACGGCCGATCACTTTCGTCTTCAATGGCGGACCGGGCGCCGCCTCGGCCTATCTCCACCTCGGCGCCATCGGCCCTAAGACTGTCGCGGTGAGCGCCAAGGGCGAGTTGCAGGGCCCCCCTCCCCGCCTCGTCGTCAATGAGGCAAGCTGGCTCGATTTCACCGATCTCGTCTTCGTCGACCCGGTGGCAACCGGCTACAGCCGTGCACCCAAGGACGAAGGCGATTTCTTCGGCGTCGAGCAAGACACACAGGCGCTTGCCAATTTCATCCGGCTTTACCTCAGCGATGCGGGACGGCTCGGCTCGCCGGTTTTTCTGACCGGCGAAAGCTATGGCGGGTTCCGCGTCGCGACCATTACCCGCGCGCTTCAGAAGACCGGTGGAATCTCGCCGAGCGGCCTCGTCCTCATTTCGCCCGCCCTCGAATTTGCTCTTCTCAACGGCGAGGACTACGACCCGCTTCCGTGGGCGCTTGGGCTTCCCTCCTTCGCCGCCGTCAATCTCGAAAGCAAAGGCATCGCCGGGCGCGAGACGCTCTCACAGGCGCTGCAAGCAACCGAGCGCTACGCGCTGACCGACTATCTGGTGGCGCTTGCTTCGGGTGCGGTGGAAGGCGCCGAGACCGCGAGCGATACGGTGGCGCGGCTGACGGGCCTACCGGTCGAGATCGTGCGCCGGAACTTCGCGCGCATTCCGCCCTCGCTCTTCATCAAGGAGTTCGATCGCGCCAACGGCCAAGTGCTGAGCCGCTATGACGGAAGCGTTAGCGGCCCCGATCCCAACCCGGCGAGCGCCTGGCCGCACGGACCCGATCCCGTGCTCGATTCCACCGTTCCCTTGTGGACCGGCGCCTTCGTCCAATATGCGCAGGAAGAGCTCGGCTACAAGACCGACATGACCTACCGCCTGCTCAATCGCGAGGTGCGGGGCAAATGGGATTTCGGAACGAGGCCTACCCGCCAAGGCTATGCCGGAGTACTCGGCGATATTCAGGACGCCCGCGCCGCCAATCGCGGGCTCGAAGTGTTCATTGCCACGGGCTATACCGACTTGATCACGCCCTATCTTGCGCCCGCCTATCTCGTGAACCAGCTCACGCCGCTCCAAGGCGCAAGCCCGATCGTGATCGAGGCCTATGCCGGCGGACATATGCTCTATCTGCGCCCCGACACCCGCCGCGCTCTCAAGACGGATGTCGAAGCCATGTATGAAAGGGCGCTGAAATCGTCGCCGCAAGGTTGACGGCAGGCCTGTTGGGTGAACGGCAAGACATGATCGGCTAAGATGCCGATTCGAGAAACGCGACGAGGGGGAGGCGTCAATGTCGATACGCAGCGTAGCGTTAGGCGTGCTTTTCCTTGCCACGGCGGCCTCCACCGCGTTCGCCGAGGACCAGCCGGGTGCGCAATCGGCCGCGGAAGAGCCGCAATGGACCGAGTTCCAATCCCCCGAGCGGGGCTTCGCCGTGACCTTTCCCGGCGCGCCCAAGATGACGAGCGCCGCGGTCGAAGGTCAGAACCCGCTGCTCCAATACGATTTCCAGGTGAGCCTGGGAGAGGACACCGTCTATAGCGTGGTAGTGTTCGAATACCCGCCCGGCAAAGGGCCGAGCCCCGATAACGACACTTACGTCAAGCTCGTCAACGCCTATGCCAAGGGCAGCGAAACCCGTTTGCGAAAAAGGGGAACGGCGACCATTGCCGGATACCCGGGCTTCGAAGCGATCGCCGACGACAAAAAAGGCAAGCTCAGTCATCTGATCGATGTCGTGCCGTCCGGCGATCGCATCTATATGTTGGTCACGGCCGGTCCCAAGAGCCACGCCACCGGCGATGACGCCAAGCGTTTCCGCGATTCTTTCCGCCTGCTCGGCGATGGCGCACCGCCTGAAGCGCAGTCGGTCGCCAACCCCCCGGCGCAGTAGCGCTTCACCGGAAGCTACGCGACCGACGGCTTACGCAAATCCTCGACGAAGTTCTGAACCTCCCGCGCCGGCGCCGGCGTGAACAGGCTCACCCCGATCATCACCGCCACGCCGACCGGTACGGCGAACAGGCCGGCGAAGTCTCGTTTCACGCCGCCCCAATTGGCGACCGCGCGGGCCGTTTTTTCCCAGGCCGCCAACGAAGCGGCTCGCGTCGTTTCATCGGCAAGATAATAGCTCTGCCTCAAGTCGTTGTAGCGCGCGGCCTCGTCCGCCGTGGCGTTCGAGAGGAAGCTCGAGGTCTCGTAGAAGGCGAACGGAAAGTAGCGTGACGCCACCATGTAATAGAGACACACGGCAAGTCCCGCCAGCATGCCGGCAAGAGCGCCTTCGCCGCTTGCACGTTTCCACCAGATACCGAGAAGGAGAGCGGGCAAGAGCGTGCTCGCCGCCAGCGAGAAGACGCCTCCGGTCATCGCGAGGATCGTTTCCGGCGCGGCCAGCGCCGCCCAAGCGGCAAGCCCGGCGACGGCCACGATCGCTGCCCGCGCAACGAGAATGCGACGCTCGGTCGAAGCGGTGGGATGCAAGCCCTTGTAGTATAGGTCATATGACAGCACGTTGGCGGCGGCCAGAGCGAGCCCGCTGCCGAGCGCCAGCAACGCCGCGATCGCGCCCGTTGCGGTGAATCCGAAGCCGAGGATTGTCGTCATGTCGGCCGTTGCCGCCGGCGCCTCGCCGAACAGTGCGAGATAGGGCGCCGCCAGAAGGCACAAGGCCGCGGTGAAGGGGAGCGCCCACAGGAACGATGTCCGCGCTTCTTCGATGGAAGGCGTGACAAGACCTCGGAGCAGGAGATGCGGCAGCGACGCTATCCCCGCCGTAACACAGAACAGCAGCGCGAAGCGGTTCAGGCTGTCCTCGGCGGCGAAGGTCTCAAGCCTGATGGAGGCGAGACGGGCAGCATCGAGCGCAGGAAAGAGAGCGCCCTGTTGCCCCAGCACCAGTGCTAACGCGACCAAGGAGGCGGCAAGCAGCACCGCGTACTGGACGATCTGGGTGAGGCTCGCCGAGCGCATGCCTGCGGCGAAACTGCATGACAGGAGCATCGCGACGGCAAGCCCAACCCCCGTGACGAGGTCGATGGCGAAGATGCGCGTGGCCAATTGGCCCAACCCCAACAAGGACAGGACAAGAGCCGGGAACGTGCATAGGATCACGGCGAGCACCGCGAGCGGCCTGATCCCCGGCTGGTCAAACCGCTCGCCAAGAAAATCCGGGACCGAATAGCCGCCGAACTTGCGGAGATAAGGCGCGAGCAAGAACGCGATGGTGACCAAGCCCGCTCCCCCGCTGAGAGCAAGCAGCGAGAGCCCGTCCCAATCCTGGCTGAGAGCGCTGGCAAGGGCGGCAAAGGCGAGCACCGGGCCAAGTCCGATAGCGATTGCCGCGCCGTTGAACATGGCGGGCACGAGCCGGCCGGCGACATAGAAATCGGAGATCGGCCGCCTGAGCGCCACGGCACCAAACCTGGCGTAGAGCGCCGCAACCACCAGGATGAGAAGTTTGACAATCAAGGTCACGACCCCCTCCCTCTTCCCCCCGCTTCGCGCAATCGGGCCGAGAGCGCCCCGTCTTGTCAAGACCGGAGGAATGAACGGGAGTGGCGATCCGGCAAACCGGGTCGCCGTCGGCCCTAGCGAGGGCTGTAGCCGGGGGACGGAACCTCGATTAGCATATGTCTTCGCTTGGCAAGTGTGCCGTTCAGATTTTCTTAATCTGGTATCCACTTAGCGTTCATGTACGGATCATGCGACTCGCAAGAGTGTTTCCTATATTTTATCCGTGGACATTCGCCCGGATGCCGGGCATCGCCGCCATTGACGTGCATCGAGGGCGCGAATTCTAGGGAGAACTACTCGAGTACCTCGTCAGGATCGGGTAGGAAGAGGCAATCGCCGTGACCAAAATCATGAGCCCCGAGGAATTGGAGCAGGAGCTTCGCGCCATTGGGGCCGAGCGCTATCACGACAAGCATCCCTTTCATAAGCTGCTGCATGGCGGCAAGCTCAACAAGGGCCAGGTGCAGGCCTGGGCGCTCAACCGTTATTGCTATCAGTCGGCGGTGCCGCGCAAGGACGCCGCCTTGATAAGCCGGTGTCACGACCGCGAGTTTAGGCGCGACTGGATCCACCGCGTCATGGACCATGACGGCTTCGGCCAGGAGGAAGGCGGGATCGAGCGCTGGCTCGTCTTGACCGATGGACTCGGGCTCGACCGGGACTACGTTGTCTCCATGAAAGGCGCCCTCCCCGAGACCCGTTTCGCCGTCGAGGCCTATGTCAATTTCGTGCGGGAGAAGACTCTGGTCGAGGCGGTGGCCTCCTCGCTCACCGAGTTGTTCGCGCCCAAGATCCACAAGGAGCGCATCTCGGGCATGCTCGAGCATTACGATTTCATCAGCGACGAGGTGATGGCCTATTTCAAGCGCCGCCTGACGCAGGCCCCGGACGATGCGGATTTCGCCCTGGAATACGTGAAGCGCAACGCGCGCACGCCCGAGGCGCAGGCCGCCGCGCTCGATGCGCTCAGATTCAAATGTAACGTGCTGTGGGCGCAGCTCGATGCGCTTCACTACGCCTATGTCGAGCCCGGGCTGGTCCCGCCCGGCGCTTTCGTGCCGAGCAAAGCATGAGCGAGATCACCACCCCGGCTCGCCTCATTGTCGGACGCGAGACGCGGCCGCATTTGCCGGCCTACCTGAAGCTCCGTCACGATGCGGGCCGGGACCGGTGGATTTTGTTGGCGCCGGAGCGGGTGCTGACGCCCGACCAGACCGCCGTCGCCGTGCTCAAGCTGTGCGACGGTAAGAGAAGTGTGGACGACATTGTGGCGGTGCTCGCCACGGAGTATTCGGCGCTGGCCGACGTGATCCGCGCCGACGTGCTCGACTTGCTCCAGGGCCTGGCTGACAAGGGATACATAAAAGGATGAGCGAGGAGCTTAAGGGCAACGGACATTGCGAAACGCTTGTCGTCGATGACGAGCCGACCGAGGGCGTGAGCGGCAGCGCCACGGCGGCGCTTTGTGCGCGCGCGCCGGTTGGGCTCCTGGCCGAGCTCACTCATCGCTGCCCGCTGCAATGCGCCTATTGCTCCAATCCGATCGAGCTCGAGCGCGTCAACAAGGAGCTGTCCACCGAGACGTGGTGCTCGGTGATGAAGCAGGCCGGCGCGATGGGCATCCTTCAGGTGCATCTCTCGGGCGGGGAGCCCACCGCGCGGAAGGATCTCGAGCAGATCGTCTCGGCGGCCTCAGAAGCCGGCCTCTATAGCAACCTGATCACCGCCGCCGTCACCCTCAATCGCCCCCGCCTCGAGGATCTTGCCAAGCGCGGGCTGGATCACGTCCAGATTTCGTTCCAGGACGTCGATGCCGAGAATGCCGAGCGGATCGGCGCCTATCCCGGCGCCACCCAGAAGAAGCTCGACGTCGCCCGCTGGGTGACCGAGCTTGGTCTTCCCCTCACCATCAACGCTCCGATCCATCGCCAGAACATCCACAATGTCGGCCGCTATATCGAGCTCGCCGTCAAGCTCGGGGCTCAGCGACTCGAAATCGCTCACGTGCAGTATTACGGCTGGGCCTATCTCAATCGCGCCGCCCTGATCCCGACCTATGACGAGACGCTGAAGTCGATCGAGCTCGTGGAGCGGGAGCGCGAGCGGCTGAAAGGCGTGCTCACCATCGACATGGTGGTGCCCGATTACTACGCCAAGCGGCCCAAACCCTGCATGGGAGGCTGGGGCAAGGGTTTCATGAACATCACCCCGGCCGGCAAGGTGCTCCCCTGCCATGCCGCCGAAACGATCAAGACGCTGTCGTTCGACAATGTGCAGGATCGTCCGCTTCTCGACATCTGGCTCAACTCCGAGGCGTTCAACGCCTTCCGCGGCACCGACTGGATGAAGGAGCCGTGCCGGTCTTGCGCCTTCAGGGAGATCGATTTCGGCGGCTGCCGCTGCCAGGCCATGGCCATCACCGGCGACGCTCGCAACACCGACCCGGCTTGCGCACTCTCGCCCTATCACGGCGAGATGGTGCGGCTCGCGCGCGAGGAGGCGTCACGGCCGCCCGCGTCCTTCGTCTACCGCAATCCGCGGAACGCCGCCGAAGCTACGAAGGCGGAGCGTCCGCTGGTGCCCGCGGAATAGCGCGACCGCGTTCATTTAACAGCCTCATGTTGTAGAGATTGCCGTCGCGCTGCTGCGTCAAGCCGCCAGCGTCGCATCGGCCGGCTGCGTTCGTGCACCGCCGGACAAGACGCGATAGGCATGCGTAACGGCAAGCAAGGAAACTGGCGCCGATACGAAAATGCCGACAATGAAAGCGAGAAGGCCGAGCACATTGATGAGGAACAGCAGCAAGAGGAGCCCAAGGAGGCTCCACTTGTACCCGTACGTCATGCGATAGCTCTGTTTCATTGCCTCTATAGGGCCGAGATCGCGGTCGACCACGAGGAAACCCGAAAAAATAAACATCAGCGAGAAGATCACGCCGAGCACAAGGAGAAGCGGGATGCCGATCGCTAGGCCGGTCTCGAGACCGAGCCCGGTCACGAGAACTAAGCCGAGCAGGAAGCCGGCGACGGCAACGAGGGAAAAGATAATCGTCAGGCCGAGATATTTCCAGAACGGGTGGGGATGCCACAGCGTGGAGATCTCAACCGTGTCGGGATTATCGTGCGCGGCGAGCGCGAAGGCCGTGACACCCATGCTGACAAGAGCGCTGAGCGCGAGATAGACCAGACTGCCGAGAATGGCGAAATCCTCGCCAGATCCGGTAAACAGCCTGTCGCTCCCACGCCCGGCCCCTTCGACCACACCCTGTGCAATGACAATGAGCAGAAACGCGCCCACAAAGAGCCAGGGGCGGCGCTTGAAGGTCTCCCAGCCGAAGCGGAGCGCGGAGCCAATAGAGAATCCCATCAACGTCACGATAGCACGCAGGCAGCGTTAACGGGACGATCACCCGAGAAATTCCCCACAAGGCGCTGCCCGCCGACCGCCGCCATTCTTGGCGCAGCAAGGGATAAGCACACGCCAAGCAGGCCGGTGGCACCAAATTGTCCCGCTCCGGTTTCCGCCTTGCAATGCCGCTTTCTTTATCGCTACCATGCGCCGGAGGCTGCTCGGCCCCGTTTTTCGAACCCCGACGCCAAACGCCGGCGCGGGTTCAATCAAGCTGACAACCGGCCCAGGTTCTCGCGTCACTCGGTCTGAAACCCATGCATCTCTTGTCCAAGTTTTCCTGCCGCATGTTCGGGCGGCCCGACCCATGGCTCGGTCTTGCCGCCGCGCTCGCGCTGCTCGCCGGCATCGCGCTGACCTCACCTGGCCCCGTGCGCGCCGGGGAGTCGGCCTCCCCGGCCACAAAGGGCGACGCCGCGACGAAGAACGAAGGCGGCTTCACGGTTCAGGTGCCGCAATCCCCGCCCTTGGCGCCGGTCCCGATCGGTTATCTCCGCGAGACGGTCGAACATCCGCGGCCCGCCTCGCGCCTCGATGTCGAACCGAAAGACGCCGGCATCGCCGGAGCCAAGATGGCCATCGAAGAGAACAATGCCGGCGGCCGCTTTACCGGCCACGCCTACAGCCTCGATGTCAGCAGCATCGCCTCGGCGGAGAAAGCGGTCGAGGCGCTAGAGAAATTCCTCGCGAGCGGACATCACTACATCGTCGTCGACGCCTCCGCCGACACGCTGCTCAAGCTCTCCGACTGGGCCAAGGACAAGGACATTCTTCTCTTCAATATCCGCGCCACCGACGTGTCGCTGAGGCAAGAAAATTGCCGCGCCAACGTCATGCATATCGTTCCTGACCGATACATGCTTGCCGATGCGCTGGCCCAGTATCTCGTCACGATGAAATGGACCAACTGGCTGCTCGTACACGGCTCGACTCCCGGCGACCTCGCTTATGCCGAGGCCATCAAGCGCGCGGCCGGCCGCTTCGGCGCCACGATTGTGGACATCCGCGAGTACAAGGACATCTCAGGCGGCCGTCGCGACGATGTCGGTACCGTGCCCCCCGGCAAGCAGGCGAGCGCCGGCGCAGCCTTTGCCGCCAATCCCGACTATCAGGTGATCGTCGTTGCCGACGAGGACCAGGTCTTCGGCCCGTACATCCCCTATCGCGGCGGCGGCGATCCACGCCCGGTCGCCGGCACCACGGGTCTGATCGCCACGACCTGGAGTGCGGGCCACGAGAAATGGGGCGCGACCCAGGCCAACAATAACTTCGAGAAGGACTTCCATCGCCTGATGTTGCCGATCGACTATCAGGCCTCTGTGGCGACGCGCGCCATCGGCGAGGCGGTGACGCGCAATCCCGGTTCGGATTTCGCCACCGTCGCGGCCTTCATTCACGGCCCCGAACTCCAGCTTGCTCCGTTCAAGGGCATCAAGCAGCAATTCCGCCCCTGGGACGGGCAATTCCGGCAGCCGATCATCATCGCCACCGATAAGGTCCCCGTCGCCTTCTCGCCTCAGCGCGGCTTCCCGCACGCAAGCCACCCGGAGATCGAGGTGGACACGCTCGGCATCGACGAGCCTGAGAGTGTGTGCAAGATGTGATCGCGCCAGGCGGCCGCGACCTCACCGTTCAGCCGAGGCGGCCGCAATCAGATTGCCCTTATCGTCCAGCACCGGCACATTGTAACTCTGCAAGATCAGGTTGATCTCGCCCTGGTTCGCGGCGATGAACTTGTTGATCGTGTGCTTCCACTCAGGCTCGCTCGGCCGCACCCCCATGGTGATGCCGTAGATGGTGCGCGGCCCGGCAGTCTCTTTCACCAACGGCACCAGCTTGAGTGTTGCGGCGGCGCGCTGCGCGTAATAGCCGCCGACCGGCCCCCACAGAATCCCCGCGTCGAGTTGGCCGGAGGCGATCTCGCCGATCATCGTCACCGCGGCCGTTGAGGCGCCTTCGTCAGAGTGGATCTCGAAGGGCTTCGCCTTCGCCACCAGCCCGTGCATGGCGAGGATGCTCGCCGGCGGCGTCCGCGCGACGAAGCCGATCCTCTTGCCCTTGAGACGCGGATCGAAAAGGCTTTCCACCTCTCCGAGACTGGCGTTGTCCTGGCGATAAATCAGGAGGTAGGAGGTGTAGTAATAGGGATTGGTGTCCTCGATCAGCCCCGTACCTTGCGCGTAGCCCATGACGAGATCGCAGGCCCCGCTTCCCATCGTATTGGGAACGTAGCCGGTCGCCTCCGCAAACCAGGAATATTCCAACCTTGCATCGAGCTTCTGAGCGATGAGCTCGGCGAGCTTGTTCTCGAAGCCCTCGCCTTTTGCGTTGGAGAACGGCATGTTGTCGGGATCGGCGCAGACCCGCAAAACGGCGCCGCCGGCGGGTTCTGCGCTTTCGACGCGCGCCGCACCGAGAACAACGGCAATGCCGACGCAGGCGCCAACCACGAGCCGGGCCAAAGCCGGTTTCCGTGCTGGCTTCGCCATGACCGTCTGGCTGCTCACAGCTCCTCTCCGCGCCTTTTAGCGGACCCTCACTCTAGCACAGCGCTTGAGAGGCCAAGGGGACGGTCCTCGCGGCCGGTTCGATCGCTCGACAAATATGGCGATCGGGCGGAAGCATGGACAGCCGGCCGCAACATTAAACTTTGCTGAAAGGCATGGCCGCGAACATGCGGCGGGGTCAGTCCAGCGCGCTGCATTTGGCGATATTTGCGGCCCGCTCGGTTCCGGTCGGATAGTAGGCGCCGGTCGGTGAGGAGCCGAAGCGCATCATCGCCTCTTCCGCCGATCCAATGCTGCCGGTCTCGTCCTTCGATCTCAGCATCTTGACAGCGCAGCAATCGGCATCGAGCTCCATCTGCTTCAGGGCCGGCGCGATATAGAAGAACCGCTGCGGCCCGACTTGGCCGAGGCCGTCCCGGAAGCGGCCGACATGGCCGAGCGAATGGTGGCAGCATTCATGCGCCATCAGGAATCGGCCATAAGACGGCTTGTCGACCAAGGTGAACGCGCTCACCACGATAACGGGCTTGCCGTTCGAATCGTGCATGGACATCGCCTCCTCGGGAAGCTCCCGCAGCGTATACGTGGAGATGTCGCAATAGGGGTTCTCGGTCTTGGGCAGCCACATTCTCGCCGCCTGCGCGCTGCCGCAAAACAGCCCGAGACCCGCTATAGCTACAGCCACGACAAGCGGAAGACGCACGGTGCGCGCTCCGTTGTGAGTCGTTCTCCTTGGCGAGACTATGCTCATGGCAGGCGCGCCCAAAGCGCTTTGTGTGACTGGACCATCGACGCCATAATATGCCACAGCGTTACTGGCGGGGATTAACTCTGCGGCAATAAGACCGCTACGTTAGTTTAGCCGGGGCGCGGTCGTCACCGGTAAAAGGATGCGGGACACATGGATGTGAAGAGCAACACCGACAAGGTCTGCATCGTCGGCGCCGGGTCATCCGGTCTTGCCGCCGCCAAGACTTTCAGCGAACGCGGCATCCCGTTCGATTGTCTGGAGCGGGAGCACGATCTCGGCGGGTTGTGGAACGAGGAGACCGACACCGGCGTGGTCTACGACACCACCTATCTGGTCTCGTCGAGGAAATACACCGGCTTCGACGACTACCCCCTCCCCGAGGAATATCCGACCTATCCTTCGCATCGGGAGACACTCGCTTACTTGCGCGCCTATGCGCTGAATTTCGGCATCCTCGACAAGATCGAGTTCAATGCGCCCGTCGAGCGCGCCGAGCGGGTCCAGGACGGCTGGCGCATTCAGGTGGCCGGCGAAGAACGGCCCCGCTTCTATCGCGCTCTCGTCATCGCCAACGGCCATCACCATGTGCCGCGCATGCCCAACATTCCCGGCACATTCACCGGCGAGATCTTGCATTCGCGCGACTATCGCAGCGTGAAGCAGCTCGCCGACAAGCGCGTGGTCGTGGTCGGCTCGGGCAATTCGGCCTGCGATATCGTCGTCGATGCCACGAGCGTGGCGCGGAGAACCTCTCTGAGCATGCGCAGCGGCACCTATTTCGTGCCGAAATTCGTGTTCGGCCGGCCGATGGATGGCATCATCAATTTCTGCGAGAAGATCCCGATGCCGAGGGGCCTGCGCAACCGGCTCTATACCCATTGGCACACGCTCATGGTGGGCCGCAACGAGCGCTACGGGCTGCCCGAGCCCGAGCATCGCATCATGGACACCCATCCCACCATGAGTACGGTGCTGCCGCAGCTCGTTGCCCACGGCCGCATCGATGTGAAGCCGACCATCACCGAGTTCGCCGGGAACAAGGTGCGGTTCAGCGATGGGAGCGAGGCCGAGGCTGACCTGGTCGTGTACGGGACCGGCTACGAGATTTCCATTCCCTTTCTCGACAACGGCCTCATCTTCGGCCCCGACCGCCAGCCCATCCTCTATCTCAACGTGTTCCACCCCGAGCTCGACGACCTCTTCGCCGTCGGCCTGATCCAGGCCAATGGCAGCATCTGGCGCCTTGCCGACTATCAATCGCAGCTCGTGGCCAGCTATCTGGTCGCTCTCGCCGAGCGCCATGAACGCGCCGACTGGTTCCGCAATCTCAAGCGGCAGGGCCATGCGACCATGGTGCAAGGGTCCTATGTACCGAGCGAGCGGCACCGGCTCGAGGCCAACTACTATGTCTATCGGCGCGCGCTGAAGAGGCACTGGCGCCGTTTCGGTCCCATGGCCGAGGCTGCTTTGCAATCGGGTCGGCTGGTTGCGCCCTCCTCCGGCCGTTCTCAGGTCAAGCCCGCAAAGACCGCTACGACCTCCACGCGCTAGCGCGTGGCCGTTCCTGAAAGTTGTGCCCGGGCGGACACCCTTCGCCCCCGGAAGGCGCGGTGGCCCCCCTGGGCGCGCGCTTGAGGCATGAGCCGCCCTTACCCCGGGACGGAACTTGGCACTGGAGCGGCACAGCGCCATTGGCTAGGTTCTGGCATTTCGCGCCGGTCCGGCGCGCATCCACATGGCAAAGTCAAGCACCGGGATGGGTCCACGTCTCCTCTATGTCCTCATCGTGGGGACGGTCATCGTCGCCTCGCTTGCCTTGCGCGTCTGGGATCCGAGCCCGGTCGCAAGGTTAAGGTCGCTTGTCTTCGATGCCTATCAGCGGCTCAGCCCCCGCGTTTTCGATCCTTCCCTCCCCGTGCGTGTCGTCGATATCGATGAGGACTCCCTGAAGGCGATTGGCCAATGGCCCTGGCCCCGAACGGTGCTTGCCGATCTCGTTGACAAGCTCGCCGCGGGGGGCGCCGTCGCGATCGGTTTCGACATCGTGTTTCCCGAGCCCGACCGCATGTCGCCCGCCAACACGCTGCGCTTCTGGCCAAAGTCCGAGGCTATTCAGGGCTTGAGAGAAGAAATCGAGAAGCTCCCGTCAAACGACCATGTCTTCGCCGAGGCGATCGGCAAGGCTCCGGTCGTGCTCGGCTTCATCGCCGCCCCCCAAGGCACCTCGATCCCCGAAACCAAAGCGGGTTTCGCGCATGGCGGCGACGATCCGAAGTTGTTCGCGCCCTACTACCCCGGCGCCGCGGCAAGCCTCAAAGAGCTTCAGGACCAAGCCCAAGGATCCGGATCTCTGAACTGGATTCCCGAGCACGATCAGATTGTCCGCCGCCTGCCCATGGCGATCCGGGTCGGCGAAACCCTCTATCCGTCATTCGCCGCCGACGTGCTGAGGCTCGCCCAAGGCGCTTCGACCTATGTCGTGAAGTCGTCTGGCGCGAGCGGCGAGAAGGCCTTCGGCGAGAAGACCGGCATCGCCAAGATTCGCATTGGCGATTTCGAGGTGCCGACCGAAGCGAACGGCCAGATGTGGCTCCGGTTCACCCCCGAAACCAAGGAGCGTTATCTGCCGGCCTGGAAAGTGCTCAACGGCGAGATCGGGGCCGGCGACATCGAAGGCCGCATTTTGATCATCGGCACCAGCGCGGCGGGCCTGCTCGATCTCAGAGCGACGCCGCTTGAGGCCTCCGTCCCCGGCGTCTCCCTCCACGCCCAGGCCATCGAGCAAATCCTCCAAGGGGCCTTTCTGCAACGGCCCGATTTCGCCACCGCCGCCGAGCTCCTCTACATCCTTGCGCTCGGAGCGCTCATCGCCTTCCTCATTTATCGCCTGGGCGCGCTCGGCAGTGCCGTGCTCTGCGGCGCCGCCATCGTCGCGGTAATCGCCATCTCTTGGTATGCCTTCAAAGCCTTCGGCTGGCTGGTCGATCCGATCTACCCGGCGATCGCGCTCGCCGCGATCTATCTCGTTGGCACAATCGTCATCTTCCTGCGCACCGAGCGAGAGCGGAATCGGGTGCGTCACGCCTTCTCCCACTACATGGCGCCCGCTCTCGTCGAACGACTTGCCAACGACCCGTCGCGGCTGAAGCTTGGCGGGGAGACGCGCGACATGACGTTGTTGTTCAGCGACGTGCGCGGCTTCACCACCATCTCGGAGGGTCTCGACGCCGAGGAGCTCACCCGCTTCCTGAACTCGCTATTCACGCCGTTGAGCAACATCATTCTCGAGGAGCAAGGCACCATCGACAAGTTCATGGGCGACGCGGTGATGGCCTTCTGGAATGCGCCGCTCGACGACAACGCGCATCCGAGCCATGCTTGTAATGCGGCCCTGCGCATGATGGGTGAGATGGAACGCTTGAACGCGCTCTGGAAGGACGAGGCCGAGGCCAAGAGCCGGCCATTCAAGCCGGTAAGGCTCGGCATCGGGCTGAACACCGGAATCTGCTGCGTCGGCAATCTCGGCTCGGAGACGCGCTTCGATTATTCGGTGATCGGCGACAACGTCAACGTGGCCTCGCGGCTCGAAGGACAATCGAAGACCTATGACGTGGGCACCGTCGTCGGCCAATCCACCACGGCGCGGGCGCCCGATTTCGCCTTTCTCGAGCTCGATCTCCTCAAGGTGAAAGGCAAGACCGAGGCGACGCGGGTCTTCGCGCTTCTCGGCGACAGCGGGCTCAAGCACTCCGAGGGCTTCATCTTGCTCGCCGAGCGGCATGGCGAGTTTCTAGCCCGCTACCGTGCCCAAGACTGGGACACCGCCGAGGCCCTCAGCCGTGAATGCGAGAAATTGAACACCTCGCGCCTCGACAGGCTCTACGCACTCTATCGCGAGCGCATTGCCCATTTCCGGATGAATCCTCCTCCGCCGCAATGGGACGGCGCCGCCGAGGCTCTCTCGAAATAGCGCCGATGCCGGAACTTGCCCTCCTCATCCTCGCTGCCGTCGCTCTGCTGATGGGCAAGCACGCCGTTGCTGATTTCTACCTGCAGACCCCGTATCAATATTTGAACAAAGGGACTTACGGCCATCCGGGCGGTCTCATCCATGCCGGCATCCATGTCGCCCTCACACCGCTCGTTTATCTGGTGTTGGTTCCAGGCTCGCTTCTGATCGCCGGCGCCATCGCGCTCGGCGAATTCCTGCTCCACTACCATATCGATTGGCTGAAGGAGCAGGTTGTCAAACGTAACGGCCTGACGGCGGGCGATCCCGGCTTCTGGCATTTGCTCGGTACCGATCAGCTCATCCACGGGCTGACCTATCTCGCCATCGTCGCGGCGCTGATCGCGATGACCCCCTAGAGCAGGGCGGAGATTTCGCGATTGGCGAACTCGAGCCGGTCGGACAAGAGCCTGATAATGAGTTTGTGCAGAGCCGCCGCGGCGGCCGGGTCTTCCTCTTGCATCTTGTCGAAGCCCGCGCGCGTCAGCCGGTAGATGACGGTCGGCCCCTCGGCGATCACGCTCGCGGTGCGGGGCACGCCGCGATAGAAGCCCATCTCACCCACGACGGTGTGACCGATCATGCGCCTTAGGCGCATCGGCTTTCCATGCTCGTCGATGATGGTAATGGCGACGGAACCCGAGGCCTGGAGGACGACGGAATCGGCCGGCTCACCCTGCCGGAACAAGAATTCTCCATTATTGAGCTCCTGACGCTCCATGTACGAGGCGATGCGCGCGAAATCGACCGCGCCGCCGAATTCCGACTCCAGCCAGCTCTCGAAGCTATGGGTCGAGGCCGCACCAACCTCGTGATGCATGAGCAGCATGTCCTCGCACCACTCGACCGCTTCGTTGCGGCTGCCGAACACCTGATGCACCCGGGCGGCTCCGAAAAAGCCCGCTCGCTCGAAACTCACCCGCATGCTTTCGCTCAAGCCCGAGAACGCAAGCGTTACGCCGTGTTCCTCGCAATAGTTGCGGAGCTTGACCAGGCTCAGCACTGCCGACGTATCGAGTCCGGGGACTGAGCCGAAATCGAGCACCACAAAGCCGACCGGCTTCTCCCGCTGCGCTTCGATGACCCGCCTGATCCGCTCGAACAGTCCGTTTGACGAGCCGAAGAAGATGAAGCCGGAGAGCCAGAACACGTGGACGCGTTTGCCCTCCTCGCGCAACAGGCGCGACTGCTCCGGCGAGCGCTCGACATTGCTCGAGAACTCCTGGCGCGTGAGGTGACGCCTGACCACGCCAATACGGCTGTAACTCAGTGCGAACATCAGGCAGGCGCCGATGACGCCCACCACCACGCCCATGAAATAACCGAAGTTGATGATGACCAGCGTCATGATCCCGGTGAGCGCCCATTCCATCCAGGAGCTCTGCGCCGGCGCCGCCCATAATTCGATAAGGATCACGGCGCCGAGATAGATGAGCATCCCGGCGAGAATGGCCTTCGGCACCACGCTGCCGACATCGGCGCCGGAGAACAAAATGAGGGCGCAGACCAATCCGACGATGGCGCCGGCCCATCGCGTGGTGGCGCCGGACTCATCCAGCAGCAGACAGGCATTCATCGACAGCGACCCGCCGAAGCCCCCGAGCACCGACGCAAGCAGATTTGCAAGCCCGTTGGAGCGAAATTCCTGGTCGAGATCGGCGGTTTTCTGGCGCGCCACTTCGAGGCTTGACACATCGAGCAGAAGCGCGATTGCCATGACGCCGCAGAAGGACCCGATCTCGGCGCTGCTCTGCGCGATCACCCCCCAATCGACCTGCTCGCCGATCATGGCACTGAGGGGCCACCACAGACTCAATTCGCCGAGCTTGGGCAAAAACCAGGCGGCGCGCACGCTTTCATCGCCAACAATACCGAAGAGGCTTCCGTTGAGAACGATGAGAAAGGCGAAGAAGGCGATCGGCAGGGCAAGGTAGTCCGGTACCCATCGCGCCAGCACCGGGATGGCGACGGCGAACAGCATCCCGATGAGGAGCTGCGGACCGTAAAGCGGCGAATAGAGGAGTTCCCAGCTTGAGGGCGAAAGCGTGAGATCGGTCTGCGTAACGACCTCCATGCCGCCGGTGACGAGCAAAATCCCGGAGGCGGCGAGGAAGCCGCCGATCACCGGGTATGGGATGAAGCGGAGCCATTGCCCCATTCGGAGGGCGCCGATGCCGTAGAGCAGGATGCCGGTGAGCAGCGTGCTGACCGAGAGCGCGACCAGCACATTGACGATGATCTGCTGGGTGCCGGCGCCCTTGGCGGCAAGGGCGGTGGCGATCGAGGCGGCGAGCACGCTCATCACCGCCACGGCGGGCGAGTCCGGCCCGCCGATGACCGGCGAGAAGGTCGAGGTCATGGCGATCACCACGCAGGTGACCACGGTGCCCATGATCAGTCCGGCAAGGCCGAGCGGAAAACCTCCGGCCAGATCGCCGGTGAAAATGAGCGCGGCGAAGGAGATGCAATAGGCGATCTGCACCACGGCGGAGATGGCACCCGCCATGGCGTCCCGCCCAAGCGTAGACGCCTCGATATTGCGCGGGCGACGGAGCGCGAGATTCGCGAACAGCGACAAGGGCCTTATACGGAAGCTCGGGGTTGAATTGTCCCGATCATGGCTGGCGTCAGCCATGATGGCAAGGAGCAGGTCAAACCGGGCGGTTTTACGGCCGGGAACGCCTCAGCCGTTCGGCAAGCGTGCGCATCACGGCGATGGCGAAATACGGTGTCTCATGCACGAGGAACAGGAAGCTCTTCTCGGTGATGGGAGCGACCTCGCAGGCCGTCCTGGCGCGCGCTGTGGCGGCCCGCGGCGATCCATCGATCAGCGCCATCTCGCCGAAAATGCCCCCCGCCGATAGCGTTTCGACAAGCTTGCCGTCGCGTTCGATCTCGACTTCGCCGGTGCGCACCACGTACATTTTGTCGCCCTTGTCGCCGGCCGCGAAGATGATGTCGCCGGCCCCGAAGGTCGCAGGCGGAAATCCGGCATTGGCGAGAAGTTGGAAGTCGATTGTAGCTATCGTCATGCCCGTGCCCTCTCTGCTCGCGCCCCCGGCAATTTAGTGACGGGTTCGTGACAATACTGTGAAGCTCGGCGCTCAAGCCCGAGACGCCGCCGCCTCTTGTATCACACCCGGAGATGTCGAGCGGCGTGTGCACCGCGTATGCGCTCACGGAACGGAAGCGCCCTTCGATCTTACACGGTCGACCGCGTCGAGCCAGCCGCCGTAGCGCGCCTCGCGCTCGGCCTCGGTCATGATCGGCTCGAACGCGCGTGCGGGCGCCCAAGCCTTTGCCAACGCCGCGGCATCCCCGAAAAAGCCCGTGGCTTGTCCTGCGTGGTAGGCAGCCCCGAGCGCCGTCGTCTCGGCGTTGCGTGCCACCTCGACCCTCTCGCCGAGAATGTCGGCAAGCCTTTGCAGGAACCATCCATTCACGGTCATGCCCCCATCGACCCGCAATGGAGAGGTCGCGGCGATGCCGCTCGCCGCCATGTCCTGCCGCATCGCGTTGAGGAGATCGCGGGTCTGGAAGGCGACCGCCTCGAGCCCCGCCGCTACGAGATCGGCCTTCGACGCGGCGCGGCTGAGGCCAAGGATGGCGGCTCGCGCGCCGGCATCCCAATAGGGCGCGCCAAGCCCCTGGAAGGCCGGGACCAGGTAAACGCGCGCCTTTGGATCGGCCTCGCGGGCCAAAGTCTCGCTCTCCGCCGACGATGCAATCAGGCCGAGACCGTCTCTCAGCCATTGCACCGTGGCTCCGGCCATGAAAATCGCGCCTTCCAGCGCGTAGCAACGCCGCCCCTCGAGTTGATGAAAAACGGTCGACAGCATGCGGTTGGCGGACACCACCTTGTTCGTGCCGGTATTGGCGAGCACGAAGCAGCCCGTGCCGAAGGTCGCCTTCAGCATGCCCGGCTTGAAGCAGGCCTGCCCGTAGGCTGCGGCCTGCTGATCGCCCGCCATGCCCCTGATGGGAATGGCCGCGCCGAAATGTTGCACTTCGCTTTCGCCGAAATCGCTTTGCGTGTCACGCACCTCCGGCAGCATGGCGCGCGGCACGCCGAGCCTATCGAGCAGCTTCTCGTCCCATTGTCCCGACCTGATGTCGTAGAGCTTGGTGCGGGCGGCGTTGGTCGCATCGGTGGCATGCAGCCTGCCGCCGGTTAACCTGAACAGGAGGAAACTGTCGATCGTTCCGAAGCACACCTCCCCTGCCCGCGCTCGCGCGTCCAGCCCCGGCACATTCGCCAACAGCCAGGCGAGCTTGGTGGCCGAGAAGTAAGGGTCGATGACGAGGCCGGTTGTCTCAGCAACATGGTCGCCCCATCCCTCGCGCGCGAGCTCGGCGCAAAGCTCGGTGGTGCGTCGGTCCTGCCAGACGATGGCATTGGCGACCGGCCTTCCCGCCGCCCTTTCCCATACGACCGTGGTCTCGCGCTGATTGGCGATGCCGATTGCCGCGACCGCGTTAGGCCCGACCTCGCCAAGCACGGTACGGCCGACATGAAGCACGGACCGCCAGATCTCCTCCGGATCGTGCTCGACTTGACCCGGTGCGGGATAGATCTGCGTGAGCGGCACCTGCGCCGTGGCCCGGGCCTGGCCCTCGCGGTCGAACAGGATGGCGCGGGTGCTCGTCGTCCCCTGATCGATGGCCAGGACGAAAGCCGCCGCGCTCATCTTCGCTCTGCGCCTGCCGTCTGATCCGCGATCCAGCCGCAATATTCGGCGCTGCCCCCCTCGGTCGGCAGCACGAGCAGCGCCGGCAGCTCGTATGGATGGAGCCGTTTGGTCTCCGTGAGCACGGCCTCGGTCAGCGAGCGCCGCGTCTTGACGATCATGGCGACCTCATTGGCCTCCTCCCGTGCCCCCTTCCACTCGAAGATCGAGATCATGCCCGGGAACATGTTGACACACGCCGCGAGCCGCGCCGCCACCAGCGCCTCACCCACCCGCTTGGCATCGTCGAGGCTGGGGAAAGTCGTATAGATCAGGACCGGCGGATCTTGGTTCGCCATGAATTCACCATTCGCTGTCAATTCTAGGGACTTGCATTCGCGGGACGCGGTCGCGTTTATAGTGCCCGCTTCTTAACTTCACTCCAAGCGCCGCGACAGGATCATGGCCCACTTCGACAAAATCGCCTTCGTTGCCAGCGAGACCAAGGAGGCACAGGAGGCGCTGCAAGAGCTGACCAAACGCTACGGCAACGCCGCCGTAACCGAGACCGATGCCATCGTCGCCCTCGGCGGCGATGGTCTGATGCTGCAAACCATGCACCGCCATCTCACCGGCAAAACTCCAATCTATGGGATGAACCGGGGTTCCGTCGGCTTCCTGCTCAACGATTACCATGAGAACAATCTCAAGGAGCGGCTGGAAGCAGCCGAGAGCACCGTTATTCACCCTCTGCGCATGACAGCTCACGACCGGCACGGCGCCACGCACGAAGCGCTCGCCATCAACGAGGTATCGCTGTTCCGGCAGATCTATCAGGCCGCCAAGCTCAGGATCGCCGTCGACGGCAAAGTCCGCATGGACGAGCTCATCTGCGACGGCGTGCTGGTTTCGACACCCGCCGGCAGCACCGCCTATAATCTCTCGGCCCACGGACCGATTCTGCCGATCAATGCGCCGCTTCTGGCGATGACCCCGATCAGCCCCTTCCGGCCGCGGCGCTGGCGTGGCGCCCTTCTCCCCAACGACGCCAACGTCATCATCGAGGTGCTCGAGCCCGAGAAGCGCCCCGTGAGCGCGGTCGCCGACCACACCGAGTTCCGCGATGTTGTCAGGGTCGAAGTGATGGAGGAGAGCGGTATCGACATTTTCATGATGTTCGATCCGGGCCATACGCTGGCTGAGCGCATCCTCTCCGAGCAGTTCGGCTACTGAGGCCGTTCCGGGCACAGCCTCACGGACGCCAGGGGGCAACGATGTCGGTGAGTTTCGGCCGCTCCCGGTCGTCGGGCCTTTCCTTGGCGGTGCCGATATAGACGAAGCCGGCGACGCGCTCGTTCTCGGCAAGGCCGAGGGCCCGGCGCACGCCCTCGCTATAGCCGCACCATTCGGTGATCCATTGCGCGCCGTAGCCGAGCGCCGTGGCGGCGAGAATAAGATTCTGGCAAGCGGCGCCGGCCGAGAGGATTTGCTCCCAATCCGGCGCCCCCGGATTCTTAACCACGCGCGAGATCACGGCGATGACGAGCGGAGCGCGCAAGAAGCGCTTCTCCTCATTCTCGAGCCGGAACGCTCCGGGATCCTTTTCCTCGGCGCGGCAGGTCGCGGCGAGAATCTTTCCGAACGCGGCCCGCGCCTCGCCTTGAAAGAGGAGAAAGCGCCAGGGCACGAGCTTCTTGTGGTCCGGCACGCGCGTGGCCGACCGCAACATCATTTCAAGCTCTGCCGCAGTTGGGCCAGGGTCGGTCAGGCTGTTGGCCGAAACCGAACGGCGGGTCAGCAGGAGGTCGATGGCGGGATTGGTCATGGCGGCGAACGAAAGGAGGAAGGGTCGCGTTCCCTATCCCGAAAGCGGCCTCCGGACAATGTTTGGAGTCCGGGCCCGAGCGGGAGGGGCGAGACCGCCGGGGCGACCCCAAATCGGCCTTATTCACAAAGGATTTTCGCCCCGTTGTGCACACCGGAAACGGGGGTATAACAGCTTGCGGCCGTCGGATCGGAGCGATCGCTATGCGGGGGAAACGCTGCGCGAGGCTTAGGCTCATGCTTTTGCCCGCCGCGCTCTTTGGGGTCGGCGCCGCTTCAGCCGAGCCCGCACCCGCCCCGCCGGGACCGCCCACCACCATCGTCGTTCTTGATGCCTCGAGCAGCATGAAGGCCAAGATCGGCAGCGCGAGCAAGCTCGCTTCCGTCCAAACCGCGCTCGGGCAGGCAGTCGCAAGCTATGGCGATCGCCTGTCCTTCGGCCTCGTGGTTTTTGGCCATCGCAAGGCGTCGAACTGCGCCGATAGCGAGATCGTGGCGAAGCCAGGCGCGTTTACCGCCGAGACGCAAAGCAAGCTGCTCGCCAAGATCAAGCCCAAAGGCCAAGCCCCGATCGCGGCCGCGCTCAATGACGCCGCCAAAGGGACATTGGCGCAAGGCCGGCTTGACATCGTTCTCATCGCCGACGGCGGCGATACTTGCGACGCCGATATTTGTTCGACCGCCGTGGCGATGAAGGAGAAGACACCGGGCTTGCGCGTCCATGTCATCGGCATCGGTGACAAGCTGGAGGAGCTCAAGCCGTTGAGCTGTCTCGCCGAGACAACCGGCGGAACCCTTATCGTCGCGACCAAAGCCGACGAATTGAATCAGGGCTTGGCCACGGTCCTCGATGCGATCGTCAGTCCGCCGCCGGCTTCCCCGCAAACTGCTGCGGCCCCCGAGGGCATTCCCGCGCTCGCGATGACTGGCGCACTACCGCTAGGGACGGCAGGTGTGCAGCCAATCGACCTCAATGCCGCGCCGGCTCAGGTTTCGCCGCTAAGAATACAGGCTGAGCCACAGCAACAATCGCCGGCGCCCGAATCTTCCCCCTCGTCGCCGCAAGGCAAGAAAAGCGCCGGGGAAACGGCGGTTCATAAATCGGCATCGCCTCCACCTCACGATACGGCAGCTCTTGCTCGACCCGCGCCCGAAGCCCCTGTGGTGAACCGAGTTCAATCCGTGCCGATCGCACCAGCCGTGCCCGGCGTTCCCGCGCCATCGCGTGCGTCCGCTCCGGCGCCGGCGGCGCAAATCCAGCTCCCGGTCCCCGTGACCTTCAAGGCTCTCGTCTCGGAAGCGGGGCCCAAGTTGCAAGCCGGATTGACCTGGCGCGTCTATGCATCAAAAACCGCGCCCGCGGGCGGGGGCTACGAGCTCCTCAGCACCCACCGCGAGGCGGCGCCGACAGCGGCATTGCTTCCCGGCGAATATCTCGTCAATGCCGCCTACGGCCTCTCCAATCTCACCAAGAAGATCAAGGTGGAAAGCGGCCGCTCGATCGAGGAAACCTTCGTCCTCAGCACCGGCGGCCTGAAGCTCGCGGCGTTGCTTCCCGAGGGCGGCCCTCTCTCCGGGAGCACCGTCCGCTACGACATCCTCTCCGACGAGGAGGATCAGTTCGGCAATCGCCAGATGGTCCTTCGCGATGCCAAACCCGGGGTGGTGATCAGGCTCAATGCCGGGGCCTATCGCATCGAGTGCGTTCATGGCGATGCCAACGCGACCGTCAAAGCCGACGTGACGGTCGAGCCCGGAAAGGTCACCGAGGCGACCCTCAAGCAGACCGGTGCCAAGACCACCTTCAAACTCGTGCAGACGCTCGGCGGAGAGGCGCTCGCCGACACCAAATGGACGATCCTCACCTCTGCCGGCGATGTGGTGAAGGAGAACGCGGGCGCTCTGCCCACTCATATCTTGGCTCCGGGCAGCTACGCCGTGGTCGCCGACCATGCCGGCGTGAGCTACACCCGCAAATTCAGCATCGAGTCGGGCGAGGCCAAGCAGGTCGAGGTCGTGGTCGATGACGGCCCGACTTCGGCGGAGGACCTCAAGGCGCTGACCGATCCGCCCGAACCGCCGCCGCCGCCCGCCGGGGGCGTGGTGGCAGGCGAAAGCGCTGCGCCTTCGCCGGATGCAGGCGTGGCCTTCGACGGCTTCTCCCCGACGAGGCCCGCCGATCCCAATGCCCCCCTGATCAACCCGGGTATCCTCCTTCGTCGCTAGGCGCTAGACGCGTCCGCCCACATAGGCCGCTTTGCGGGATCGGGAGCGGTAGGCGTCGGCGAGGCGCTCGTCGCGTGAAGCAACCAGCAATCCCTCCTCACTGAGGTTCTCAAGTTGGAGGAGCCGGTCCTCGGCCTCGCCATGGGTCATGACCGCGCCAGATGCAAGAATATGCCTGACATCGGCTCCGGCCTCCACCAAAGCGCGACCGACCAGTAGGCATCGATGGCAGTGAAGAGGGTCGGCCTCGGAGCACATCACGGCCAAACGGTGCCGCGCGGCGGCTTCCACAAGCCGGTCCAGCCCGACCCGAAATTCCGGCGACGCGGCCATCTTCTCGTAGTCAGCCACGCCCTCCGTATACAACTCCGGGCGTTGCGGGCGTCCGCCAAGCTCCTTGCCGAGAAAGATGTAAGCGATATTTCGCGCAGGCAGCGCGGCCGCCAAATTGCTCTTGTTGAAGTGGGGCGAGAAGCGCGACCGCGGCGCGGAGCGGATATCGGCCACGGCTTCCACGCCCGCCTCGGCAAGGAGCGCCGTGAAATGCTGCCAAGGGTGCCGCGAATGACCAATCGTCAGGATCGGGTGGGGCAGCGCCATAACGGTGTCGGGCTAGGCGACCTTGGTCCCGACCGTCTCACGCAAATCGGGCGGCACCGCCTCGTCGGCGAGCATGCGGACGGCTGCATCGAGCGTCATCACCCGCTGCTCCTGACCGCCGAGCCGCCGCACCGACACCGTTCGCTCTTCCGTCTCACGCTTTCCCACCACGAGCAGCACCGGCACTTTGGCGAGCGAATGCTCGCGGACCTTGTAATTGATCTTCTCGTTGCGGAGATCGGCCTCGGCGCGGAGCCCTGCCGCCTGAAGCGCGCCGAGCACCTCGCCGGCATAGGCATCCGCGTCCGACACGATGGTCGTCACGATGGCCTGGGTCGGAGCGAGCCAGAGCGGCAGGTGCCCGGCATAATGCTCGATGAGAATGCCGGTAAAGCGCTCGAGCGATCCGAACATGGCGCGATGGATCATCACCGGCACCCGCTTATCCCCGTCGGGCCCGATATAGAAAGCGCCGAGCCGCGCGGGCAGATTGAGGTCGACCTGGATCGTGCCGCATTGCCAGTCGCGGCCGATCGTATCGCGCAACACATATTCGAGCTTGGGGCCGTAAAAGGCCCCCTCTCCCGGATTGAAGGCGTAGTCCAACCCTGCCGCCTCGACGGCCCGCTTCAGCGCCGCCTCGGCCTTGTCCCAGACTGCGTCGGCCCCGACCCGTTTCTCCGGCCGGTCGGAGAATTTGATGCGGACATCGGTGAAGCCGAAATCGCGGTAGATCGCGAGCATCTGCTCGTTAAGCTTCACGCACTCCTCGGTAATCTGGTCCTCGGTGCAGAAGATATGCGCATCGTCTTGCGTGAAATGGCGCACGCGCAACAGCCCGTGCAGCGCCCCTGACGGCTCATAGCGGTGCACCTTGCCGAATTCGGCGATGCGCAAAGGCAGGTCGCGATAACTCTTGAGACCATGTTTGAAGATCTGCACATGGCCGGGGCAGTTCATGGGCTTGCAACAATAAATGCGCTCGTCCGGGGTCTCGGTGACGTACATGAGGTCGCCGAACTTCTCCCAATGGCCGGACTGCTCCCACAGCGTGCGCTCCATCATGTCGGGCGAATTGACCTCGACATAGTCCCACGCCTGCTGGCGGCGGCGCATATAGGCGATCAGCGCGGTGAACAGCGCCCAGCCCTTGGGATGCCAGAACACCGCGCCCGGCGCCTCTTCCTGGAAATGGAACAGATCCATCTCGCGGCCCAAGCGGCGATGATCGCGTTTCTCGGCCTCTTCGAGCTGGTGGAGATAGGCCTTGAGATCCTCCTCGCTCGCCCACGCCGTGCCGTAGATGCGCTGGAGCATGGGCTTGGTGGAATCCCCGCGCCAATAGGCGCCGGCGATCTTGAGCAGCTTGAAGCCCTTCCCGACTTTCCCCGTCGAGTTCATATGCGGCCCGCGGCAGAGATCGAGCCATTCGGCTTGCGAGTAGATTTTGATTTCCTCGCCCTCGGGAATGGCGTCGATCAGCTCGAGCTTGAAGGTCTCGCCCTTGTCGCGGAACAGCTTCTTCGCCGCCTTGCGGTCCATCACCTCGCAGGCAAAGGGTGCATTGCGAGCGATGATCTCGTGCATCTTGGATTCGATCTTGGGCAGATCGTCGGGCGTGAAGGGCTGATCGCGCGCGAAGTCGTAATAGAAGCCGTTCTCGATGACCGGCCCGATGGTGACTTGCGTCCCCGGGTAAAGCGCCTGCACGGCCTCGGCCATCACATGCGCCGCGTCGTGGCGGATGAGTTCGAGCGCTTCGGGATCCTCGCGGGTGAGAATGCGGATGCGCGCGTCCGCCTTGATCGGCTCGGCGAGGTCGCGCGTCTTGCCGTCGAGCTGAACCGCCACCGCCTTCTTGCCGAGCGACTTTGAGATCTGTTCGGCAATTTCGCGTCCCGTGACCCCGGCATTGAAACCGCGGGCCGAACCATCGGGAAATGTCAGGGAGATTTGCGCCATAGGCTTGCTCCTCTCACTCCTGCGTACAGGTGCAGGTAAGAGATCGTTCGGTTGTGCACCGTGCTTTTACCGGGAATCGGGCGCCTCGTCACGGGAGTAAATCCGCCATCGTCCGTAGCGCCAGGGCGCGAAGGGGTGACGGGCGTCGCGCAAATCGGGCACCGGATCGAGGCCATGGCTGCCCCACGGATGGCAACGGCAAAGCCTGGCGAGCGTGAGCCAGGTGCCTTTCCAAGCGCCGTTCTTCTCGATTGCCTCGCGCGCATAGTCCGAGCAGGAGGGCAGATGCCGGCAGTTGACGCCGAGCAGCGGCGCGATGGCGAAACGGTACAGCGCAATCGGGGCCAGCAGTAGAGCCTTGGCGATCCGCCCACCGATTGGCATGCCCTCCCCGTTCTGGCGAATAACCTTAGACATGTTCCGCCGGCCGGGAAGCCTGCGTCGCGGCGGCACGGCTCGCCTCGATTTTGGCGATCGCCTCCTCGACCGCGTCGAACACGAGAAGGGTCGAGGCATGGCGGGCCTTGTAGTCGCGCACCGGCTCCAACACGGCGAGATCGCTCCACCGGCCTTCGGGGGGAGGCCCTCCCGCTTTCAGCATCTTGCGCATGGCGGCGCCGACTTGACGCAACTCTTCCGCGCTCGAGCCTATGATTTCCCGTCCCATCACCGAAGCCGAGGATTGACCCAACAGGCAGGCCTTCACGCTCTGGCCATAATCGCTGACGGTGTCGCCGGCCATGGTCAGATCGACCGTCACCCTGCTGCCGCAGAGCTTGGAATGGGCCATCGCCGTGGCCTCGGGCGCGGTGAGCCTTGCCGTCCGCGGCAACGCGGCGGCAAGTTCGAGGATGCGCTGGCTATAAATGTCTTCCGGCAGTGTCATGCGCTTAGGTTCGTCCAGGCCCGCCTTGCGGGCGGTATTTCCGCATTATATATGCAGCCGGGCTTAAGCATGTGAGGGGCCTTACGGCGCGACCAAGGTTGACGATCGGGGTATACTGACCCCAATTGAAAGAGGTTGAACGCACCAAGGGGCGTTTGGCGTTAAGACAAGGAAAGTTTCGAGATCGCATGGAAGCCACCGTTAAGAAACTGCGGACGAGGCCGCAAGCCGAAATCGGCCGCGAGCCCGGCATTGTACGGCCCTCGCGCGAGGAAGCCGAGGAGGCGGTGCGCACGCTGATCGCCTATGCCGGCGACGATCCCGGCCGCGAGGGCTTGCGCGAAACGCCGCGCCGCGTCACCTCGGCCTATGACGAGTTCTTTTCCGGCTATCGCGAGGACCCGCTCGAAGTGCTGTCGCGCACCTTCGACGAGGTGGCGGGCTATGACGACATCGTCATGCTCCGCGACATCGAGCTTCACTCACATTGCGAGCACCACATGATCCCCTTCGTCGGCAAGGCCCATGTCGCCTATTTCCCGACCGACCGCGTGGTGGGGATCTCCAAGCTTGCCCGCGTGGTCGAGGTGTTCGCGCGCCGCTTGCAGACGCAGGAGACCATGACCGCCCAGATCGCCGAGACCATCGACAAGGCGCTGAAGCCGAAAGGCGTGGCGGTGATGATCGAGGCCGTGCATCAATGCATGTCGATCCGCGGCGTGAAGAAACCCAACGTCGCCACCATCACCACGCAGTTCACCGGCATCTTCAAGGAAGACCCGGCGCAGCAGGCGCGCTTCATGCTGCTTGCGACCGAACGCGGCCGCGGCTGACGCGCGCCTGCCGAGGAATATCACCGTGAGCAAGGACGCCTTCCCCGCTCCTGAGAGCAAGACCGCGCGTGAAGAAGGCACCGTCTTCGCGCCGCGTTTCGGCGAAGACGGCCTTATCCCGGTGGTCGCCACCTCGGCCAAGACCGGCGAGGTGCTGATGCTCGCCTACATGAATGAAGAGGCGCTTGCTCGCACCATCGCGACCGGGGAGGCGCATTACTGGTCGCGCTCGCGGGCGCGGCTTTGGCGCAAAGGCGAGGAAAGCGGCAACACGCAGCGCGTCGTGGAGATGCGCACCGACTGCGACCAGGACGCTCTCTGGCTGCTGGTCGAGACCGGGGGTGCCGAGGCCGCCTGTCACACCGGACGCAAATCCTGTTTCTATCGCGCCGTCCCTCTGGACTCTGACCCCGGCGGCGCTCTGTCGCTGCGCTTCGTCGACGCCGAGCGGTAATTCGACCCCGCGACGGCCTACCGTCATGCTGGTGCCGCAAAGGGAACCTTAAAGAGTTCGGGGTAACCTTCGGGGCTCGCTCGCATCCGATCATGCTGATGAGCGCAGGCCCCTGCGGCATGGATTTGACCCATGGTGAGTACGGGACGACCGACGATTGGCCTAGCTCTGGGCGGCGGGGCGGCCCGCGGCTGGGCCCATATCGGCGTGCTGAAAAGCCTGGTCGCCGCCGGACTTTTGCCCGACATCGTCGCCGGCACCTCCATGGGGGCAGTGGCCGGCGCCTGTTACGTCACCGGGAGGCTTGCGGCGCTTGAGGAGTTCGCCACCGGCCTCACGCGCCGTCGCCTGTTTGGCTTTCTCGACTTCAATTTCGCCGGCTCGGGCCTCATCTCCGGGCAACGCCTGAGCGCGCGGCTCGACCGCCATTTGCGGCAATTTGAGATCGAACGATTGGAGCGGAAATTCGTGGCGGTCGCCACCGAGCTCGGCACCGGACACGAGGTATGGCTCAATAAGGGCAGCCTGGTGAATGCGCTGAAGGCGTCGTTCGCTCTCCCCGGCATCTTTCGCCCGGTTCAGATCAACGGCCGCTGGTTGATCGACGGCGCCCTGGTCAATCCGATCCCGGTTTCCGTCTGCCGCGCGCTTGGCGCCCGCATCGTCATTGCCGTTAATCTGAGCAGTGACCCCTTCGGCAGAGGCGCCGTCATCCACGATCAAGAAGCCTTGGCCGAACCCACCGCGACGGTCGAGGATGCCGAGCTTCTCGGCACCAACGGCCGCGCCGCGGTGCATTTGCTGCACCGGCAGATTTTCGGCAGGAGCAACGGCGCGCCCGGCATGTCGGCGGTGATGATGGACGCCATCAATATCACCCAGGATCGCATCGCCCGGTCGCGGCTCGCCGGCGACCCGCCCGATATCACCATCACGCCGAAGACCGGTGGCATCGGTCTGTTCGAGTTCCACCGCGCTTACGAAGCGATCGAACTCGGCGTCAAGGCTGCCGAGAAGCAGATCGACGAGATCAAGATCGCCGTGCGGGCCCTCGCCGCCTGAGCCGTTAGCCGGTGGCGATGTATTCGCGCATCGCGGCAGCTTCCATTTCCGCTTCGGCAATACGCATCTTCACCACGTCGCCGATCGAAACGAGCCCGATCAGCCGGCCGCGCTCGACTACGGGCATGTGCCGGAACCGATGCGCCGTCATCTCCGCCATCAGCCAGTCGATGGTGTCGGCCTCGCGGCAAGTCACCACCGCCTTGCTCATGCACTGCTCGACCGGCTCCTTGAGCACCTTCGATCCCGCCCGCGAGATTTCGCGCACGATATCGCGCTCGGAGACGATACCAATGACCTTGCCGTCTGAGCCGGTAATGACAATGCAGCCGATGCCGTGCATGCCGAGCAGCTTGGCAATTTCAAGCAGCGACGTATCGGGCGTCGTGGCGAACACGCCCCGCCCCTTCTGTTTCAGGATTGCAGCGACATTCATGCGCGTTTCCTCCAGCCCGGGAGCTTTCCTCCCGTTGACTGCGACATTCTGTCCCGGACCCGGAGGCCGCGCAAGAGGAGGGGAGAAAGGGAGAGAAGACTCAGTCACCAAAAGCCGGGGCAGCCCCCTCTTCGCAAGGCTTGCCTTTGTCGAAGGCGCCAAAAATGAGCAAACCGCAGAGAAAACCGCCGATATGGGCTTCCCAGGCGATCCCGCCCGCCTCGCCCCCGATCCTGACGGCGCCGAGGCCAAAAGCGGCGTTAAGCGCGATCCAAATAACGAGGATCGCGAGAAAACGCTTGTCGCTCAGGGCCTGGCCAAGGCTCATGCGCGGTGCGCCGAGAAAATCCGGCATCCGCTGTCCTGGCAGAGGCTGCGCCCTGAGGATGAATCTCAGAGCGCCGGCCATCTGGCCCGAGATTGCGGCCGAGGCGCCGACGACCGGTGCCATTTCGCCCAGATGGAACAGAAGATGCGTGAACGCGCCGGCGATCCCGCACAACACCGAAAAATAGAGAAATCCGAGATCGCCCATGCGACGGGCCACGGCGCTGCCGAAGGCAAGCATCCAAAGCAGATTCACCACGAGGTGCACCCATCCGGCATGCACAATCATGTAGGTCACGAATGACGTGACCGCGGTGAGATATCCCCCGGGAAGCTCGAGCGCGGCGCCGCTATAGCGCGCCGGAATGAAGGCAAGGGCAAGCAGAAGGGTGATATCCGTTTCGTCGGGCAAAAACCCCCTGACGACTTGGACGCCGGTCAGGAGCCCCGCGACGCCTGCCACGCTGCGGGGGACATTGAGGACGGGCTCAGAGGGGGTCATGGTCGAAACCGGAGAGGAACTGCGAAGGAGTCGAGTCGGAGTAACCCTAACGGCCGATCATGAAGCTTGCCAGCTTCCGCTTCCGCGGCGTCGAGCGGAGCCGCGACCCAAGAACGGCGAATATCGTTCGCTTCGCGAGATTCCCAAAATATTAACCAACGCCGGAACGTTCAGGTTCGGTTAGGTCTCGCTAAAAAAATCCTACCAATACTCCTTCAAACTGATCTCCGCTCTTATCCGGATCTCAAAGTCTCCCTGCGATACTGCACTCAACAATACGGGGGGTGCAATGAAACAGTTTATCGTAGGCTCTGCCTTCTTGATGTTCATATCGTCCATGCCGGCGGACGCCACCAACGATCATGCGATCAGCCTGGTGCCGGCGCCGCGGGTGCAGAAGATCGTGTTCATGTCGTCGTTTGGCGATACCTTGCCGCCGATCGGCTATGTGGCGTTCTGCCGGGACCATCAGCCCGAGTGCCGTCCGGGGCGCCGTTTCGCCGACCGGATCCAGCTCACGGCGACGAAATTACAAGAGATCGAAGAGGTGAACAGCGCCGTGAACACCGCCGTCGCACCGACCACCGATCTCGAACTCTATGGCAAGCCCGAGATGTGGGCCTATCCCAGCAACGCCAAGGGCGATTGCGAAGATTATGTGCTGCTCAAGCGCCGCACGCTCATCGAGCGCGACTTTCCCGGGAGCGCCCTCCTGATCACCGTCGTTCGCGACGAGAACAACGAGGGCCACGCCGTGCTGACGGTCCGCACCGACCGTGGCGACCTCATTCTCGATAACAAGCGCAGCGAGGTGATGCGTTGGGCCGAAACGCCCTACACCTTCGTCAAGCGGCAGTCCGAGAAAAATCCGCTGGTGTGGATTTCGCTCCTGCCTCCCAACACCGCTCCGCAGACCGCGATGTCAGCCTCCAACAGCCACTAGCAGGAGCGACCCGGATCCCCAAACCGGGGACGATTTTTTAGGCCCGGTGACCATCCCCCACCCATCCCCGACTCAACGGGCCTATACTCGAGCCGGCCTCGCCAAGAGGCCGGCTCCTTTTTTTGAGCTGGCGCGCCCTGCGAGCTAGTCTGCGAGATCGAAGTCGAGGATCGCCATCTGGAACTGGTAGGCGGTCTCGCCTTCGTCGTCGTCGCGGAACAGGATGCCGATGAACTCCTCGCCGATAAAGACCTCGGCGGAGTCCTCCTTCCTAGGGCGTTGGCGTACCTGGAGTTCAGGCAGCCGGAACACCTTCTTGAGGTAGCGTTCGAGCTTGAGGATCTCTTCCCGGGTCAAGCCAATTCCCCCCAAGCCCGCAACGTCGAGCTTTTCCTGAGCCGCCAGCGCTTAGTCGTGGCTGGTTTCGCCATCGCCGACGAACATCTGATCCATGGCGAGCGCGGGCTCTTCGCAACCGGCAAAGCCGATCTCGCGCGCCGGCACCCCTGCCACGGTCCGTCTCGGGGCGACATCGTTCAGCACGACGCTCCCCGCCGCAACCCTGGCGCAGTCGCCAACCTTGATATTTCCAAGGATCTTGGCGCCGGCGCCGACCATGACGCCACGTCCGATCTTGGGATGGCGGTCGCCTCTCTCGTTGCCGGTGCCGCCGAGGGTCACGCCGTGAAGCATGGAGCAATTGTCGCCGATCACCGCGGTCTCGCCGATGACGATCCCGGTGGCGTGGTCGAACATGATGCCTCTGCCGATCTCGGCGGCCGGATGGATATCGACCTGGAGGAAGCGCGATGTGAGGCTCTGGAGATAGAGAGCGAAGTCCTTGCGCCCTGCCTTCCACAGCGCGTGGGCGATGCGATAGGTCTCAAGGGCGTGGAAGCCTTTGAAATAGAGCAAGGGCTCGATCAGACGGCTGCAAGCCGGATCGCGCTTGGCCACCGCCATCAGGTCGGCGCGGAATGCATCGCCGAGCGAAGGGTTGGCCGTGAGCACCTCGCCGAACAATTTATGCAGCAGGCCGGTATCGAGAGTGGAGTGCTGGAGCCGGCGCGCGAGACGATGGCAGACGGCGTCCTCGAGCCGGGCGTGGTCCAGCACCGTCGCATAGATGAAACCACCGAGTGCGGGCTCGGCCGCGCTGATCTCGTCGGCCTCGCGCCGCACCTGGCTCCAAATCGGATCGTGGCTCTTGATGTGCCGCTCCGCGGCGGTGAAGGATTTTTGCATAGGAACCTCAAACCGCCCTTCAAGCAAAAGAAGGGGCTGACCGAACATGGGACTAGCACTCAACTAAGCCCGCCTGGTTAAAAAGTCGAGCACGCCTTGCTTGAAGCGGGCGTCGCCAACCGCCTTCATATGATCTCGCCCTTCGATATCAAGGAGTTGGGCGCCGGGAATCAAGCTTGTCAACGCCCTGCCCGAGCCGGCAATCACGTCCTCGCTGCCGGTGGCGATGAGGGTCGGCACGGCGATGCGGGCCAGATCTTCGGCGCCGATCTTCTCGCGCGGGCCGCGCAGGCACGCGGCGAGCGCCTTCAAATCGCTCCCGGTCTGCTCGGCGAAGGCTCTGAAGCTACGAGCCGTGTCGTTGCTGACATCCGCGATGCGGGGCGCTTCGAGCGCGCGGGCGATCGGGCCGGTTCCCACCATGCCGCGCACCAGATTGATGCCGGCTCCCGCCAGGATCAGGCTGCGCACGCGCTCTGGATGGGCAAGGACCAGAAAGGTAGCGATGCGCGCCCCCATCGAATAACCCATGACATCGGCGCGGCCGATACCGAGATGGTCGAGCAGGCGACGCGCGTCCTCGGCCATGATGGGCGCGCCGTAACGGCTCGGGTCGTAAAGCTTCTCGCTTCGCCCATGCCCGCGATTGTCGTAGGCGATGGTCCGATGCGACGCCTTCGTTAGCGTGCGCAGCCAATGGGTGTCGCGCCAATTTGTCGCGACATTGGAGGCAAAGCCGTGGATGAGGAGGATCGGGTCCCCTTCGCCCTCATCCGTATACGCGATGCTCACGCCGTCGGACTCGAAGCTCTGCATTCTTGATCTACCGCTTTGCCTTCGGGGTCACTATGCTCGCCGCCACTTGCGACCGCGACAAGAACAGGACCTATGGCTCAATCCCTCGTGCCTCATTTCGTGAATGACAAGGGCGTCGATCGTATCAGGATCGGCGTCAAGGAGTTCCAATGCATGGGGGCGGCGCCGCCCTTCGATCATCCGCATGTCTATCTCGATATGGGCGACGAGGCAGAGATCGTCTGCCCCTATTGCTCGACCTTGTTCGTGCATGACCGCGCGCTCAAGGCAGCCGAGAGCGACCCGCCCTCCTGCATCTTTGCGGTAACCGCCCCGCCTGGGGCGCCGGCAGCCTAGGCCGCCTCGCTCATGCAGGGGGCCGGAGAGCAGGCGCTCATTGCCGGCGGCGGCATTGGCGGCCTCGCAGCGGCGATTGCGCTCGGGCGCCGGGGGATCGCGTGCGAAGTCCTCGAGCGCTCTCATTTCGCCGAGGAGACCGGCGCCGGCATCCAGCTCGGTCCCAACGCCACGCGGGCCCTTGACGCGCTTGGCGTGCTCGATGCAATCGAGCCTTACGGTTTCAGGCCCGACGCGATCCTCGTCTATGACGGCCTCTCCGGCCGCAGGCTCGCCTCGCTTCCGCTTGGGACGGCCACGGTCGAGCGCTACGGCACCCCGTATGTGACGCTGCGCCGCGCCGATCTTCATGCCGCCTTGCGCGAGGCCTTGAACCGTCTCGCTCCGGTCGCCTTGAGGACGGGCTTCGAACTGAGCGCGATCGATGCGCAGACGGGCGATGTCGTGGCACGCGCCGTCGATGGCAGCGAGGCCAAGGGCGCGTGCTTGATCGGCGCCGATGGATTGTGGTCGGCCCTCCGCCTCCTTATGGCGCCCGCGGCAAGCTTGTGGTTTACGGGCGCTACGGCATGGCGCGCGCAACTGCCGCGCGGCAACCTTCCCGCGCCCTTCGCCGCCCCCGTGGTCGGGCTCTGGCTCGGGCCACGAACGCATCTCGTCCATTATCCGGTCGGCGGCGGCGCCGATCTCAACATCGTCGCAGTCACCGAAGGCGGCGCGGCCCGTCAGGGCTGGAACCAGACAGGCAATGCCGCTTCTCTGCTCGCGAGTTTCGTGCCCTGGACGAAGGATTCGAAATCCTTGCTTGAACAGGTGGAATTCTGGCGCGGCTGGTCGCTCTACCGCCTCACTCGCCTCGAAAGCTGGGGCGCGGGTCCGGTCACGCTGCTCGGCGATGCCGCCCATCCGGTGTTGCCGTATCTGGCGCAAGGCGCCGGTCTCGCGCTCGAGGATGCCGTCGCGCTTGCCGCTTGCCTCGCGGCATCGCCGAGCGATCCGGCTGCCGCGTTTCGCCGCTATGAGCGATTGCGCCGGCCACGCGCCGCGCGCGTTCAGCGCTCCTCGCGGCGCTTGGGCTGGCTCTACCATCTCGACGCCCCGTTAGCACTGGCACGCAATCTCATCCTTGCGCGAAGGAGCGAAGAGAAAGCCCTCCGGCGCTTCGACTGGCTCTACCGGCGCGAAGACGAAAGCCGATGAGGGCCGGATCGCCGGCGCGAACCCATGAGGACCGCGGCGCCGGCAAGGGCCGACAGCAACGAGCCGGTGAGCACCGCCAGCTTGGTCATGGCCTCGCGTTCGGCATCGGCAAAAGCGAGCAAGCCGATGAAAAGACTCATGGTGAAGCCGATGCCGCAGAGGAGTGCCACGCCCCAGATCGCGCGCCATGATGCGCCCGCCGGGAGGCGGGCGAGCCCCGTCCGGCTGGCGGCGAACACCGCGATCATGATGCCAATCTGCTTACCGAAAAAGAGACCGGCGACGATGCCGAGCGACAGCGGCGCCAGCAGCGCGTCCAGGCTCGTCCCGGCAAGCGGGACGCCGGCATTGGCAAAACCGAAGACCGGAAGCACGAGGAATGCGACCCACGAGCCGAGCCCGTCTTCGAGGCGGCAGAGCGGGGAACTGGACTTGTTCTCCGCGCCTGCCGGGCCGAGCGGAATGCTCATGGCAAGAACGACACCGGCGAGCGTGTGGTGGATGCCCGAGAACAGCATCGCCGCCCAAAGCATGACGCCGAGCAAGAGATAGGGCGCCAGTCGCATGACCCCGAGCGCATTGAGACTGAAGAGCGCTGCCGTTGCGAGCGCGGCAGCGCCGAGACCGGCGATGGAGAGGCCGGAGGCGTAGAAGATCGCGATGATGAGGATCGCACCGAGGTCGTCCACGATCGCGATAGAGGTCAAAAATACTTTGAGTGAGTTCGGAATTCTCGAACCGAGGAGCGACAACACGCCGAGCGCGAAGGCGATGTCGGTGGCGGTTGGAATTGCCCATCCCCGCCACGTCTCCGGCGTCCGCCAATTAATCGCCAAGAAGATCAAAGCCGGGGCGATCATTCCCCCGAGAGCGGCGACCAGCGGAAGCGCTCGGCGCGGCCAGCTGTCGAGCTCGCCGGCAAGAAGCTCGCGCTTGATCTCGAGGCCGACCAGCAGAAAAAAAACCGCCATCAGCCCATCGTTGATCCAATGCAGCACGTCGAGGCCTGCCACTTTGGTATGGAGGAGTGCGGTGTAGCTGCCGGCGAGCGCCGAGTTGGCGACGATCATGCCGAACGCGGCACTCGCCATCAGTGCGAGTCCGCCAGAGGCTTCGGACTCGGCGAAACGCTGGAATGTCGAACGCGCTCGCCGAATGACGGGCATGAAGCTCGGGCTGGCTACGTGGTAAAACCGCCGCCCTACTGCGGCAGTTTCTTCGCCTGTTCGAGATGCTGCTTGACGATTGGGAGGATATTGGCGGCGAATTGCTTTAGCGCGGGGGTGCCGCCTCCTTCGGCATAACGGTCAAAAAGTTCAACGGCCCGACGATGTGCCTTGACCTGCTGTTGGGCGTAGGTTTTGTCGAAATTCTCGGGCGTCGCCTCATTCAGCGCGTCGATCCGTTTTCGCTGCCTTTTGCTGGGCTTGACCGGCAGCTCCACCTTGAGGTTTTCGGCCTGCACAATGTTTTTAAGCTCCTCGTTGGCCTTGCTGTGGGCCTCGACCATCTCCCGCCCAAACTGCTTCACCGCCTCCGACTGTCCCTTCTCGTTCGCGATCTTGCCGGCCTCGACCTCATACAGGCTGAACTTGGCCGCCTTCTTCACAAAATCGGGCTCGCTGGGCGCGCCGCAGGAAGCGAACGCGACAGTGGCCAAAACAGCAAGCGCGGCCAATAAGCGGTTTCTCATCGTTTTGCTCCGGATCGTTGGGCGACGGCGGTAGGTCGTGGGCTAAGACGCGCCGTCAAGGTTCCAGTTTCAACAGCCTAGTGGCCGGTCGGATCGCCGCGCCGGCTTGCCTCGTAGAGGAACCAGACGCGGCGCTCCGCCTGGTCGATCCACACCTCGATCAGGCTCGTGGTCGCCACATCGTTCTCCGCCTCGCACACCTCGTGCGTCTCGCGCAAGGAAGCGATGAGCGCCTGATTGTCGGATCGGAGTTCGGCCAGCATGTCGAGCGGATCGACGTAGTCGGCGTCATTGTCGGGAATGCGCTGGAGTCGGGCGATATTGCCGATCGAATGCAAGGTGGTGCCGCCCACTTTACGCACCCGCTCGGCGACTTCGTCGGTGATGGCGAAAATTTGCTCGGCCTGTTCATCGAACAGAAGATGGTAGTCGCGGAAATGCGGTCCGCTCACATGCCAGTGGAAATTCTTGGTCTTGAGGTAGAGCGCGAAGACGTCAGCGAGCAGCGCATTGAGCGCGCCGGTGATGTCGCGGCGCGCGTTGTCGCCAAGATCGGTCGGTGTCTGAAGCGGCGCCTTGCGGCGCTCCTTAAGGTCTTTGCTCATGGGGCGGTCTCCTCGGCGGCTCGAACATCACTACAACGCGCCATACAGGCGCCCGTTTCCCAAAAGTCTTATTGATGGCGGTCAATTGTCGCTACCGGAGCACCGCCGCTAGCGCTATGCCAAAGGTGGACCTGGAAACGGCCGCCCTCCAGCGCAGGAACGAACTCGGTCGACCTTTCTCAATTAACGCGGGCCACCTGGACGAGATTGTCGGAGAAAGTCGGCGCGCGGCCAAGCCCGCAGAACTCGGCCGAAGAGATCGAATTCACCGAGCCGTCGGAGCGATTGAGGCTTCGCCAATAGCCGAGCGTCGCCACGATCACGCCCTCGCGCACATCGTCGGTGACACGGGCAAGTCCTTCAAAGTCGCCGCGATCGTTATACACCCGCACCGGATCGCCCTCGCGGATGCTGCGCGCCGCCGCGTCTTTCGGACTGATCATCACGAATTGCTCGCCCTGCCCTTTGATCTTGTGCGGCTCGTTGGCATAGCAGGAATTGAGAAAGCCGTGGCTCTTCGGCGATATCACGCTGAGCGGATAGCGCTCGGCAAGACGCGGGTTGGTGGCGACGCTCTCCCGCGGCGGCACATAGCCTGGCAGCGGGTCGACATCCTCGCCCGACTGCATCGCCTCGTACATCATGCGGAAGGGCGGCGCGACGAAGTTCTTGGCGTCCTTGACCAGGAACTCGACTTTGCCAGACGGCGTCGGGAAGTTGCCGTTGGCATGCGGCAGCCGATCGTCGGGCGTACCCACGGCGAGATGGAAATAGCCGTGACGCCGGAAATAGGCCATGTCGGTGCCGGCCATCTGCGGCGCGTCCCATTTCACGTAATGCTCGGCGAGCGCCATGTCGCTCATCTTGAACTGCGGATCGTCGAACGCGAACGAAGCCGCGAGCAGCCGGAAGATCTCAGCGTTCGACTTGGCCTCGCCGCACGGCTTGATCGCCTGCTCGTTGATGGTGAGATAGAAGTGGCCCCAGGAGAACATCATATCGTCGTGCTCGCCCGCCATGGTTGCGGGCAGGACGATGTCGGCATAGGCCGCGGTGTCGGTGACGAAATGCTCGGCAATCACGAAGAAGAGATCCTCGCGGCTCAGCCCCTTCACGATCGTATTGGTCTCCGGTGCTTGGCTCACCGGATTGGTATTGTAGACGTAGAGGCCCATCACCGGCGGATCGAGCTTCATGTCGCCGACGAGCGCGCGCCCAAGCTGAAGATTGTTTACCACACGCGTGCCGGGGCGGATGAAGTCGGGTCGCGAGACGCGCGCCCAGTCGATGGGAAACTCCCATAGCGGCATCTGCAACAAGCCCCCGCCGACATGGCGCCATGAACCTGCGAGCGCGGGGATGGCACACACGGCACGGATGGTCTGCCCGCCGCCGGCATGGCGCTCGAGCGCGACGCCGAGCCGGATGACCGAAGGCTGAATGGTTGCGAATTCGCGCGCGAGCGTGGCGATGTCCTGCCCCGGGACGCCGGTCACCTGCTCGACATATTCAGGCGTGAAATCGGCCGCGCGGGCGGCGAGCTCGGGGAAGCCGACGGCATGTTTCTCCACCCACTCTTTGTCGACATGACCGTTCTCGATCATCGCGGCGATGATGCCCATGGCGAGCGCGCCGTCGGTGCCGGGCCTCGGCATGATGTGCCAATCGGCCTGCTTGGCGGTGCGTGAACGGTAGGAGTCGATCACCACCACCTTGGCACCGCGCTTCTGCGCTTCGAGCACGAACGGCCAGTGATGCAGATTGGTCGAGATCGAGTTGCAGGCCCAGATCACGATGTAGCGGGAATGGACGAAGCTCTCCGGATCGACTCCGCCGGTGGGTCCGACGGTGAGGAGCCAAGCGGTCGATGAGCCCGAGGCGCAGAAAGTCTTCTCGTTGACGGTCGAGCCGAGGCGATTGAAGAAGGCATCTCCCGCCGTCAGCCCCTGCACCAGACCCTCGTTGCCGAGATAGGAGTACGGCATGATCGCCTGGCTGCCGTAGCGCGCGATGATGTCCTTCCAGCGCTGCGTGATTTCGGCGATGGCTTCGTCCCAACTGATGCGCGCAAATTGCCGCGAGCCTTTGGGGCCCACCCGGCGCAAGGGATAGAGCACGCGGTCGGGGTTGTAATGGTGGTCGTGATAGTCCTTCAGCTTGACGCATAGACCGCCGCGGGTCATGGGGTGTTCCTTATTGCCCCTGACCTCGACCAGCCTTCCGTCTTCCACCTCATAGATCATGGCGCAGGTGTCGGGGCAGTCATGGGGACATCCCCCGAAAAATTGCGTGCGCTGAGGCTGGTCGTTCATCCCGCAAGTCCTCCCTGGCGATCCCGAGAAGTCTTTGACCGCGATCAACCTACGAGGCAAAGCCCCCCTTGTCGACCCGCCATCGCCGTCAGACCGAACGAGCGGAAGCCGCGTAGGACGCCAACTTGACAATTTCCAGGCCGACAGTCAGGTTTCGCCCCGTTACCTGAGCAAGGCCCCGTGCACGCCACAGCGACATTCAAAGTCTTGCGATCGATCTGCCGGCGTGGGTCCTTCCTTCCAGCCATCCTTGTGCTTGTCGCCGCGACAAGCGGCGCCCACGCGGCCGATCCCACCGCCGAAGTGGGCGCGATCAGCGACGTCGAGGGCGAGGCTGAGATTGTCTCGAGCGGTCAGAGCACGGGCGCAGTCGATGGTGCGACCGTGAATTTGAACGACGAGCTCAAGACGGGGGCCGACGGCCATCTGCAAGTGACCTTTCGCGACGACACGGTGTTGACGCTCAGCGAGGACGCGCGCGTCGTGATCGACCGCTACGTGTTCGATCCCGATCAGGGCCTGGGCGACGTCTTGCTGACAACGACCCAAGGGGCGTTCCGCTTCGCCACCGGACGGCTCAAAGAGTTGAAGGAGAAAAACATTACGGTCTCGACCCCCGTCGCCGAGATTGGTATCCGCGGAACCGAATTTTGGGGCGGCCCGGTCGACGGGGAATATAGCGTGCTGCTCCTTGCGGGCGAGATCAACGTTAAGAATCAGGCCGGCACGGTGACGCTCAACACGCCGGGACTTGCCACCGTGATCCGCTCGCGGCTCCAGGCGCCGCTGCGCCCGAGCCTGTGGTCTGTTGACAGAATCGAACGCGCGCTTACGCGGACCGTGACGCGCAAAGGACTGAAACAGCTCGAGCGCGAGCTCCGCAACTTTAACCTCCCCGGCCTTCGCGACGGCAAAGACAAGCTACCGGACATGCTCAAGCCGAACGACAAGCTGAGAGACACTCTCAAGCCGAAAGATAAGCTGCGAGACAGTCTCAAGCCGAAAGATTGGAAGCCCAAGATCGGTCCGGGCGGTCCCCAAAAGCGCCTGCGCCAGCCTCAGCTGCCGAGACTCCCGTGGTAGCGCTGGGTGTCTTGAGCCGCGGCCATCGATAAAGTCACCGCAAGCGTAAGCAGATTTGCCCAATCACACCCTGTATCGCCTCGGCGGCAAGTAGCACGAAGGCAAACTCGCTCCCGGGGCCTAACAGCGGGCCAAGCCGCCAGGCGGTATCGCTATTCCGTCCCCCGCAGCGCGCGAACAAATATGGGAGGATGGCCCTGCGTGCTTTGACGATGATCATGAAGCGCATGGTTGTTCTCCTTCTTTTCCGAGCCGCCGGACGGTCTCGACCCCCGCCCTCTATGATCACGTCGAACGAATCTTCGTGAAATCGACACGTCGAAGAGTTTTTTTTTGGAGATACGGGCCGGAGCCAGCGATACCGCCGCATCGACAAGCTCGGCGCATGTAACCGCGTATCCGCAGTCGTATTCGGCGTTTTGACATGCATTGAGCAGTCGGCAGCCGCCCAGCCAATATCGTCAACCACAAGGCCACTTGGGAGATCAAATAGGCCGACGTGAGATTAGAGCGCGCCGAGCTGCCGAAACAGATTGTACCTGTCGTATTCGACCCAGTCTTCCGCAAGCTTCTCGCCCTCAAACCGACCGATGATGATCACGGTCCACTTCGCCTTGCGACCGGTTGCGGGAATTCCCTCCCACTTTTTGCGTTGCGTGGCCTGCCAGGTTCCCCGCCACACGCCTTTGTCGCCTGCGAAAAAGAGGTCGTTCAAGGCGTAGGCGGCGTCGGGAAAGGCGTCGAAGAAGTTGGCCATCGCCTCTCGCCACGCTTCCGGCCCATTCAAACTCCGGTCACCCAGCCAGTGCGAGACGAGATTTTCAGTCACATATTTGTCGAGCGATTGTAGATTGTGACCGTTGAACACGTCCTCAAGATAGGCGCGAACCCAGGCATCACGCTGATCTGCCGACATCGAAGCCTCCCTTTTTCAAAGAGGGGCGAAGGATGATGCAACTTCGCGCCAACTGTTGGTGCGGACGCCGGGACTCGAACCCGGACGGGGTTTCCCCCACAGGATTTTAAGTCCTGTGTGTCTACCAGTTCCACCACGTCCGCTGGTGCCGGGAGCGCCGAAGCGACGGTGCCAGAAATCCACGGCCGAGGAAACGTCATCCTCGTGGATTGAAATTGGAGCGTCGGGGGGCCTTCGCGCAAGCGAGGGGCGCGATCTCCTACGTGTTAAGTCGGGAAGAACGGCTTTCGCTCACCCTCTTTATCCGGCGCTTCGGTCTCCTCGTCCTCTCTCTCGGTCGCTGACGCGACCCTCTCCGCCAGCGGCTCTGGCGCGGGCGCGTCTTCCGCGGGGACGAACACAACCGGTGCTCCGGCGCGAGGTTCGAGAGTCTCGAACACAACGGGGATTGTCTCAGACCGGGTGACCGAACCCGGACCGCCTTCGAGGCTCGCCCGAAGCAGCAGGAAGAGGGCAAGCGCGTTCAGCACATGCCATGCGAAATGCGTGCCGACTTTGCGTCCTTCGAACACGGCCTTGTCGCAAAGCGCAAGATCCAGGGAACGAAGGGCGATGGAGAGGGCGAAGATGACAGCGGCCCAAAGGAGCCAAGGCGCCGCTTTATGCCCGCGCTCGGACAGGATCAAGCCGACCACCATCAGCGCCACCAAGGCCGGAAAATAGAAGAGACTGCCGTTCAGGCACGGCTTGACGCCCTCCACGCCAGAACCGGGAAAGCCGATGAAATCCTCGCCGCATCGCACCTGCATGGTGATCGCGACGATGGCGGCGAATCCGAGCACCGCCAATGTGGTCCACGCCGGAGGGACGCCAAGGAAGCGATTCAGCGCGAAGCCGAAATAGCCCAGCATGAACAGGGTGATCGGCACGACATCGGCAAGCGCCGTCCCGCGGTCGGCGTAGAGATGGAAGGCGAGGCTGCCGAGGCCGATAAAAAGGACCAGCACCGGGAGCAGAAACTGGTCGGCGTTCCGTTCCTCAGGCGGCCGCCGCAGCACGAGCAGAAACCCGGCCAGGGCCGCCAAGAGAAATGCGGCATTGCTGACGGCGTTGATCGGCTCGGCAAACAGCGCCTCGCTGGTGCCGCGCTCGCAATAGAGAAAGACACGCTCGCCGAAAGTCATAATCCCTCTCCTTTCGCCCCCAGTTCAGGAAAGAGGCCTCCCACGCCTCGGGTTCCACCGCCTGACCCGCAACCCCCGCCTTTTGGGCTCCTGTTCTGAGAGCGCACCGCCGGGAATTCCATAACGGCCGTCGTGAAATCGTGTTGGCTCGCGGTTCGCGGCGCGCTCTCTTGCCGCGTGCATCCTTGCCGCTTGTGGGCAAAGGGACCGCAGAGAGTGCTGTGGCGCGCGGCTTCTTACCTGGCTGCTTCCCGGCGGACTGGCGCCGACCGCCCTATTCCGGCGGCGATCCGTCATCTTCCGCGGGGCCTTCCGCCGGGCCTTCCGCCGGACCTTCTTCGTCCTCCGGCAAGAACTCTTCTTCGGGCAGCTCCTCTATGTCGGTGCCAACATCGGTCGGAAGCCCGAGGCTCTTCCTGCAACTATCCTCGTAGCTTTCATTTGCGTTCATCAAATCTTCGAGGGTGGGATAGCTCTCGACATCGGCGTCGCTGATCTCCTCATTATGCATCTTGGTCAGCATGTCGACGTCGTTCTGGCTGAGATTGTTCTTCTCGAGCTCGGCCGCCACGCACTCGCAATAGGCCTGTGGCGTCACCTTGCTCTCGTCGAAGCCCGGATCGTCGGTTACGCTCGAATCCTTGCTGCAAGCCGCGATGAAGTTGGCGGCGTTGAGCTTGGCAGCCTCGACCTTCGCCGCGCCAAGGCAGACAACGGCAAAAGCGCCAAGCGCGACAAGGCGCATGAAGGAACTCTCGTGCATGCCTGCCCCTCCCCTCGCCATTCGGATCTTATCACTTCGTGTTAGCGACCGCCGCCAAGAGTAAGGACTGGAATCGCCCCTTAGGCAACAGGTGGGGTGATCCCAAGGATTACCGATCGCTTAACCCTTAACCGGCGGCATAATTCGAAGATGCAGTTCTTTCAATTGCTTAGGCGACACCTCCGAGGGCGCGCCCATGAGCAGGTCCTCCGCCTGCTGGTTCATCGGAAACATGACGACCTGACGCAAATTCTCCTCGCCGCATAACAGCATCACCATGCGGTCGATACCCGGCGCGATGCCGCCATGCGGCGGGGCGCCATATTGGAGCGCGCGCAACATGCCGCCGAAGCGCTTCTCCAGCTCCTCTTTGGGATAGCCGGCAATGGCGAAGGCCTTCTCCATGATCTCGGGCTTATGGTTCCGAATGGCGCCCGACGAAAGCTCGACCCCGTTGCAGACGACATCGTACTGGTAGGCGAGAATATCGAGCGGGTCTTTGTTTTCGAGCGCCTCAAGGCCGCCCTGCGGCATAGAGAACGGATTGTGTGAGAAGTCGATCCGCTCTTCTTCGTCGTTCCACTCATACATCGGAAAGTCGACGATCCAGCAGAAGGCGAATTGATCCTTCGCCGTGAGCTTAAGCTCATCGCCGATCTTCACCCGCGCGCGGGCGGCGAAATCGGCAAATGCGTTGGGCAAGCCCGCCACGAAAAAAACGGCGTCGCCGTTTATAAGTCCGAGTTGACGACGAATGGCCTCAGTTCCCTCAGGCCCGATATTCTTGGCAACCGGACCACTACCAGCCATGTATGAGTTGGCCTTCAGTCGCTGATAAATGGACCCATCCCACTCTTGTTGCTTCCGAGAAATTCCGAGGAGCGTCTTATTCGAAACGTCGAATTGCTCTTCGCGAAAGAAGATGTAGCCGAGGCCGGGCTGCCCTTCCTCTTGCGCCCACGCATTCATGCGGTCGCAGAAGGCGCGCGACCCGCCGCCTTTCGCCGGGATCGCCCAGATGCGCGTGTTCGCGTCCATCTCGATCATGCCCGCGAACAGTTTGAACCCCGAGCCGCGGAATTGCTCCGTCACGTCCTGCATTGCGATGGGATTGCGCAGATCCGGCTTGTCGGTGCCGTATTTGCGTATCGCTTCGGCATAGGGGATGCGCGGGAATTTCTTGGTGACGTGCTTGCCGCCCCCGAACTCCTCGAACAGGCCGCGTAAGATCGGCTCGACCGTGTCGAACACGTCCTCCTGAGTGACGAAGCTCATTTCGAGGTCGAGCTGGTAAAACTCGCCCGGCGAGCGGTCGGCGCGGGCGTCCTCATCGCGGAAGCAGGGCGCGATCTGGAAATAGCGGTCGAAGCCCGCGATCATGATGAGCTGCTTGAATTGCTGCGGCGCCTGCGGCAGGGCGTAGAACTTGCCGGGATGGACCCGGCTCGGCACCAGATAGTCGCGCGCGCCCTCGGGCGAGGATGCGGTGAGGATCGGCGTCTGGAATTCGTAGAAGCCCGCTTCGCGCATGCGATTGCGCAACGACCCGATGATCGCCTGCCGCTTCATGACATTGGCATGCAGGGTGTCCCGGCGAAGATCGAGGAAGCGGTATTTGAGCCGCGTCTCCTCGGGATAGTCGGGCTCGCCGAATACCGGCAGCGGCAGCTCCTTCGCTTCCGACAGCACATCGAGACTTTTGATTCTGACCTCGACGGTGCCGGTCGGCAGATTGGGATTGACCGTCTCCGGCGTTCGGGCGACGACCTCGCCATCGACACGCACCACCCATTCGGGCTTCAGCTTCTCCGCTTCGGCGAAGGCCGGCGAAGCCGGGTCGGCGACAGCTTGAGTCAGGCCGTAATGATCGCGGAGGTCGATGAACAGGAGGCCGCCGTGATCCCTCACGCGGTGCACCCAACCCGAGAGACGAACAGTCTTGCCGACGTCGTCTTTGCGTAGCGCGCCGCAATTGTGAGTGCGATAGATGTGCATGCTATGCCGGGAAAGGAACGGAAAGTGCCGCGGAACAGCGCATGGGACACCCTTCCTTGTCAAGGCGAGCAGGTGCCCGGGAACCGGGCCGCAGGAAGCCCGAGCGCCGCGCTCGCCACGGGAGCCCCGAGGGCACCAGACCGAGACGCCCGAGCGGCGGATTGACGCTCATCTTTGCGCCTTTACGCCCTTGGCCTTGCGCGCGGCCTTGGGCTATACCCGCCCCTCATGAACCTGATCTCTCGCACCGACGAACTTGCCGAAGCTTGCGCCCGGTTGGGAAGCGCACCCTTTGTCGCGGTCGACACCGAGTTCATGCGCGAGCAGACCTTCTGGCCGCGGCTCTGTCTCATCCAGATCGCTGCTGACGGGACCGAGGTGCTGATCGACAGTATGGCGCCCGGCCTCGACCTCACGCCTTTCTTCGAGCTGATGATCTCCGAACGCGTGCTGAAAGTGTTTCACTCGGCGAGACAAGATGTTGAAATTGTTCATCATTTGGCCCGGGTAATCCCCCACCCGATCTTCGACACCCAGGTTGCGGCCATGGTGTGCGGCTTCGGCGAGGCGGTGAGCTACTCGATGCTGGTGAAGCGGCTGCTCAACCGCAACCTGGACAAGACCTCGCGCTTCACCGATTGGAGCCGCCGTCCGCTCTCGGAGCGTCAGCTCACCTATGCGCTGGGCGACGTCATCCATCTTCGTGACCTCTACCCCAAACTTCGGACTCAGCTCGACAAATCGGAGCGGGCGAGCTGGCTCAACGAAGAGATGGCGGTGCTGACCGACCCCGCCACCTACGAACTTCATCCCGAGCAAGCGTGGAAGCGGCTCAAGATGCGTATCAAGACGCCGAAGGCGCTCGCTGTGCTCATGGAGCTTGCGGCCTGGCGCGAACGCGAGGCGCAGACCCAGGACGTGCCGCGTGCCCGCATCCTCAAAGACGAGGCGATGTACGACATTGCGAGCCAAGCGCCCCGCACGATCGAGGATTTGGGCTCCTTGCGCACGCTGCATAACGGCTTTGCCCGCTCAATGCGCGGCCGCGCCGTGCTCGAAGCGGTTGGGCGCGGCCTCGAACGCGATCCCGAGACCATCCCGCCGATCGAGCGGGGCGAGCCGATGCCGCCCGAGGCCCAGGCGGTGGTCGATCTGTTGCGGGTGCTGCTCAAGGCCAGAGCGGGAAGCCACGGCGTGGCCCCGAAGCTCATTGCCACGAGCGACGAACTCGAAGAGATCGCGCGGTCCGATGGACCCGACGCGCCGGTCCTGCGCGGCTGGCGCAAGAAACTGTTCGGCGACGATGCGCTGGCGCTGAAGCGCGGCGAGCTCGCGCTTGTCATCAGAAAGGGCGAAGTCGCGGTGATCGCGCCCGAGGGGGCTGCCCCCGATGCGTTAACGGCGAAAAAACCAGAAGACGAGGCTTAGCAAGACGCTGACGAGAACCGCCGTGGTGATCGGCAGATAGATCACCACGCCGCCCCGGTCGATGACGAGATCGCCCGGAAGGCGCCCGAGGCCGTAGCGTACGCTGAGGAAGGTCAGAGCCGCCGCCGCCAGCAGAAAGATGACCGCGGCGCCGATGGTCTTCATCGCGCTCCGCCCTCTCTACTTCTTGTGATCCGCATCCTGACCGTGGCGCGAAGATCGGGCGGCATGTCTTCGAGCGCGTCGAGCAGGCCTTTGAGCTCGGCCCGGAGCCCATGGATCTGGTCGATCAGGCTGAGCAGAACCGGCACGTCCTCTTCGGCGAAGCCAAGCTCGTCCTCGAGATTGCAGATGAGAGCCGCCCGCGCCAGGTCCGCCTCAGAGTAGTTCCGCGCCGCCTCGTCTACCGGCTTGATCCACCCTTGCGCCACCCACACCCTGAGCCTGGTGACGGTGAGGCGCTGCACGCGGGTCAGGAGATCGCGCTCGGAAAGCATCACGCCTGCTCCTTAAGCTTGCGCCGTGGATCGTAGCTGTGGTCCTGCCGCCATCGCTCGGCGAAGCTCTTGAGATCCTCGTCGATCCGCTCGGGCAGCACCACGCTGAGCTTGACCAGTTGATCGCCGGCCCCGCCCTTCGACTTGATGCCGCGGCCCTTGAGCCTCAGGGTCTGTCCGGTGTTGGCGCCCGGGGGCACGGTGACCGACACCCGGCCGCCGATGGTCGGAACCTCGACTTTGCCGCCGAGCACCGCCTCGTCGAAAGTGATCGGCACCTCGACGACGATATCGTCGCCCTCCCGTTTGAACACGGGATGCGGTTTGACGCCAATTTCGATCAGCGCATCGCCCGGTTCGCCTTCGCCCAAGCCGTGCCCCCCTTTGCCTCTCAGCCTCAGCACCTGGCCATCGGTAACCCCGGGCGGAATGGTGACGTCGAGCGTGCCTCCGTCGGGCAGCGTGATGCGCGTCTTGGTGCCGTTCACCGCATCGAGGAAATCGACCTCGAGGCGATATTGCGCGTCCTGCCCGCGCATGGAGAAGCGCCGCCCGCCGGCGCCGCGGCCCATCCCTCCCCGCTCGCCGAACAAATCGCCGAACAGGTCGCTGAAGGCGCCGATGTCCTCATAGCCCGCGGTCGAACGATAACGCGCGCCCTCCTGGCCGCCGGCATATTCGCGGTAGTAGCGCTGCTGCGGCGTCTCCTGGCCGGATGCGTCGATCTCGCCGCGGTCGTAGCGCCCGCGCTTCTCCTCGTCTTTGAGGATGTCGTAGGCCGCGGTGATCGTCTTGAACCTCTCCTCAGCCGACTTGTCGCCGGGATTGAGGTCGGGATGAAGCTTCTTGGCAAGCTTGCGATAGGCCTTGGTGATGTCCGCGGCCTTCGCGGTCTTCGCGACGCCAAGGACGGAATAGAGATCTTCTGCCATCGACAAATCTAGGGTTGGAGTGAAACGCAGGAGTCAAGCTTGCCGCTCAGGTGCGTGCCCCGGAAACGGCTAACGGTTCCCTAAAGCAGCATAGTCATTTGGGAAGGGAGTCCGCGTCCAGCAAGTCCGAGCTTAGCTTGCCGCGCGTTGGAACGACGAGCCGACCCTGATCTCCGCCTCGCGGTCGAGCAGTCCGGCCAGCACCTTGAAGCGCCGCTCGACCCGTTCCCCCTCGAGATTGGAATAGGGATCGGGCAAGGTCCACACTAGCCGGTTTCCCTCATACACGATCGGCGTATTGGTAAGAACCCCCGGCATGGCGGCCGACACCATGTGAGCGGCGCGGAAGGCCGCACCCAGGATGCGGGCCCGTCTCAGCATGTCCTTATCGACAAGCTCGATCAGCCTCTGGCTTAGCTCGTCTTTGACCAGACCTTCATTCCGGTAATAGACGGTCAGCGCTAGGAAGGCCCGGCCGGGATGATCGACCCCGACAAAGGTGCCGTGAGCCACAAGGTTGAGGCTCTGAATGCCGCGATAGTCCGGATGCGCCCGCCAGCCGATATCGGACAGGAGGCAGGCCGCGTGTCGCAGCCGCCTCTGCTCCGGCGTTTCGGTCGGACCCGGCGCCTGGAACAGCGCATCGGTCCAGAAGCAAAGCTCATAGGCGCTGTCGACGGAGCGCGACTGCCTGCGGGCAATGTCGGTGCAGGCCGCGATCAGCGGATCTTTGCGCTTCTCTTCTTCGCGAAGCCGGCTGTACAGCAGACCCTCACGAATACCGAACACCGAGACGACGACGGAACGCGGCTTCATCTGTTTGATGAGCCGCTCCAGCACCAGCGCACCGTAAGGAAGCGTCTCGCGCCGCGCGCTCGAGATGTCGCGGATACCGGCAAGCGAGCTTTGCGATTGGTGATCTATCAAAGCGGCGAATCGGAGCGCATCGTCGGCGTTGATCCGATAGTTGTGCATGACGCTCAGAGGATAGTTGGTCTGCGTCATGTGGAGCCGCGCCAGCGCCCGCCACGTTCCGCCGATGGCATAGAAGTCGCGGCCCCGCCCCTTCTCCAGCCACTCGACCTTGGCAAGCTCGGTGTCGACGATTTCCCGCGCCTTTTTCAGGCTGCCGGAGGCGGCGTCGATCAGCCGCAAGCCCCCAAGCGGCAGGGTAGCGGCCTCCGAGGGCCTACCCCCTCTGACATCGATCAGCTCCAGGCTGCCGCCGCCCAAGTCGCCGGCAAAGCCGTCGGCCGCGTGAATTCCCGACACGACGCCAAGCGCGGCAAGCTCTGCCTCCCTGGTGCCGGAAAGCACGGTGATCTCCCGGTCGAGGATGCGCTCGGCTTGGGCGATGAATTCAGGCCCGTTGACGGCCTCCCGCGCAGCCGCCGTGGCGATGACTTCGATCTGGTTCACCCTGAGTTGGCCGATGAGCGCCCTGAACCGCCGCAATGCCCGCAGTGCGCGCTTCACCGCGTCAGGGTCGAGCCTGCCGGTCGACGCCAGCGAACGCCCCAATCCGCATAGAATCTTCTCATTGAAGATCGGCGCCGGCGCCCGGCCCGAATCCTCATAGACGATGAGGCGGACCGAGTTCGAGCCGATATCGACCACCGCGACGGGGGCCAGCTCGTTGGTCAGGACCATGGCGGCAGGCTGGACGCTTATCCCGTCTCGGCCAGGCGCGAGAAGCGCGGCGGCATGTTCTCGCTGAGAGACGTGCCGCGGCCGGACAGGCTCGGATTGGTCATGAAATAGTCCTGAGCACTGAAGGGTTCCTGGTCCTTTCCCGAATGGATCCGTTCTGAACTGCCGTCGGGCCGCACCCGCCAACTCTGCAAATTGTCCTTGAGATTTGCGACCATGATTTGATCGAGGATCTGCTCGTGCACGGTCGAGTTCTTGATCGGCACCATGGCTTCCATGCGCCGGTCGAGGTTGCGCGGCATCAGGTCGGCAGAGCTGATATAGACCACCGCCTTACGATTCGGAAGACCGTGACCGGCGCCAAAGCAATAGATGCGCGAATGCTCGAGGAAGCGCCCCACGATGCTCTTGACGGTGATGGTCTCCGACAGATCGGGAACGCCGGGTCTCAAGCAGCAGATGCCGCGCACCACGAGGTCGATCTCCACCCCGGCCCGGCTCGCCTCGTATAGCGCGTCTATAATCTCGGCGTCGACGAGCGAGTTCATCTTCATCCAGATGGCGGCCGGCCTGCCGGCCTTGGCGTGGTACATCTCCTCGCGGATGTGGTCGAGGATGCGCGCCCGGATGCCGTGCGGCGACACCGCCATGGCCTCGAGCTCGGCCGGCTCGGCATAACCGGTCACATAGTTGAAGATGCGCGAGACGTCATGGCCGATGACGCGTTCGGCGGTGAAGAACGACAGGTCGGTGTAGATCTTGGCCGTGACCGAGTGATAATTGCCAGTCCCCACGTGGCAATAGGTGACGAGCTGGCCGCGTTCGCGTCTGACGATCAGGCTCAGCTTGGCGTGCGTCTTGAGCTCGATGAAGCCATAGACCACCTGGACGCCGGCGCTTTCCAAGTCACGCGCCCATTTGATGTTGGCTTCCTCGTCGAAGCGCGCCTTGAGCTCGACCACAGCGGTGACGGACTTTCCGGCCTCGGCGGCCTCTTTCAACGCCTCGATGATCGGAGAGGTCTTGCCGGTGCGGTAGAGCGTCCATTTGATCGCCACCACGTCCGGGTCGGCGGCGGCCTGCTTCAGGAACTGCAACACCACGTCGAACGACTCGTAGGGATGATGGACGATGATGTCCTTCTTGTGGATGGCGGCGAAGCAATCGCCGTGATGTTCGCGGATGCGCTCCGGAAACCGGCTGACATAAGGCTGAAATTTTAGATCGGGACGGTCGGGGACGATCAACTGATTGGTATCGGTAAGCCCGATCAGACCCTTCTGCACGAAACTCTCGCCCTCGGAGACCTTGAGCTCCTGCATGACGAAGCGCTGCAGCCGCGACGGCATCGTGGCTTCCATTTCGAGCCTGATCACCGAGCCCCGCCGCCGCCGCTTGAGCGCCGATTCGAACAGCCGGACCAGATCCTCGGCCTCCTCCTGGACCTCGAGGTCGCTGTCGCGGAGAACACGGAACGCGCCCTGGCTTCTCACCCGGTAGCCCGGGAACAGCCGGGAGACGAAGATGCCGACGACCGTCTCTAATCTGATGAACCGGATCGGTTCCTTGGGTTCGCCCTTGCTCGGCAAGCGGATGAAGCGGGCAAGCTGGGGCGGGATCGGCATGAGCGCGTGCATGGTGCGCAGCGACCCCTCGCGCACCAGTTCAAGTCCGAGCGTGAAGCCGAAATTCGGGATGAAGGGAAAGGGATGGGCGGGATCGACCGCGATCGGCGTCAGCACCGGAAAGAGATGCGCGAGAAAATGCTCCTCGAGCCAAGAGCGCTCGGCCTCCAAGAGCTGGTCGGCGCTCAACACGTGAATGCCGGCCTCGGCCAGCAGCGCTTCGAGGGTTACCCAGTTCTCCTGCTGCTCGGCGGTAAGCTCGGCGACGGAGCGGTTGATGCGATCGAGCTGCTCGAGCGGGGTCAGTCCGTCCACGCTTGGCGTCTCGATGCCGGCGAGCACCTGCCCGCGCAAGCCCGCGACCCGCACCATGTAGAACTCGTCGAGGTTCGATGCCGAGATCGAGAGGAAGCGCAAGCGCTCGAGCAACGGGTGGCGCTCGTTCTCGGCTTCCTCGAGCACGCGCCGGTTGAAGTGGAGCCAGGACAGCTCGCGGTTGAAGAACCGGCTCGGGCCGAAGGCGGCAAGCCCTGGGCTTGCGTCGAGCCGCTCAACCTTCTCGGGCAAACTCATCGGTAACCTCTTGCCAATCCATCGTTTCTTCGCGGCTCGGGCGCCGGGTTGAATACGTTCCCGAATGTTACCCCACCAACGGTATCACTTACGTTACAGCCAAGGCCAACGGGCCAGGTCCTAATCGGCGGGCACGGTTCCGGCAAGCGCCTCGATCACGAGCTGGCGGCTGATCTTGCGCCCGGTGGCGAGCGCCGCGCGATCGACCGCCGCCACGGCGGCGGCAGCGGCGGCCAGCGAGCGGTCCACATGCAGCGCAAGATATGTAAGCACTTTCGGTTCGATATCGAGCTGCCGGTCGGCGAAATGCTTGAGCATGACGGCCCCGATGAGCGCTTCGTCGGGAGGCCCGATCTCGACGGCAGGCACGGCATTCAGGCGCGACAGCAGGTCCGGCAGCGAAATGGGCCAGCGGCTCGGCGCGCTCTGCGCCGTGAGCAGCACGAACAACCGGCTCTCCCGCGCCAGATTGAGAAGATGGAACAGGACCTTCTCGTCATAGGCGCCGCGATCGGCATCCTCGATCACGATTGGAGTGCGCGCCCTCACGTCGTCGACGGCACCCATGCCAAGCGCATCGGGGCCGAGCGCCTCGGCTCCCGACCGCGCTTGCCACACGCGCGCCAGATGCGTCTTGCCGCTCGCGGCGGGGCCAATGAGAAGCTGGACCTGGTCCGACCATTCGGGCCAGGCGTCGATCAGCTTGACCGCTGCGCGATTGCAATCGCTGACGAGAAAGTCCTCGGCGTCGAGCGCCGTGCGATGAGGCAGATCGAGCGTGAGCTGGGCGACCGTCACGAGGCCCTGACCCGGGAGCGCTGCGGCTCGTCGAGTTTGGGCGCCTTTCTGTGGCGGGGCGGAAGCGGCGCAGGGGCGGGCTCGTAGCTTGCCATATGCCCGAGCCACTCCCAGAAATAGGCCGCCGCCGAGACGATGGTGAGGGTCCCGGTCACCCAGACGAGAACCTTCACAAGTTGATGCAGGCCGAGGCCAAGACCGAGCTCGGCCAAAACCACGCCCGCCAGCACAATCTGCGCGAAGGTGTTGGCCTTGCTGATGAGCAGCGGCTGCATGATAAGCGGCCGCGACAACATCCATGACAGCACCACGGCCCCGACGATGAGGATGTCGCGGCTGACCACCGCGATCACGAGCCATACCGGCAAATGGCCCGCGAAACCAAGAGTGACATAGATGCTGACGAGCAGCGCCTTGTCGGCGATCGGGTCGAGATAGGCGCCGAGCTCGCTGCGCCACCCATAGCGCTTGGCGAGAAAACCGTCGGCCGCATCGGACAACCCCGCAAGCAGGAACATCACGAAAGCCGCAGTCATCTCGTGGGTGATGATCAGCCACACGATCAGCGGAACGAGCACGATCCGCCCCAGCGTCAGGCTGTTGGGAATATTCACGAGCGCTCCTCCCGGAGGCCGTTCGTCCCTTGCGCCACTGCGCCTCCATGCCGGGAGTTTAGCAGATTCGAGGATCGGGCGTGACCGGCGCTCCGAGCCCCCATCCTAGCGCGAGCGGAGCACAAAGATCCCCTCCCTTTCGTCGAAAGCGAACCCGTTTTGGTCGAGTTCCTGCTGCAAGCGGCCGAGCGAGCCGGCATAATCGAAGGTAATGGACGCCGCCCGGGCCGACAGCGAGTTGACCTCCAGCCCTTGGATCCCGGCCAGTTTCATCAGCCGCCCGCGAATATCTTGCCAATCCTTGAGGCCCGAGAACTCGACCTGCGCCATGACGTTGCGCGGGACTTCGCCCTTTGGCGGCCCGCTTTGGCCGGCATCGGGCGCCGCCTCGGTGCCCTGCTCATAGTTCGCTTCGGTCGCCGGCGCGCCGCCGGCTTCAGTCGTTTTCCAGCGGTTTTCGATGATCCCAAATGCGATGGCGGCCGCCGCGCGCTGGGCGGCCTTGGGGTCGCCTCCCATCTTGTCGCTCTGCTCGAAAGCGATGGCGCCCACGGCGTCCGTCCCGGCAAGCCGCGTCACGAATGCGCCGCCGGCGGCCTCGCCCACGGCGATGACGAGGAGGCCATAGCCGTATTCGCCCTGCATCGCAGCCAAGGCTTGGGGGTCCCCCGCGAGCACGGCTTTGATGGTGTCGGGCTCAAGGTCCGGGCGCGGCCTCAAGATCGTGGCGGGCGTCACGCTATGGGAGAGATCGAGATCGTCCCAGGCTTGGCGCCACCCTTCCGTGCCTTCGCTCGTCACGGCTCCTGCCGCGATCATCAAGGGCAGGATCGAGATCGGCTGGGCGCGCTCTTCGCTATAGGGAAGACTGTAATCTTGCAGGAGTTGCTTGATCGCCTGCTCGTTGACGCTGACATCGAGTGTTGCGACATAACGGGTTGTCGAGTTCTGTTCCTTACGGATCGACACGCCGTTGACGAGGCCTTCGATGTCCTCCTTGGTGAGCCCGGGCAGGTCGGCGTCGACGCCTGAGGGAAGCAGGCGCTGCAGCACGATTCTGACGGCACGCGTCTCGGCTTCGGCCATGCCCGTCGCCCGCGCGGCGACGGCATTCTCGGCGGTGATGTCGACCGAAATCTTGGCCACGTCATAAAGGCTGTCGGCGGCGCCCGCAGCCGCGCTCCAGCCGGCGGCGAAGGCAAGAAGCGGCAGGAGGCGGAGCCCCGCACCAAGCGCATAAGGTCTCAGTCGCCGTGCTGCCATGTCCAACTCTGCCGAAACGCCCGACACATGAAAGCCGCTCCCGGCCGCCTGGTAAAGCTTGGGAATGTGGCGGACCCACGGCCTTTTGCGCCTTGACGGGCCTCGCCCGGCACGATTGTTATGCCACATCGCTCGTTTCTGCACCCGAGTGGTCCGGTGCCCGCAACTCCCAAGGACAAGGCCAAAGTGACCTATCGCGATGCCGGCGTCGACATCGACACCGGCAACGCCCTGGTTGAGGCGATCGGCCCGCTCGCGGCAAGCACCAGGCGCACGGGCGTGCTGGGGGCGCTCGGCGGGTTCGGAGGGCTGTTCGATCTCAAGGCTTGCGGCTTTACCGATCCCGTCCTGGTCGCCGCCACCGACGGGGTCGGCACCAAGCTCAAGCTGGCCATCGAGACCGGCATCCATGACGGGATCGGTCTCGACCTCGTCGCCATGAACGTCAACGATATCGTGGTGCAGGGCGCCGAGCCCTTGTTCTTTCTCGACTACTTCGCCGCCGGCAAGCTCGACCTTGGCGTGGCGACGGCGGTGGTCGGCAGCATCGCCAAGGGTTGCAAAGAAGCGGGCTGCGCGCTGATTGGCGGGGAGACCGCCGAGATGCCGGGGCTTTATGCCCCTGGCGATTACGACCTCGCCGGCTTTGCCGTCGGCGCGGTCGAGCGCGACCAATTGCTGCCGCGAAACGATATCGCCGCGGGCGACGTCATTCTTGCCCTTCCCTCCTCCGGCGTTCACGCCAACGGCTTCTCGTTGGTGCGCCGCATCGTCGAGGGCGCGGGCTTGAGGTGGAACGACCCCGCGCCATTTGCGCGTGAGGCGACACTCGGTGAGGTCCTGCTCACGCCGACTCGCATCTATGTCCGGCAGATCCTTGAAACGATTCGCCGAACCGGCGCGGTCAAGGCGCTTGCCCATATCACCGGCGGCGGCCTCACCGACAACATCCCGCGCGTGCTGCCTCAGGCGCTCGCCGCCGAGATCGACCTTGCCGCGTTTGCTCTGCCCCCGGTCTTCGCCTGGCTCATGCGGGAAGCACGGCTCGCGCAGGACGAGATGCTTCGCACCTTCAATTGCGGCATCGGCATGATCCTCATCGTCGGCCCCCAGGACGCGGAACGCGTGCTCCAGGCGCTCGACGAGGACGCGAAAATGATCGGTACCATCGGCGAACGCGGACGCGGCGCACCGATCCGCTACGCCGGCGCGTTTGCGCGGAGTGCGTTGTGACGAAAACGCGCGCCGCCGTCCTCATCTCCGGTCGCGGCAGCAATTTGCGGGCGCTGATCGAGGCCTGCAAGGCCCAGGACTTTCCCGCCGAGATCGTGCTCGTGGTGTCGAACGTACTTGGCGCCGAAGGTCTTGCGCATGCCGATTCCGCCGCCATTCCGACCCGCACCGTCGATCACAAGGGTTTTGCTTCCCGCGAAGCGTTCGATGCGGCGCTGAGCGAGGTGCTGGACGAGGCGCGGGTCGAGTTGCTCTGCAACGCAGGGTTCATGCGTCTCCACACCGAGGGCTTCGTTCGGCACTGGTGGAACCGGCATCTCAACATTCACCCGTCTCTCCTGCCCGCGTTCCCGGGCTTGCATACTCATGCTCGCGTTCTGGAGGGAGGCGCCAAGATCAGCGGCTGCACCGTGCATTTCGTGCGCCCCCAGATGGACACCGGTCCGATCGTCGCTCAGGCCGCCATTCCCGTGCTGCCGGGAGACACCGAGGACAGCCTTGCCGCCCGCGTGCTCGCCGCCGAGCACCGCCTCTACCCCCACGCGCTTCGCCTTGTCGCTTCCGGCGCGGTCCGGGTCGAGGGCGAGAGTGTCGTGGGGCTCAGCCGGGTCAGAGATCAAGCCGCCCTGTTCTCGCCGCCCCTAAACGAAGGGCTTTGATTGAAATTGTTAACGGCCGTAAGATCAGGGCCTGGACGGGGCGGTATGTCGCACCGCAGAATGTGCGCGGTGCCGCTGATGGACAATGCCAACGGCCAGATGCTAGAGACTGGCTCAATCCGACGCAGTTCGCGTCTAATTTCCCAGCGAAAGGCCGCTTTCCTGATCCTGGCGGCCCGGCGCAAGGAACAGGCCGGTGGCCCCCGGAACCGACGGCAGAGAGCCAGGGGCAAGGCGTAAATGGCGGATATGACAGTCGCCTATTCTCCATCGCATGGGCTCGGCGAAGAGCAGAGCATTTGGTTCAAGCTGACGCCGCTCCTGAACCAGGAGAACCCTATGCAGGTTCTCATGGCGCTCAGCGACAAATATGGCGGCGTGGTTCCCATCAATCTCAAGAACCAACGCATCATGCTGCTATCCGAGCCGGCGCATGCCGAGCGCGTGCTGGTCTCGAACGCAGACAATTACGTGAAGTATTTCGACGGGCTTCGCCCCATCTTCGGCAAGAGCATGATCACCGTCGACGGCGCGCTGTGGCAGAAGATCCGCGCGCCCCAGCAGCCCGCCTTCCATCCGCACATGTTCGAGGCCTACTTCCCCTATCTGATGTCGGCCATCGACTCCAAGATGGCGCGGTGGGCGAAGTTCGCCTCAACCGGCGAGACCATCGAGATGGTGGAAGAGACCTGGACGCTTGCCGCCGAAATGGTGTGCAGGGCGCTGTTCGACCGCGAGATGCCGTTCAACCCGCATTTCGTGTTCGGCCAGGTCAAGACCTATACCGACGTGATGAACCACAAGTCGATCCGGCTCAGGAACGTGCGCGGTCAGCTCGAGGAGATCACCCAGGAAGACGCCGCCAAGGCCATGGAGGTGTGGGGCCAGATCCCCGAGACGGTGACGGGGGCAGGCGTGCTCGATCATCGCGAGAAGACGTTGCTCAAAATGTTGGAGGCGGCCGAAGCCGATCCCAATTTCCCCGAATTCGATCGCCAGCAGGTGATCGATGAGATGAAGCAATATCTGTGGGCCGGAACCGAGACCACCGCACTTACCTTGGCGTGGTCACTCTATCTCCTCTCGCAACACCCCGAGGCGCTCGAGCGCATCCGGGCCGAGGCCCGCGCCGTGTGCGGCGAACGCGATCCGCAATGGAACGAGATCCAGCAGCTGACCTATACGCGCATGGTGATCCAGGAAACGATGCGGCTGTTCCCGCCGATCTGGGCTCTCATTCGGATCGCGGCCGACGATGACGAGATCGAGGGCCACAAGATCAAGGCCGGGGACAAGGTGGTGATCCTCGCCTATGTCATGCACCATAGCCCGCGATATTGGGACGCGCCGGAAAGCTTCGACCCCGAGCGTTTCGCGCCCGAGCGCGCCAAGAAGCGGGTGAAGTACAGCTATCTTCCCTTCGCCGCCGGCAAGCGCTCCTGCATCGGCGGCGCGCTGTCGCAGATCGAGAACACGCTCGCTCTGGTGCAGCTGCTGCGTCGCTTCACCCCCGAATATGCGGGTCCGGTGCCGGCGAAAATCCATGCGACCGTGACCCTCAGCCCCAAAGGCGGCCTCCCCTTCCGCATCCGCGCCTTGAGCTGACGCGCCGCCTCGGCCTGGCGAATTAAGGGGTCTTAGGCCTTCGCAGATCAAGACCGCTCTGGGACTGGGTCAGAAGCTCGCTTCGAACACCTGAAATCGCCGTTCCAATTCCCATTCTTGCGCCGCCTTCTCGCTCGCTGCGAGAAAGGACGCGCATGGCGAAGACGGTTCGCCGCCGCCCGGCGTCTCGTTCCGGCATTCGACGGCAAAGCGCGAATAGTCGCCCTTGCCAGCCCACAGACTCGCGCCAGGCAGGAAACTATGGTCGAGGCTGTTGCGCACGATGTCCTTGAGGTCGGCGTAGGTAAGCGCATAGTCCGCGACCGCGCGGACATATTCATGGGTGAGGTCGATGCGTTCGATGCCGGCGTCGTCGGTCGAGAGCGCAACCGGCACGCCGAACTTGCGATAGGTGGCGAACGGGTGCCGATCGCCGCTGATGCCGAGAATGATGTCGTTGCTGGTGAGATTGATTTCGACCAGCACGCCCTTGTCGGCCATGGTCTTCAACAGTTCGTAAGGATGGTCTTCGTACATCACGTCGACGCCATGGCCGATGCGCTCGGTTCCGGCCTGCTCAACGGCAAGTCTGATGTGGCAGCACAAGCCCTCAGGCGGCACCAGCCCCGGCGCAAGTTCGCCGGCGTGCAGGCTGACGCGAATTCGCGGATAGAGCCCGCGCAAGAAGCCGACCATGCGCATGTGCTCTTCATAGTCGGTCATGGCGTCGTGCCCGTCCTCTTCCCCCACAAAATTGATGGCCACCACGCGCGGATCGGCTGAGGCCAGTTCGAAGCCGAACAACGCCTGTGCGAACACCAGCTCCTTCGGATTGTTGCGGAAGATCTCGTAGATATAGCGGAGCGCAACCTTGCATCCGGCGTCTTCGTCCTGTTCGCCGCAACGCCCCAGCGCCTTGCGTTTGGCCTCGGCCCTGTCCCAGAATTCGCGCGCGGCAGGGATATCGTCGGCCAAGCCCTTGCCGAGAAGCTCCTGGCGCAGGCCCTGCAAGTCATCGCGCCATGCCACATCCTTGGTGATGGAATTGAGACGGTTCCACGTCGGCGTGGCCATCAACTCCAGATACTGCGTGTTCTGGCGGGCGGCACGGTCGGCAACTTCATCGAGCCATTCGCCGGTATGGCTTGGATCGACGCCACCGAATTTCTTGAAGGCGCCAAAGAAATGGTCATGGCCGGTGTCGCCTTCGGACGGGACGAAGCCGCGCATAGAAAAGGCGTCGATCAACCCATCATAGAGCCGCTGGTCCTTGTAGACCGACGCGGCGGGAACGGCGCCCTCCCCGCACACCGGCGCATCGCCTGCCGCACTTTGCGGCTTCGCAAAAGCATGCGCCGTTCCGTCGACGCAGAGCTTATCGTCAATAGCGTCGCGGATAAGCGTCTCGGCGAATACGGCGCTGTGAAGATGACTATGAAGCTCGCCGCCCTTCGGCATGCGCTTGAGGAAATCGTGCAGAGCAAGGGGATCGCCGCGAACTGCATCGAGCGCCTTGGCGGCGCGCAGCTCGGCTTGGCTGGGTTCACCCTCGGCGGCCGCCAGCGTTGATACGGCGAGGGCAGCGACGAGCGCGGCAATGGCGGCTATGGTTCGCGCAATCCGCATGGCGGCCATACATAGCACGAAGGCCTAACCCACGATCTCGCTCTTCTTGAAGCAAAGCGCGATCTCGCGCTTGGCTGTGGCGGCGCTGTCGGAGCCATGCACGGAGTTCCGCTGCAAGTTCACGCCGAAATCCTTGCGGATCGAGCCCGGCGCCGCATCGACCGGATTGGTCGCACCCATCGCCTCGCGATTCTTGGCGATGGCATCCTCGCCCTCAAGCACCTGCAACACGATCGGACCCGAGGTCATGAAGGCGATGAGACCCTTGAAGAAAGGCTGGTCCTTATGGATGTCGTAGAATTTCCTGGCGTCCTTCTTCTTCCACCACACGCGTTTCTGGGCGATCACGCGGAGGCCCGCGCCTTCGAGCCGCGCGATGATCTGCCCGGTAAGGTTTCGCTCGGTAGCGTCGGGCTTGATGATCGAAAGCGTGCGCTCGCTAGCCATAGGCAACGGTCCCTCTTGTATTGGAATCAGGGGCTTATAGCGGCCGTCGATGACAGCGACAAGGCGAATGGCGCTAAGGCGCGATTTGCCTCATGCTTTCTGATGCCAGCGCCCATTGGCATCCTGCTGCCAATAACTGACGGCGTCTCCTCGTGCTTTGGCGTCCTGCCAGACTTCCCGCGCGCGTGCGACCGCCGCCTGATCGCGGCCGTCCAACACATAGGCGACCCTCAGATAGGGCGAGGTGTCCGCGAGCGTGGCGCCATCGACGAGGAAGCGCACCTGCGCCGCATTCGGATTTTCGTCGCCCGCGGTCAGATAGACGGGTTGCGAGGAGGCGCGGCCCTCACCCGCCGTTCCATGGGGAAGAAAGCTCTCGTCCCGATAGGTCCATAACAGCGTATCCAGCGCCTCGACGCGCTCCTCGCTCGCAGCCTGGACGGCGGCGCGCCAGCCGCGCTCGAGCGACAGCTCGAGCAATTTCGGCAGCACGTCATCGAGCGTCCGCCGCTCAAGATGGTAGAAATAAACTTCCGTGCCGCCGCTCTCGCCCATTGTGCAATCCTCAGGCAAACGGATTATCGCCTTTGCGCAGGTTCAGTCTCACCGGTACCCCCGGCATGTCGAAGCTCTCGCGCAAGGAATTCACCAGATAGCGCGAATAGGACTCCGGCAGCGCCTTGGGGCGCGAGCAGAACAGCACGAAGGTGGGCGGCCGCGCATTGGCCTGGGTGATATATCGGAGCTTGATGCGCCGGCCGGAGACGGCTGGAGGCGGATGCGCCTCGACCGCCGCCCCCAGCCATTGATTCAGTGCGCGCGTCGGCAGTCTGCGGTTCCATAACGCGTCGGCGGCGAGGATCGCCTCCATCAACTTGTCGAGCCCGGTTCCGGCCGTCGCCGAGACCGGAACCAGCGCCACGCCCTTGACTTGCGGCAAGAGCCGCTGGCAGGTCTCGCGCAAGGCGGCCAGACGCTTCTCGCGATCGCGTACAAGGTCCCACTTGTTGACGGCGATGACGAGAGCCCGTCCCTCCTCGGCGATCAGGTGCGCAATCTGGAGATCTTGTTTCTCGAAGGGATGCTCGGCGTCGAGAAGCAGCACGACGATTTCGGCGAAACGGATCGCCTTGAGCGCGTCGCCGACCGAAAGCTCCTCGGCCCGACCTTCGACGCGCATCTTGCGCCTCAGCCCCGCGGTGTCGAACAGGAGCAAGGAGCGGCCGTTCCACTCAAGGCCCGAGGCGATCGAATCGCGGGTAATGCCGGCCTCGGGGCCTGTAATCATGCGCTCCTCACCGAGCAACACGTTGATGAGGGTGGATTTGCCGACATTCGGTCGTCCCACGATGGCGATCCGCAAAGGATGCGGGCTCACCGCCTCGATCCCCTCCTCGCGCGGCACCTCCGTCGCGCCGACCCGTTCCCGACAAACCCGTTCGATCGTCTCGGTGAGATCGCCGATGCCGATATTATGCTCGGCCGATACCGGCAGCGGCTCGCCGAGGCCGAGCGCATAGGCCTCGTAGATCGTAGGCTCGGCCGCGCGGCCCTCGCATTTGTTGACGGCGAGAATCACGTCCTTGCCGGCGCTGCGCACAACGTCGGCGAAAATCTCGTCGGCGGCCACCACGCCCGCCCGCCCGTCGATGACGAACAGCACGAGGTCGGCACTCGCGATAGCCGCTTCCGTCTGCTGACGCAGGCGCGCCGTAAGTCCCCGGTCCCCGGGCTCGAGCCCGGCGGTATCGATGAGCCTGACAACGCAGGACCCAAGCGTTGCCTCGGCCTCGCGCCGGTCGCGCGTCAAGCCCGGCTGGTCGTCGACGAGGGCCAACCGTTTGCCTGCCAGCCTGTTGAACAGGGTGGACTTGCCGACATTCGGCCGTCCAACAATGGCGACGGTGAAGGACATCGGTGCCGTGGCTACGGACGTTTAGGCGGGTCTCAATTGAGGGCAATGAGCGAAGCGTTATCGGCCAGGATATACATGCGCCCGCCGGCCACAACAGGCGCCACGAAGACCGGCGTGCCAAGATCGACCTGAGTTGCGAGCTGGCCCGTCCGCGCATCGGCGCCCACCAGGAGACCCTCCCCGGAGACCAGCCAGAGCTTGCCGCCGGCGAGCACCGGCCCGCTCCAACGTGCGCCGCTGGGTAGATCCGCTACCCATCGCACCTTGCCGTCGGCCCGGGCCAGCGCAATGAGCTTGCCGGCGAGATCGACGACATAGACCGTGTCGCCCGCGATCCACGGCATCTGCGTGCCGGCGATATTTCGCGTCCATAACCGCTCGCCGGACGATTCCGACATGGCGATCATCTTGCCGCCATGGCTGACCACGAACACCACCCCGCGATCGATCACCGGCCGCGCCGGATCGCCGAGAACGGCGGCAGCCGAGGTCTCGCTCGACCGCGCCAAGGATTCGCGCCAGGTCGCCTTGCCGCTGCCGCTTTCGAAGGCGGCCACGTCGCCGGACGGAAAGGGCGCAACCACGAGGCCGCCGCTGACCGCGGGACTGACATTGCTGAGGAGCGTCGCCGCTTGCGGCAGGCCGCGCGAGGTCCATAGCTGTTGGCCGTCTTGGTCGTTGAGGGCGTAGAGGATATTGCCGGCCGAGACGAAATAGATCTTGCCGCCAGCGGCCGTGGGCGCGCTGCGAATGGGTTCGCCGATCCGCTTCGACCACACCACGGCGCCATTGCCGGGATCGATGGCAACGACGGTGCCAAAGCCGGTCGCCGCATAGAGGCGGCCTCCGTCCATGGCGAGCCCGCCGCCGAAGCCTTCCTTGCGCTTCTCGTTGTCGGGGGTTACGTCCGCCGCCCACAGCCTGCCACCGCTGGCGGAGGAAAAGGCCGACACGGTTCCCCCCGCATCGAGGGTGAAGACCTTGCCGTCGGCCACCAGTGGCACCGCACTCAAGCGTCCGCTCGACGATGACCCGGTCCCGGCGTCGGCCGACCAAACTTTGCGCACCTCCCCGCTCAGAGCGAGGTGGCCGAGATTATTGGAAGGCGAGCCGCCCGGCTGCGACCAGGACGCATTGGCCTGAGGCGGCGGGAGCTGAACCGGCCTCCCCGCTTCGGCCGGGTCGACATTGACCAAGGTCGGATCGGTGATGACGGCAATGCGTTCGCCCGGAAGCGGCACTTCCTTCTTGGCGAAAGGATTCTTGATGGTCCGCTGAAGGGAGTCCAGGGAGGTGCCGCCGCACCCGGCTAGAACCATGGCCACAGCGGCTGCAAGCCCCGCGCAGAGGAGGCGATGACCAATTCCCCGTGTTCGACCCGAGCGCAACTTCGAGCCACCCCTCGCTACAAGCAAGCTATTTTGCCGTGGTGCTCAAGGCCTGCGGCGCTCCCACGATCAGCGCCAGCATCATGTCGGCACGTTCCCGCATATTCGGCGGTGTTCCCTGGTCCCCGACCAGCACGCTGAATTGCCTCTCGGCCTCGCGCATGTCCTTCAGCCGGTAGGCCGACAGCCCCAGCAGCTCGTGCGCGGAAAAACGCCAGGCGCTGTTGGAATCGAGGAGGCCTTTGAGACGCTGCTCCATTTCCGCATAATCGGCCTTGTCCAGTCTGAGGGCCGCCGCCTGGAGCGTGGCGTGGCCTTGCAGGATTGGATCGACGCTCGGATCATTGGCGAGCGCGTCGTAATCGGCAACGGCTTTGCCGGTTTCACCCGCTTTCGCCTCAGCCGCAGCGAGCTGAAAGCGCGCCAGCACGCGGTAGCCTCCCGGCCCCTGCTCGGCCAAAGCGGTCAAGCTCTCGCGAGCCTTACCGGCGTCGGCGCCGTTCTCCATGCTCAAGGCTTCGGAGAATTTTGCGCCGGCGTCCGCGGCTCTCTTTTCCTGCCAAGCCAACCAGCCGTTGTAGCCGGCGACGGCGACGACCAAGGCCGCGGCGCCGCCGAGCGCGTAAACACCGTATCGGTCCCACAGCTGCTGGTACTTGTCGTGGCGGACGGCCTCGTCCACCTCGCGAAAGAAATCACGGTCGCTCATTGGCAGCGGACTCTTCTTGCCAAGCGGTTATGACGAGACCAGGCGGCCGGTCCTTGCGGGCCTCAGACCGTCCTCCTGCCGCCGTATAGTGAAGGCGTCCCAGGGGCGCAAGTTAAAGCGCCCGGGACCGCCTCCGCACGGCGCCAAATGAGAGCCCGAATGCCGGCTAACTGCCTGTCATTTTGGTCTTTTTCGTGACTTCGGCGCCCTCGTCGCTCATCGGGTAAGTATGTTCCGCCGATGGGAAGGCGCGGGCGCGAACCTCGCTCGCGAAAGCCTCGACCGCGGCCTCGATGCCGGCGCCGAGCTGAGCATATTCCTTGACGAATTTCGGCACGCGGGGCGACAGCCCAAGCATGTCCTCGAGCACGAGGATCTGCCCGTCGCATTCCACCGAAGCCCCGATGCCGATGGTCGGAATGTCGATCTGTTTGGTAATGCGCGCGGCCAGAAGCTCGGCGAGAGCCTCGAGCACGACCGCGAAGGCGCCGGCCTCGGCCACCGCTTTGGCATCGGCCTCGAAGGCCGCCCACTCGGAACGCCGCCGACCACGCGGAGAGAAGCTACCGATGGTGTTGATGGCCTGGGGCGTCATGCCGATATGGCTCATCACCGGGATGCCGCGCCCGGACAGATAGCGGATGGTCTCGGCCATTTGCAGACCGCCCTCGATCTTGATCGCGCCGCAGCCCGTTTCCTTGATCACCCGGGCGGCATTGCGGAAGGCGACCGGCGGGCTCTCCTCATACGAGCCGAACGGCATGTCGACGACGACCAGCGCCCTGGTCGAGCCGCGCACCACCGCTTGCGCGTGCATGATCATCAGCTCGAGCGGCACCGGCACCGTCGTTTCGTAGCCATGCATGACCATGCCAAGGGAATCGCCGACCAGCAGCATATCGACATGAGGGTCGATGATGCGCGCGGTATGGGCGTGATAGGCGGTGAGCGCCACGATCGGCGCGCCGCCCTTGCGGTTGCGGATGTCGGGTGCCGTCACCCGCCTCAAAGCAAAGTCCTGCGACACGTCTGCTCGGCTCCTCAAGAGACCCCTCTGTCGATTTATGGCAGAAATATAGGGAGTTGTGCAGTGCAAAAAAAGCTGCCCGGAAACCGCCCCATTTTGTCATTGGGCCAGTGGCGCCGTCCCGATCAGGAGCGGATGCAGCCAGACCAGGAACGCGGAATAGAGAACCACGCCCAGCGCGACGGCGGTAATGTCGTTGCGCGCGCTTTCCGGCCCCTGAACATCGACCAGGCCGGTCGGCTGGCGCCGCTTGAGCGCGATGCGGTCATAGACGGCATAGGCGAGGAAGGAGCCAAACAGGATCAGGGAGGCGAGGTCGCCATTGGCGATGAGATGGGCGAACGCCCAGGTCTTGATGGTGACCAGGAAGGGATGTTTGAGCTTGGCCTTGATCTGCCCCGGGAGGTAGGCCGCGACCAGGAAGATGAAGGCGGGCAGCATCAACACGATCGCCACCCATCGCGTCCATGATGGCGGCGACCAAATCTGGACCACAGGCGCCTTGGCGAAACCATAGACGAGCAGGACCAGGCCCGCGATCGAGACCAGCGAGAAGGCCATTTTATAGCCCGTGTCGCCCAAACGTGCGGCGAGCCTTTCCCGCAAGCCGGAAACGGTCGGCAAGAGGTGTATGCCGAGAAAGACGACGATGCCGATGATGAGAAGCGTCATGGGTGCCCGACCCTTTCACCTGAATGATACACTACCTCCCCCTCGTGGGGGGTCCGACAACGCCGAAGGCGGCGTCGGGGTGGGGCTGAATCAAAACGGGGCTCAATACCTCCCCTCGTGGGGAGGGATGGAGTTTGACGTATTGTCACTCCAGAGATGCGGGCTCCTCGCCGGCGTCTTTTAGCTCGCGCGAGACCGCGGGACGCGCCGATGCTTCGAGATCGGAGCCTGCTCTCTTGCTCCGCGCAAATAGCGCCTGAATAGGCGCAGCAGTGAATCGGTCGGCGCGATCTTGCAGTTTTGCAAGAAGTCGAAGACCGCCGTCAGCGCCCGCGCCTCGGCCCTCACATCGACCTGTTCGCGAAGGTCCTCGTTCTCCGCCAGTTCCGCCTCGTGATCTTGTTCGATGGCGGCGAGCTTGGCTTCCAACAATCGCAGAGCTTCAAGTGTTTGCATGACGGCCATCCACGCAACATTGCCCCAGCAATGCCCTGTTCCCGCCCCGCTCCCAGACCATTAAAACCAAATTCCTAGCGATGCTCGGCCTCTACGGGTGCTTGTTGTGAGTTCGAGGGAGCAATCGCATGTCGAGCCAATCGAAACCCTATCGTCCCGAGCTGCACTATATGCGAGGTCCGGGCCCGAAGTGGCGTGAAAAAAACGGGGTGCCGGCGTTCACGGCTTCCGGCCGGAGAGCTGGGCTACGTTACGCCAGTTGGCTGATCCCCGCCGCCGCCGCCGCGCTGATGGCCACGGTCACGGCTTTGGTTTTAGCCTAGTGGACTTTGCTCACACGCCGATCGGGCTTTGCGGTCACGGCGGGAGCCGCTCATTCCCACTCGATGGTGCCCGGCGGCTTCGAGGTGATGTCGTAGACCACGCGGTTGATGCCACGCACCTCGTTGATGATGCGCCGCGCCACGGCCCCGAGAAAATCGTGGGTGAAATCGTAGTAGTCGGCAGTCATGCCGTCGGTCGACGTCACGGCGCGCAGCGCGCACACATAGTCGTAAGTGCGCGCATCCCCCATCACGCCGACGGTGCGCACCGGGAGCAGCACGGCGAAGGCCTGCCAGATCTTGTCGTAGAGCCCGCGTTTCCTGATCTCTTCGAGATAGATGGCATCGGCCTGGCGCAAGATCGTGAGCTTCTCCGCGGTCACTTCGCCCGGCACGCGAATGGCAAGCCCCGGACCCGGGAAGGGGTGGCGTTTGACGAAGGCGTCCGGAAGCCCAAGCTCACGCCCGAGCGCCCTAACCTCGTCCTTGAACAGCTCGCGCAACGGCTCGAGCAGTTTTAGCCGCATGCGTTCGGGCAGGCCGCCGACATTGTGATGCGACTTGATCGTGGCCGACGGGCCGCCGGTCGCCGAGACGCTCTCGATCACGTCGGGATAGAGCGTGCCTTGCGCCAGGAACTCGACCGCGCCGATCTTGTCGGCTTCCGCCTCGAACACGTCGACGAACAGCTTGCCGATCATCTTGCGCTTCACTTCGGGATCGGTGACCCCCTGGAGCGCGTCGAGGAAGCGCGCGCCGGCATCGACCGCGACCAGCGGAATGTTGTAGTGGCCGCGGAACAGATCGACGACCTCTGCCGCCTCGCCTTGGCGCAACAGGCCGTGATCGACAAAGATGCAGGTCAGTTGGTCGCCGATCGCCTCGTGGATCAGGAGCGCGGCGACGGCAGAATCGACCCCGCCCGATAGCCCGCAGATGACGTAGCCGTCTCCCACTTTGGCGCGGATGCGGGCGACCTCGCTGGCGCGGAAATGGGCCATGGTCCAATCGCCCGCACAGCCGGCGATTGCCTTGACGAAATTGGCGATCAGCGCCGCACCCTTGGGCGTGTGCACCACCTCGGGATGGAACTGGACGCCGTAGAGCCGCCGCGAATCGTCGGCGACCGCCGCGAACGGCGCCCCGGTCGAGATGCCGACGGCGCGGAAGCCCGGCGGGAGGCGCGTCACCCGGTCGCCATGGCTCATCCACACCGGCGCCCGTTCGCCGACCTGGAACACGCCGTCGAAGAGCGGCGTGTCGTCGATGATCTTAAGCTCGGCGCGGCCGAACTCGCGCCCATGCCCCCCTTCGACCACGCCGCCAAGGGCCGCCACCATGGCCTGCTCGCCATAGCAGATGCCGAGCACCGGCACGCCGGCGGTGAAGAGCGCCTGTGGGGCTTGGGGCGTGCCCGTCTCGTGCACACTGGCGGGGCCGCCCGAGAGGATGATGGCCTTGGGCAGAACCGGTCCGAGCGCCTCTTCCGCCTTGTCGTAGGGCACGATCTCCGAATAGACGCCCGCCTCGCGCACCCGCCTGGCGATGAGCTGGGTGTATTGCGCCCCAAAATCGACGATCAGCACGCGGTCTTGCGTCAGTCCTTGGGCGCGGCCCGTGGCCTTCGCCTCGTCAACGGCTTCGATTTGTTCCGTCATGGCCGGTGGTTATAGCAGCGTCTTCGACCAAGCAACGATTCTCCGTCTCGTCATTCCGTCTTTAAACACATACCCTCGCCCGAAATGACCGAGGGCCTTTCCGAGCAGAATGCGTTGGAAGAGCGGCTTCGCCTCAAGATCGAGGCCTATCACGACTCTGCGCTCCTCTATGCCGCAGTGAAGCTCGGCCTGCCCGAAACGATGAGGGCGCGGGCGTGGATGGCCGACGCTTTGGCGGGGGAGCTAGGCTTGTCGGCGCCGCATCTCCATCGCTTCTTGCGCGGCTTGACGAGCCTCGGCATCTGCACGGAGAATCAAGATGGGTCCTTCGCGCTCAGCGCCGCGGGTCAATCTCTGGTGCCGGGCTCGCCCTCGCGGCTTTGGCAAAAAGTGCAGATCGTCGTCGAGCAATATTGGCAGCCTTGGGCCAATCTCGTGACCACGGTCGAAACGGGCAAACCCGCCTTCACGCATGTCTTTGGCATGAATGTCGCGGACTGGCGCCGCGACAACGCCGAGCAAGGCGCGTTGTTCGACTCTTATTTGGCGCAAGAGACGTTCGCGCAGGCTCCCGCGATCGTCGCGGCGCTGGACTTTTCGGGGGCGGGCACGGTCGCCGATATTGGCGGCGGCTATGGCGGATTGCTTGCCGCGATCCTGCAAGCTCATCCGCGCCTGACCGGCATCCTGTTCGATCGCCCGCATCGGATCGAGGCGGCGATGCCGTTCTTGCAGTCGCAAAGCGTCGCCGCTCGCGTCCAACGCATCGGCGGCGATCTCCTGGATGCGATCCCTCTTGCTGCCGACCTCTATCTCCTGAACGGCGTGCTTCAGCAATGGGACGATGCAGGCGCCGGAGCGATCCTCCGCAATTGCCGTGCCGCGATGGCTGAAGGAGCGAAGCTCGTCATCGTCGAGCGGCCGTTGCCTGAGCGCGCTTCGGACGATCCCGCCGCCATCATGCTCGACCTTCACATGATGGCCATCACCGGCGGCTGCGCGCGGAGCCGCGCCGAGTTTAAGGCGCTGCTGTCTCAAGCCGGTCTCGCGCTTGCGAAAACCACACCCGCAGGCTTGGGCCTTGTCATCATCGAGGGAGTGGCGGCGTAGACCGGCTCACTTGGCCGGGCCGTCCATCACCACCATGCTCTTGTCGGTGCGTGTGTCGGGCGTCGCCGGCAGATCGGTCGTGACCAGAACCGTGCCGGGCTTCAGACGCTGCTTGGTGGCGTCCATCACCTGCTCCGAGCCCTCGATACGCTCGAGTACGGCGGAGTTCGGCGCGACCGCCCCCTCACCGTCGGGATGGAACCCCATCCCCGCCCAGCTCGAGCCGTTCTTGTCGCCGCCCTGCCAGATGAACACGTTGGAGCCGATCGGCTTGGACGGGTCTTTGATATTCGCGTCTCCCTCGGCGACGATCGCGCCGCCTTGCAACACATAGATGCGATTGTCGGCACGCGACACCAGGATCGAGGTGACGGCATTGGCGCCGCCTGCCGCCTTCTTGCCGACTTTGGCGTCGATTTCCGCCTTAGCGCTCGAACCGAGAACGGGTCCGGGATCCTTCACCGCCTCAGGATCGGTATGGTCGCCGGCAATGATGACCGGCGTTCCGACATGCGTCGCCTCATAGAGGTCCTTGGCGAATTTGGGCGGAAGGCGCACGCAGCCGTGAGAGGCGGGATAGCCCGGCAACTTGCCCGCATGCAGCGCCACGCCCTGCCAGGTGAGCCGCTCCATAAACGGCATCGGCGCGTCATCGAACTCCTTCGAGTAATGCTCCTCGGCCTTCTCGAGAACGGTGAAGACGCCGGTCGGGGTCTCGAAGCCCTTCTTCCCGGTCGAACAGGTCGAGACGCCGATAAGAATCCCGTTGCGATAGACATAGACCCGCTGCTTCGGCACCGAGACGATGATGGCAACCGGCCCGCTCGGCGCGCGTTCGGGATGCCAGGTAAATCCGCCGGGCTTGAGGTTCTTGCCTTCCTCGGCGGGCGTAGCCGGGCCGCTGCTCCCCCTCCCCTTGGCTTTCCGCCGCGCGGCGCCTGCGGTGGCGAGGAAAAGGAGATTGCCTCCGCCCAGGACCGCTGCACCGACCAACAATTGCGCAACAACCGTCCGCCGGCTTAAACCTCGCCTTGGCATGGCGATCCTCCTCGGGGCCGCGATTTTCGACCTCTAAGTCCGCGTCATTTCGAGCGCAAGCTGAAATTCATTGCGGTTAACCGGGCGTCTCATTTCCGCGGACTGTCCATTACCACGAGGTTGCCGCCGCTTCGCGTATCGGGCGTCGCCGGCAGGTCGGTGGTAATGAGCACCGTCCCCGGCTTGATCCGTGCCCGGACGGCGTCCATCACGCCGGGCGCGCCGTCGATGCGTTGGAGCACGTCGGCGTTCGGGGTCGTAGCGAGGGCAGGATCGGCATGAAAGCCCATCGCCTCCCAGGCGGAACCCTTGGCGTCGCCGGCCCGCCAAACAAAGACGTTGGAGCCCAGCGGTTGGGATGGATTTGCGATGTTCGCCTCCCCCTCGGCGACGATATCCGCATTCTGGAGCACATAGATTTTCTTGTCGGCCCGCGAAACGAGAATCGAGGTGACCGCATCGGGGCTGGAGGGCGAGAACATCGCCTGCCCCACCTCAGACTCCATCTCCTCCTTGGCGGCCGTGCCGAGGATTGGTCCGGGATCGGCGACTGAAGCGGGATCGGTATGACCCCCGGCGATGATCACGGGCGTCCCGACTTGCGTGATTGCGTAGAGATCGTCGGCAAACTCGCTCGGCAGGTGAACGCAGCCATGAGAGTCGGGATAGCCGGGGAGGTCGCCGACATGAAGCGCGATGCCCTTCCAGGTGAGCCGCTCCATGTCGGGCATGGGCTCACCATATTTGACCGAAGTATGGGTCTTGGCCTTCTCCAGAATCGTGAAAACCCCGGCGGGCGTCGAGTGACCCGGCTTGCCCGTCGAGCAGGTCGAAACGCCGATCAGAATCCCGTTGCGGTAAACGAACACACGTTGCTTCGGGATCGAGACGATGATCGCAACCGGCCCTTTGGGGGCGCGTTCGGGATGCCAAGTGAACTGCCCCGGCTGAAGACTATCGATATCGTCGCCGGAACTCCCGCTGTCCTGGGCCAGCACCCGAGAGATGCAAAGGCCCATCCCCAGGCCCAACAGGGAGATGGCCGAGCGCCGGGTGAGCCACGCAGGCTCTCGATACGACATTGCGGTCCTCCTACCTGATCTTCGCGTGAAGATCCTGTGCCGCCCCAAGAGAGTCAACGACAGCCTCGCGTATGCCTTGCCTCATGGTGACCAGAAATAGCCTACTTTTACAAACCGTGTTCGGTGCGTGGAGGCGGGCTATCGGCGCCAAGCGCCCTCACATAGACGATCTTGCCGTCGCCCGGCGCATAGAAATCGGGAAGCCGCGCGCTCTCGCGGAAGCCCATGCGGCGATAGAAGTCGCGCGTGTCGGCGTATCGATCCGACGAAGAGGTATCGGCATAGATGCGCTTGGCGCCCGCTTTGGCCGCGGCGGCCTCGGCGCGGGTATAGAGCTGAGCGCCAAGCCCCTTTTTCTGCTCCTCGGGCGAAACGGCGATCCAATAAAGCTCGAATGAGTCTTGCGTTCCCGCGATCGGACCGTAACAGGCAAAGGCGACGAGGCTGGCGCCGCGCTCGGCCAGCACAAAGTGATAGCCCGATCGGATTCCTTTGGTGAGGCGCTCGGTGACGAGATCGGCCGCCACCTCCACCTCGGCCGCGTTGAAGAAACCGGTGCTTGCCACGAGCGAACGCACGCGCCCGACATCGTCGGCCATCACGGCGCTGCGCCAGTCAAGCCCGTTGCGAGCGACGCCCCTTCCCGGAGCTGCGTCTCGGGCGAGCGCCGGCGCCACCTGCCGGGCAGAAGAGTGGCCGGCAACCAGGCCCGAGAAAAAATTCCGGGCGTTGGTGCCGAGCGTGCGCACGCGGTAGCCGCCCTCTTGCACCACGAGCGTCGGGTAGCCGTGTTCGCCGATCATCCGCCCGAGCTGATCGAAATCCTTGCCCCGATTGGACCACGTGCCGGTGGGATCGCCGCGTGCGGTGTCGAAGCCGAGCGAGACCACGAAATAGGCCGGCGCGAAGCGTCTGACCCGCCGCAAGCCCTCGGCCACGGCGTTGCGGTGCTGCTCAGGGGTGATGTGCTCGGAGAGCGGAATGTTGAGATTGAAGCCCGCTCCGGGGCCGATCCCCGTCTCGTCGCGGAAGCCCGTAAAGTAAGGATAGGCGAAGCTCGGATGGGCGTGGATCGACACGGTAAGCACGTCGGAGCGATTGTAGAAGATCTCCTGCTGGCCGTTGCCGTGGTGATAGTCGATATCGAGCATCGCCACCTTGCCGTAGCGCGCGAGTAGGTTTGCCGCGATCGCCGCATTGTTGAAGTAGCAGAAGCCGCCGAAGCTACGCGTCTCGGCGTGGTGCCCCGGAGGCCGCACCAGGGCGTAAGCGAGGCCTGCGCCCTCCAGCACCTTCTCCGCCGCGGTGAGCGCGCAGTCCACCGCCGAGCGCGCGGCGAGATAGGCGTTCTGATTGAGCGGCGTGAAGGTGTCGATGCAGTAATAGCCGGCGAGAACCGTCTCGTCCTTCGGCGCCCGCGCCGGATTGCGCAGCGGGAACACGTAAGGGTAGATCGACTTCTTGGGGCCGGCGATCAGGCAGGCTTTGCGGACATAGTCGACCAGCCTGCCGTCGTGCACGGCGCGGATATGCCGGTCGGAGTAGCGCTTGGCCGGCACCTGCTGGATCAGTCCCGAAGGATCGAGCTCGGCCATGATCGAGCGGATACGGACCGGCGCCTCGACATAGTCCCGGTCAGGGACGTGATGGAGCGTATGCTCGTCGTTGAGCACGAGCGCGATGCGCGGCTCCGAGGCCGCGCGCAGCTCTCCCTTCATCGCCCGGCGCGTCTTGATGTAGCGGGGCTCGCGCAAGCGGACGGGATCGTCTTTGATCGACTCGACCACCATCTGCACGTAATCCGGGGGGCAGTCATATTTGCGCTCGAGGATGGCGCGCACGACTTTGCGCGCTTTGTCCCGGCTCGGCAGGTCGCCCGCGCCGAGCGGATCGAGCACGAGATAAGGCGGATCGACCCCCCCCGGCACCACTGGTGTCGCGTAGGCGGTGTTGACGATCGGCCGGGCGCCGTAGCGTTCGTAGAATTTCAGCCGGGCGGCATTGGCGGTCCTGACTTCGGGATTGGGGCTGAGCGCGGGATCGTCAGGCAGGGATTCGAAGTAAAGCTGGGTGCCGAGCGCCCGCGCCTCCTCCCGCACGCGCCCGTAAAGCGCCGCCCCAATTCCCCCCCCCATGCGGCCTGGCGCCGTGGAGATGATCTCGAGATAGGAGAAGCCGATATCCGGCGCATGGAGCAGAAGCGCCACGCCGAGCGTCTGATCGCGCTCATTCTCGGCCACGAACAGGCGCGACACGAATTTGTGCTTCAGTGGATTGCCGAGCTGATCCGGAAGCTTGGCGATATCCCGCTCGGGGATCGCCGGGAATTGCTCGCGCATGATCTTTTGCGCCGCTTCGATGGCCGAGCGGTTTACCGCCGTCGTGGCGTCGGCCACCTTGCGGATGCGGAGCATGGACTAGATGCGAAGCACGTCAGGCAGTGGCTTGCAAGCGCCCGAGCGAGGCCTGGATAACGCGCGCGATCATCGCGTCGTAGTCGATCCCGGCCTCGAGCGCCGAAGCCGCGAACCCGGCGTCCGCGCTGAGGCACGGGTTCATGTTGACTTCGAGGATAAAGGGCGCCCCGGTGCGATCGACGCGGAAATCGACGCGCGCATAACCATCGAGATTGAACAATTCCCAGCACGCCAACGCCAGCCGCGTCAGTTCGGCGGCGAGCTCAGGCGCATCCTCCTCGACCCCGAAGCGGCGCGGCGTGCCGACATAGGGCTGGCTCCCGGGCGTCCACTTGGCGTCGTAGTCGGTAATAAGCGGCTCGCCCTCGCCGAATCCGTGGAACAGCGTTTCGCTGATCGGGAGCACCTCGACGCCGTCCGGCTGCTCGATCATCGCAATGGCAAATTCCCTTCCATCGATATAACGCTCCGCGAAATGCTCGGTACGCCAGCGGAGCGTTCGTTCGACAATCGCGCGCGCGGCGCCGGCGCCGCGCGTCACCGAGGCCGGATCGATGCCAAGCGAGCCGTGTTCCCATACCGGCTTGACGATAACGTGCGCGTCCGGATCGAATCCCGTCCCGTCTTGCGACCAATCCGGTGTAGGCAGGCCGGCATGCGCGAGCTTGAGCTTGGTGCCGATCTTGGAGAGCGTGTCGAGCCAGGCGCTGGTCCTGGCGCCGGTATAGTGGAGTGCAAGTGCGTCGAGTCGGGCCGGCACCATCGCCGCGAGCCGGCAATCTCCTCCCACGGCATCGACCAGGTTGAAGACAAGGAGGGGGCGGCGTGCGGCCAGCGCCTCGAGGCCTCCGAGGTCGGGGGCAAGCCCGATGATCTCGGTGGCGTAGCCGAGCCGCGCGAGCGCGCCCGCCACCGATTGAGCGGCGACGATCGTATCGATCTCGTCGGGACGGCTTTGCGTCGCCGCATGCAGAACCGGGATGAAACCTGCCGTTCCCGTCATCAGGCGCGTTTCCGCCCCGGCTCCAGCGTCCTCCGGCTAAGCCCGTAGCGGGCCAGGCCGGCGTCGAGAATGATGCCGATGAGAGTTGTGAACGCGACCCCGTTCTGGGCGGCCAGGATCGGCAGGTCGGAGTGCCAAGGATTGAGGCCGGCGAGCGGATTAGCCTCGAGGAAATACGGGTCGCCCTTCGCATCGGAACGGAAATCGATGCGCGCGGTGTCGCGGCATTGCAGCGCGCGGTAAGCCGCAAGCGCGCGGGCGCCGGCAAGGCGCGCCTCGCCGTCGGCAGCCGGGGCGTAGGTCACGAGCTCCTCGCACAGCTCCTTGTTATGAAGCGAATAGACATTCGCCTCGGCATTGGGCTTCAGCAAAATCTCGCAGACGCCGAGCACACGGGCCTCCTCGCCGTTGCCGACGATGCCCACCGTGAACTCGCGGCCGGGAAGGTATTGCTCGACCAAAGCCGGCTGCCGGTAGCGCGCGATGACGCGGGCAACCGCGGCCTGAAGAGCGGCTTCCGAATGCACCAGAGAGGCCGCCTCGCAGCCTTTGCCGGTGCCTTCGGCGAGCGGCTTCACGAAAGCGGGGAAATCGGTCCAGTCGACAAGCTCGTTCGCACTCCCCTCCGCGACCGCAAAAGAGGGCGTCGGCACGCCGGCGTCGCGCACCAGGCGCTTGGCCACGGCCTTGTCGAGAGCCGCCGCTAGCGTGAGCGGGTCGGAGAAGAGATAAGGCTGATCGAACAGCTCGCAGAGCGCCGGCACCTGCGCCTCCCGCGAGCGCCCGGTCACGCCTTCGGCGATGGAAAAGACGATGTCGTAGCGCTCGCCTGCGACCAGCCGGGCCGCGAGCGCCTGCCCGCGTCCCACCCGGATCGCCTCGCAACCGAGCGCTTCCAGCGCGCCCGCCAGCGCATCGATCGTCTCGATCGAGTCGAACTCGGCCACCTCGTCCTCGGAGAGGCCGAGCGCGCGATAGTCGTCGCGGAGGTCGTAAACGAGAGCGACGCGCATCAGACTTGCCCGACGCCGGGAACCCGGTCGCCGCCGACGGTCCCATCGGGGTCGGCGTAGCGGTAGATGTTGCCCTCGAAGTTCCTCAAAATGAGGTCGTCGCCCTCGCGGCCCACGACATAGTCCGGAAGGAGCGGAATCTTGCCGCCGCCGCCCGGCGCATCGATCACATAGGTCGGCACGGCATAGCCCGTGGTATGGCCGCGCAGGCCCTGGATGATCTCGAGCCCCTTATCGACGCTGGTGCGGAAATGGGCCGAGCCCGAGATCGGATCGCATTGATAGAGGTAATAAGGCCTGACCCGCCGCATCAGGAGGCTATGGAAGAGGCCTTTGAGCGTCTCGACCTCATCGTTGATGCCCTTGAGCAGCACGGTCTGGCTGCCGAGCGGAATACCCGCATCGGCAAGCCGTGCGGTCGCCTCGTTGACTTCGGGGGTCAACTCGGAGGGATGGGTGAAGTGGAGGCTCATCCATAACGGATGATGCTTCTTGAGCACGCGGATCAAGGCGCGCGTCACCCGCATCGGCAAGACCACCGGCACTTTGGTGCCAAGCCGGACGAATTCGACATGCTTGATGGCCCGGAGCCGCCCGAGCAGATAGTCGAGCCGCTCGTCGGAGAGCGTCAACGGATCGCCGCCGGAAATCAACACGTCGCGGATCTCGGGATGCGCCGCGATATACTCGAGCGCCTCCTCCCATTGCGGCCGGCTGAAAGTATAGTCGCCGCCGGCCTCGCCCACCATGCGCGAGCGCGTGCAGTAGCGGCAATAGGTCGAGCAGAACCCGGTGGCGAGGAACAAGACGCGGTCGGGGTAGCGGTGCACCAGCCCCGGTACCGCGGTATGGCCATCCTCGCCGAGAGGATCGTCGGCCTCACCCGGCGTCTTGAGATATTCGGCGCCGACCGGGATATGGGTACGGCGGAGCGGCTCGGTTGCATCCTCCCGCGCCATGAGGCTCGCATAATAGGGCGTGATGCCGAGCGGCAGCGACCCCTGATGGCGGACCACGGCGTCGCGCTCGTCCTCCGACAGCACGAAAATGCGCTCAAGCTCGGCGAGCGTGCGGATGCGTGAACGGGTCTGCCAGCGCCAATCGTTCCATTGGGCGGCATCCACTTCGGGGTAGTAGCGCTTGCGAAACGCGCGGGAAAGCGGCCCGATGGGGAAGCGTTCCATGCGCACCACGACCGCATCGAGCCGCGGCGGCTTCCCGGGGGAAGCCGGCGCGGGCAAGAGGGCGTTGATCGGGGGATGGGGTTTGATGAGGAGTCGAGATGTCGCCGGCGGGCGACTGGGCGGCTCTTCGGCCTCAACCTTAAGCAACTTCATGAGATCGGTGTCCCCTCCGGGCGCTCGACGGATCGGCCTTGGCGCCAACCGCCTGCTCTGGGTCCGTCAAAAGCGCGAGTCATTTCAGCGACCTCGCACTGGATTTCAAGTCATAAGTGGTCAAGCCCCCAATTTTTTTTGGAACGCATCCCGCAGGGAGACGCAAGCGCGATGCGACCGTCAGCCCGAATGCTGCACCACGGCGACGAAGAAGCCATCGGTGCCGTGATCGCGCGGCGTCATCAGGAGCGTCTCGGCAGAGCCGTCCGCGGACGGCACCGGCGGATGCCCCGCCAGCGCCCGCTCCCAGAGTTCCGGCCAGGATACGAGCTTAAATTCGGGATGGCGGGCGAGAAAGAAGTCCACCTGATCGCGGTTCTCCGACGGCAAGACGGAGCAGGTGATATAGGCGAGACGGCCGCCGGGCTTGACGAGCCCGGCACCCTCGTCGAGCACGGCCCTCTGCTCGGCGAGGCGCGCCTCGAGCATCCCTGGCGAGAGGCGCCATTTGGCGTCGGGGCGACGCCGCCACACGCCCGAGCCGGTGCAGGGCGCGTCGATGAGCACGAGATCCATTTTGCCGGCGAGCTTCGCCAAGGCCTCGCGTTCGCCCGGCGGCAGCACCTGGACGTTCCGCACCCCCGCCCGCTTCAGCCGCTCGAAGATCGGCCTGAGGCGCAAGGTATCGGCATCGTAAGCATAGAGCTGACCGGTATTCTCCATCAGCGCCGCCAAGCCCAGGGTCTTGCCGCCGGCCCCGGCGCAAAGATCGATGACCTGTTGGCGCGGGCCCGCACCAGAAAGAAGCGTGGCGAGCTGCGAGCCCTCGTCCTGCACTTCGTACCAGCCTTTGCCGTGACCCGGCTCGGCCTCGAGATGGGGAGTGCGGCCCGGGCCTTCGGCCGGCGCGATGCGGACACCGACCGGAGAGTGCGGCGTAGGCGTTGGCTCGAAGCGGCGCAGCGCCTTCAGCACCTTGTCGCGATCGGCCTTCAGCGTGTTCACCCTGAGATCGATGGGAGCGCGCCGCGCCAGCGCCGCTCCCTGTTCGGCCGCCCTTGCACCGAAAGCCCGCTCGAATTCAGGCCCGAGCCAATCGGGATAGTCTCCCTTCACGGGAGCGGGGGTATCGGGGGGAAGCTCACGCCTGAGCCCCGCCAGCTCCGCCTCGGAGAGCGGCTCGAGCGCATGGCGGCTGCCATCGGCAAGGGCGGCCGCCTCCTCCGGCGCGAGCCGCCAGTGGGTCACGAGGGTGCGCAGCACGAGCGCACGCGGGCTGGTCGCGCCCATGGCGAAGGCCGCCGACGCGCGGGCGCGCAAAGAGTCGAAGACGAGATTTCCGATCGCCGCCCGGTCGCTCGACCCGGCGAAGCGATGGGACAGCCCCCAATCCTTCAACGCCTCGGCGGCGGGGCGCTTGCGCGCGTCGATATCGGTCAGCACCTCGACGGCAGCCGCCGCGCGCGCTCCTGGCGTCATCAGGTCGAAGCTTGCAGCAGGAAGCGGGCGATGACGATCACCCACATGAGCAAGAGCGCGATGGCGCCGACCCCGAAGACCCCGGTGCGGCGATCGAGCCGGTTCGAGGTCACATGGACATAAGCGTGGACGAGCCGTGACAGCACGAACAGCCAGCTCAAGATCAACACCACCACGTCGAGCGTCTCGGTCTGAAGCGCGAGCAGCACCACCACGTAGAACAGGACCGGCAGTTCGAGTTGGTTGTGGAAGGCATTGCCGATCTGGACCACCCGCGCCGGCCAATTGGGCTCACGCAGCCGCACCTGTTGCGGATCGACCTGGCCCGTGCGGATGGCGCTCAAGCGAAGCGCTCCCATCCAAAACAGGAGCACGAAGGTGAGGCCCACCTGCACGAACATCGGTATGAGAATAGCCTGGACCGACATGTCGCCCTCCCCTTGTTGACATGCGCTATGCGACCGGCACGCACCGGAGGAGCTAGAGCAATGTCCACGCCATTAGGCAAGTCAATCGTGACCTTTGGCTTCACCTTGGCGGCGGTGCCCATCTGGCTCCGGCATCGCCCGGTAATCATGGACGGAAGTTCAATTGACGGGGGCCCGAAGCCCCCTCTAAACCTACCCGCAAAGACCCACGACCCGCGTTCCCAAGGAGGATTTCCATGCGCGTTCGCGCCCCCTATGCCTTCTTCTGCGCCGCCCTTTCCGGCGCGCTCCTTTCCCCTGCCTGGTTCACCCCCGCCAGGGCTGAAGTGAGCAATCCCTGTTTCACCGGCGAGGGTTCGGTCAAGGAGGTGATCGATGCCTGCGCCGCCTTCATCGCCTCGGGCTCGACCGACAACACTCAGGTCATCAGGGCCCATAGCGTCCGCGCCATGGCGTTTTCGGCGGTAGGCGATCTCGACGCGGCGGTCGCCGAGATGGATGCAGCCGTGAAGATCGACGCCACCAAGCCCAATTCCTATTTCATGCGGGCGGCCGCCTACCAAGCCAAGCGGGACTACGACAAGGCCATCGCCGATCTCGACGAGGCCATTCGCCTCGATGGCAAGCAGGGCGATTACTTCCTGCTGCGTGGCATGGTTTACCGCGACAAAGGCGACCTCGACCGGGCGCTCTCCGAACTCAACGAGAAGGTCAAGCTCGATCCGGAGGCGTCGGTCGGCTACTCCAAGCGCGGCGACATTTACCGGCAGCGCAAGGAATACGATCTTGCCGTCGCCGACTTCGATCACGTGATTAAGTCCGATGCCAAAGACGCCAAGGCCTATATCGATCGCGGCTGGGCGTTCGTGCTCAAGAACGATCTTGACAGAGCGGGGGCCGATTTCGACAAGGCGCTCGAGTTGCAACAGAACGATCCTTCGGCCCTGGTCGGCCGCGGCCTGGTGAAGAGCCGCAAAGGAAAGCCCACCGACGGGAGCGCCGACCTCGCGCTCGCCAAGCAGCTCGAGCCCGGCATTTTCGACGAGATCCGGAAGCTCGGCGTCGAGTAGGATCGCGACATGCCTCCCCCTTGCGGGGAGGCCCGACGTCGCTCTTGCGACGCTGGGGTGGGGGCGCGTCTTCACCCCGCCCGGGGCGCTCTAAGAGCGCACGACCCTCCCCATCGAGGGGAGGGATGAAGAGAGCCTGCTGCGATGACGAATGGATAGAATGAGAGCCCCTATCCGTCGCGCGGATAGTTGGGCGACTCGCGCGTGATGGTCACGTCGTGGACGTGGCTCTCGCGGAAACTCGCTGTCGAAATGCGGATGAACTCGGCGCGAGCCTGGAACTCGGCAAGCGTCCGTGCCCCGGTATAGCCCATCGAAGCGCGCAAGCCGCCGATCAGCTGGTGCAATACGCTTGACACCGGCCCCTTATAGGGCACCTGCCCCTCGATGCCTTCGGGTACGAGCTTCAGCGCGTCCTTGATCTCCTCCTGGAAGTAGCGATCGGCGGAGCCGCGCGCCATCGCGCCGATCGAACCCATGCCGCGATACGCCTTGTAGGAGCGCCCCTGATAGAGAAAGACCTCGCCCGGGCTCTCATCGGTGCCGGCGAGCAGCGAGCCGAGCATCACGCAGTCGGCGCCGACGGCGAGCGCCTTGGCGAGATCGCCGGAATATCTGATGCCGCCGTCGGAGATTATTGGGATATCGCTCTTCTTCGCCACTTCGACGGCTTCGAGCAACGCCGTGAATTGCGGCACGCCGACGCCCGCGACGACGCGGGTGGTACAGATCGAGCCCGGGCCGATGCCGACCTTGACCGCATCGGCGCCCGCATCGATCAGCGCCTTGGTGCCGTCCGCCGTCGCCACGTTGCCGGCCACCACCTGGACCGCATTGGAGTGACGCTTGATGCGGCGAACCTGGTCGAGCACGAGCCGGGAATGGCCATGGGCGGTGTCGACCACGATCAAATCGGCGCCTGCCTCGATCAGCCGCTCGGCGCGGGCAAATCCGCTATCGCCGACGCTGGTGGCCGCCGCCACCCGCAAGCGTCCCTGCTCGTCCTTGCAGGCATTGGGATGCGCCCTCGCCTTCTCGATGTCCTTCACCGTGATCAGGCCGATACAGCGATAATCGTCGTCCACCACGACGAGCTTCTCGATGCGATGCTGGTGGAGCAACCGCTTTGCTTCTTCCAGGCCGACATTCTCCCTGACCGTGATGAGATTGTCTTTGGTCATCAGCTCGGCCACTCTCTGGTTCGGATTGGTGGCGAAGCGCACGTCGCGATTGGTGACAATGCCGGCAAGTTTTCCCGCGCGGCCGCCATTGCCGCCGGGCTCGACCACCGGGATGCCGGAGATTTGATAGTCGGCCATGAGCTTGAGCGCGTCGGCGAGGCTGGCTTCGGGGTGGATGGTCACGGGGTTCACCACCATGCCCGATTCGAATTTCTTCACCTGCGCGACCTGCGCCGCCTGCGCCTCAGGATCGAAATTGCGGTGGATGACGCCGATGCCGCCGGCTTGTGCCATGGCGATGGCAAGCCGCGCCTCGGTCACGGTGTCCATGGCCGAGGAGACGACCGGGATATGGAGGGAGATGGAGCGGGTAATGCGGGAGGAGACGTCAGCCTCATTCGGCAACACGCTCGAAGCCGCAGGCTTGATCAGGACGTCGTCGAAGGTGAGCGCAATGGCACCGTCGGGAAATTGCTTCCGGTTATCAGGGGTTTGCCCTTCGGGCATCGGCCAACCTCTTCTACGCGGGCGGCCGCAGCATGTGCGCTGCAACAGGCCACCGGTTGGCGGCGTCCTTTAGCACTTTGGGCCGGGTTTGGGAAGGCAATGGAGGAGCTATTTGCCGAGGACGCAGCCGGGGCCTTGGCGCGACGCGACTAGCGCATCGCCGAGCTCGAAGCCGAGAATGCCCTCTTGCCGCGCTGTCCCCGCGGCGACCGGAACTATTTGGTCTTGACGCTCGACGCCGCAGGCGCGGGGAACAGCCAGCCAAATAGATAGGCGGCGACCACCGCGCCGAGGATCTGGGCGACGATGAAAACCGGGGCATCGGCCGGAGCAATGCCTGAAAACGTGTCGCTGAGCGACCGGGCAATGGTCACCGCTGGGTTGGCGAAGGAGGTGGAAGACGTGAACCAATAGGCAGAGCCGATATAGAGGCCGACCGACGCGGCAAGGGCTTCCGGCCTAAAACGGAGACAGCCGAGAATGGTCGCGATCAGCCCGAACGTTGCGATGAATTCGCCGAGCCATTGGCCGGAGCCCGTCCGCGCCGTCGCCGAAAGCTGGATCGGCTCGAGGCCGAACATCAGATGCGCCGCCACCGCTCCGAGACACCCGCTCGCAATCTGCACCACGACATAGAGCAGCGCCGTACGGCCCTCGATATCGCCGCGGAGCAGCATCACCAACGTCACCGCCGGATTGAACTGGGCGCCCGAAACCGAAACGAAGATGGTGATGATGACGACCAGGATCGCGGCGGTGGCGACCGTGTTGCAGAGAAGCGCGAGCGCGACATTTCCCCCGGCCAGATTCTCGGCCATGATGCCCGAGCCGACCACCGCCATGACGAGAAAGAACGTGCCGAGCGCCTCGGCCGCCAGGCGCCGCGTCAGATCGATTTGCATTAGGCTCCTGCTCCCATTCCATTGTCATTGCCCGGCTTGACCGGGCAATCCAGTAGGCCCGGCGCGCACGGATAGCGAAGGTCAGTGGTTACTGGATTCCCGCCTTCGCGGGAATGACAGGGGCGGATAGCGTTCTCAACAACAACCGCCGCCCGCCTTGGCGGGCGCCCCTGCGGTCGCGGCGAAGGGGAGCGAGGTCCCGCAGCCGGGGAAGATGCCGTAATGGGTGGCAAAGTCGCCGATGAAATCGAAATGCGGGGCAAAGCGCGTATCGGCCAGCATGCGCCAGGTGTTGCCGCATACCGGGAACACCTTGCCGCGTTCGATGAGGTGATGCCCGTCGAGCGCAAACGCGTCGGGCTGTTCCGGCACGGTCCCCTTATAGACCACGGCTTGACCGTAATCCTCGCACGCCGTCTCGAGCCCATCGAGCTTGAACAGCCGGTAGGTCGCCGAGAAGAACTGCGCCTGGCCGAGCTTGGCGCGCATCGCCGCGTTCTCGACCGTGATGGGGCGGCTCGTCACCAGCCGCGGATCGAGGAAACCCGCCTGCTTGGCCATGGGCAGAAAGTCGTTCCAATAGAGCGCGCCGCCAAGGCACTCGCCGTAGAGCAGTGGATCGGCTCTGACCTGATCCGGGAGGCGCCGGTCGCAATAGACATCGGCGAAATAGAGCTCGCCGCCGGGCTTCAGCAGGTCGAAGGCGCCGCGCAGTACCGCGAGCTTGTCGATCGAGAGATTGATGACGCAGTTCGACACGATCACGTCGAAGCTCGCGGGCGGCAAGCCGAGCGCGCCGAGCTCCTCGATATAGCCCTTGAGGAATCTCACGTTTCGGCGGCGATAGCCGAAACGACGCATGTGCCAATCGACATGGGCGTTCGCCGTTGCCAATTGCTCGTCGGTCATGTCGACCCCGACGACTTCGCCCTCTCCTCCAACCAGCTGTGCGATGAGATAGACGTCGCGGCCCGAGCCCGAGCCGAGATCGAGGACGCGGGCACCTTCCACGGCTTGCGGCACCACGAGGCCGCAACCGTAATATTTGGCGCGCACCTCCTCATGCACGTCGGCGAGCAACGCCTCGAGATGCGGAGGCGCCCCGCCCCCATCGCAGCAAGCTGAGGTCTTCAAATCCTCCGAGCTTTTCAGGACCTTGCCGTAATACTCCTTCACCACTTCGAGATTCATGGCGCTGCTCCTCACCAGAACAGGGAATTGGCTGGACATTAACAGTAACAGTGCGCGTGGTGCGGCGCAGCACAATAAGCAGCACAATAAAATGCAAAGTCCCGTGAACGCCTCATGCCGCGCTCTCGACGCCGCGAAACCCGGTGGCCACCACATACATCTCGGCGGATTCGGCGCGGCTCGCTTTCGGTTTCACATGACGAACCTTGGCGAAGGAGCGGTTGAGCCGGGCGACCAGCTCGCGGCTCGCCCCGCCCTGGAGCACCTTGCAGAGGAAGGTGCCGCCCGGGGCGAGAATGTCCTCGGCGAGATCGAGCGCGGCCTCGGCCAGGCCCATGATGCGGAGATGGTCGGTGGATTTGTGCCCGGTCGCCGGCGTGTGCATGTCGGACAGCACCACATCCGCCTTCTCGCCGCCCAAGGCATCGCCGATGCTATCCGACGCCTCCGGATCGGTGAGGTCGAGCGTGAGTTCGACCACGCCCGAGATCGGCTCCATCGCCGCGAGGTCGACGGCGACCACGCGACCCTGTCCCGCCATCACCCCCACTCTCTGCGCGGCGATCTGGCTCCACCCACCCGGCGCCGCGCCCAAATCGACCACGGTCATGCCCGGTCGCAGCAGACGGTGCTTGTCGTCGATCTCGGCGAGCTTGAAGGCGGCGCGGCTGCGATACCCTCGGCGCTTCGCCTCCTCGACATAGGGATCGTTGAGCTGGCGCTGGAGCCAGCGGGTCGAGGCGAGCTTCCGCCCCTTGGCGGTGCGGACTCTGACCGCGAGCTTGCGCCCCGGCCCCGATCCGTCGCGACCCTTCTTCGGCCTCACCATACGTTAGTCACCCGGTTTGCCGCCTGCGCTTGACGCTTGGGGCCGCTTGGCCCCATCACCACCTCGTCGCCGCTCCAACACCTGCCACATGCCCCGCTACTTCGTCACCCTTATCGTCGCCGTCGCCCTGTTCATGGAGCAGATGGACTCGACGGTGATCGCGACCTCGCTGCCGGCCATTGCCGCCGATCTCCACGAGGATCCGGTCGCGCTCAAGCTGGCGCTCACCTCATATCTGTTGTCGCTTGCCGTGTTCATCCCGCTGAGCGGCTGGGTCGCCGACCGCTTCGGCGCCCGCACCGTCTTCCGCGCCGCCATCGTCGTCTTTACCTTGGGCTCGGCGGCCTGCGGCTTCGCCCAAGGGCTTCCCGATTTGGTCGCCTACCGCATCGTTCAGGGTCTCGGCGGCGCCATGATGGTTCCGGTCGGCCGTCTCGTGATCTTGCGCTCGGTGCCGAAGGCGGAGCTGATCTCTGCGCTCGCCTGGCTCACCGTGCCGGCGCTCATGGGGCCGGTGATCGGCCCCCCACTCGGCGGCTTCATCACCACCTTCGCGTCATGGCGCTGGATCTTTTGGATCAATATCCCGATCGGGATCGTCGGCATCATCCTCGCCACGCGCTACATCGCCAACATTCGCGAGGAGAGGCTGCCGCCCCTCGACGTCAAAGGCTTCATTCTCTCCAGTATCGGGCTGGCCGGGCTCGCCTTCGGCATTACCAATATCGGCCAGGGGCTCTTCCCCTCAGCGGTGGTGCTTGCGCTTCTTGCCACGGGCGTCGTTGGCTGCTGGCTCTATGTGCGCCACGCCCGCGTGGCCACAGCCCCGTTGCTCGATCTCAATCTGCTCAAGGTCGATACCTTCTACGCCAGTGTTGTCGGCGGTTTTCTCTTTCGCATCGGCGTCGGCGCCGTTCCCTTCCTCCTGCCGCTCTTCCTCCAGCTCGGCTTCGGGCTCAGCCCGCTCCAATCCGGATTGCTTACTTTCGCCAGCGCCGTCGGTGCGATCGCCATGAAGACCACTGCGGCGCCGATCATTCGCCGGTTCGGCTTCAAGCGCATATTGGTGACAAATGCGGTGGTGAGCAGCCTGTTCCTCGCCGCCATTGCTCTCTTTACCGCCGGCACGCCTCACAGCGTCGTGCTCGCCGTGCTGCTCACCGGCGGCTTCTTCAAGTCGCTCCAATTCACCGCCATCAATACGCTCGCCTACGCCGACATCGACGCACGCGCCATGAGCCGGGCAACCAGCTTCGCCAGCGTCGCCCAGCAGCTGTCGCACTCGGCCGGGGTCGCCGTGGGTGCGCTGGTGCTTGAGCTCGAGCGCATGGGGCGCCCCGATGCGAGCGTCGTTGCGGGAGATTTCCCGTTGGCCTTCATTCTCGTCGGGGCGATTGCCGCAAGCTCGGCGCTGGTGTTCATGGGGCTGTCCAAGGACGCCGGTGCGAGCCTATCGGCGCGGGCCCGACCCGTGGGGGAAGATCAATCGGCTCAGGCGTCTTAAGCCCTAATTTCGGGGCGAACGCCCGCCTTGCGCCGCGCCGGGGCGATGGTGATTTGTCTGCCGCCAGCCGCGCCGGTCATGGCCGTCCTCGGCCATGAGCGTGGCGAGGATGCCCTCGCGCAACCCCCGGTCTGCCACGCGCAACCGCTGGCATGGCCAGATCCTGAGCAAGGCTTCGAGAATGGCGCAGCCCGCCAGCACGAGATCGGCGCGCTCATGCCCGATGCAAGGTTGCGCAGCGCGCTCGGCGTAGGTCATGGCGGTGAGATCGTTCGAGACCGTGCGCACATCGCGCGCGCTGAGCCAGCAGCCGTCCACGCGCGACCGCTCGTAGACCGGAAGTTTGAGGTGAATCCCGGAAATGGTCGTGACCGTGCCCGAGGTGCCGAGAAAATGCGCGCTGTTGCCGGCGATCCTGTCGCCGAAGCGATGCGTCTTTTCGAACGCGTCGATGCCCGCCATCACATCCGCCACCATGGCCTCGTAGCTGTCCGGCGTGACGTGGCGGCCGCCATGGCGCTCGGCGAGATTGACCACGCCGATCGGCAACGAAGTCCAGGCGGCGATGCAGCCCTGCACATCGAGCCGGTCATGGAGGGTGCGCCGCCAAGGCCGTCCGAGCCGCTTAAGATCGAGCCAGATCAGTTCCGAACTGCCGCCGCCGATATCGAATACCAGGGCCCAATCGCAATTGCGGTCGAGCAGCGAGGAGCAGCCCGAGACCGCGAGCTTGGCCTCGGTCTCCTGGGTCACGATCTCGATGGCGAGTCCGGTCTCGGCCTTCGCCCGCGCGATGAACACCTCGCTATTCGCGGCAATGCGGCAGGCTTCGGTGGCGATCAGCCGCGAACGGGTCACCGCCCGGCGCCTCATCTTGTCGGCACAGACCTTGAGCGCGTCGATGGTCCGGCTCATGGCGGCCTCCGACAGAAGGCCCGAACTCAGCACGCCTTCGCCGAGACGAATGATGCGGGAGAACGCGTCGATGACGAGAAAGCCCCGGCGCGAAGGCTTGGCGATCAGGAGCCGGCAATTATTGGTTCCGAGATCGAGCGCGCCATAAATGGAAGGTGCGGGGGCCCGCGCCAACGCGCCCGCGTCCATCTTGGCCTCGGCTGTCACCTTGAGGCCGTCGGCCGGCGCTGCCGAACGCGCGCGGGCTGCGACCTGCGCTGGCCCTTCGCCACCCGCGCAGTCGCCGGTCTCGCTTCGCCTGGGATCGAGGCCCAGCGAAGCTATGGCAGCCGGGCCGGCATTGCCGCGCGGCCCACTCAAATGTTCAATCCCTAACCGCGGACGCGCCTGCCTCTTGGCCCGGCCGGCGCCCGGTGCGTTGGTCCTATGGCACCACTCTATCAAGCTCCTGTTCGAGGTAAAGCCGCTTGTTCGAAACGGCCCGATGCTATTGCCTTGAGCGACGCGGCAAAGCTGTAGAATAGTCTCCGCGAATTCGCCCCCGGGCTTTACGGCCGGAGGCGGCGCGCCCGTAGCTCAACGGATAGAGCACCAGACTTCGAATCTGGGGGTTGCACGTTCGAGCCGTGCCGGGCGCACCATTATCCCCACACCGGCCAGGGGTCCCCGTGACGGCCAAGAGGGTGCGCCCGGCTCATGGCGCAATCGCATCGGGCTCGCCGCAATTGGCTAGGATCTCGGCGCGCACTCGGTCGCGCAGCCGGATCGCGGCGTGAAAGTCAGGGCCGTCGGCCGACACCAACGATCCCACGCGTAGCGAAACGACGCCTCGTCGCGGAAACCATTGATCGCTCCGCAAGATCGATCGCGTTCCCGTCAGCGTGACAGGCAAGACCTTCAAATTCTGACGTGCCGCGATGACAAAAGCCCCAAGGCGGAATGGGAGCAGTCCCGGAGCCCGCGTAAATGTCCCTTCGGGAAGAAAGACGAGCATTCTCCCGGCTTGTGCGGCCTCGAGCGCCTTGTTCGCATCCTCGACGCCGCCTCCGGGATCGGACCGATCGACGAACAGCGCACCCAATCGCCGCAAGAATGGACCCGCGAAGAACTGTTGCTCGAGTTCCTTCTTGGCGATGAAGACGGGCTCGCCCGGGATGACGGCCGCGAGTACCCACGCGTCGAGATAACTCGCGTGATTGACGACGACGACGACGTTCTTTTCTTTCGGCCAAGAGCCGGTCACCTTAAGCCTTAGGGCCACGAGCCAAAGTGCGGCTCGCGATACCCCGCGCACAAGAGCCCAACGCCGGGCCAATCCGGGAAGCAACGGCGTCGTGACAAAGAGAAAGGCTCCCGCAAGCACCACCACGCACCACCACCAAGCCGCATAGAAATATTCGGCGGACGTGCGCATCGCCCGGCGCAGTTGTGGCCCAATTCCGGCGATGCCGAGCCGCAGCATTTGCCGCCACAACGGCTGAGGTCGAAGCAGGAGGCTGCCGCGCTGGAACAGCTCGCGGGCGGACGCGCGGCGCAGCTTTCCGCTCGATGTCTTCGGAATCGTGTGAGGCGGAGCGAGAACGATTTCGTCGGGCGGAGCATCGAGCAACGGGGTCACAGCGTCCTCGATTTGCTGTCGCAGCTCCGCCAAGACCCCCGCTTCAGTCTCACGCGTTTCCGCCAGCAAAATCACTCTTTCCGTGCCGCGCCCGGGGTCGTGGCTGCCGAAAACGGCAACGCAGCCCTTGCGGATGCCCGGGACATCGCCCGCTGCGGCCTCGATCTCCGCAGGATAGATGTTTCGGCCGGCGCGGATGACGATGTCCTTGGAACGGCCCGTGATGTAGACGTCGCCGCCGGCGACATAGCCGAGGTCGCCGCTGTTGAGCCAGTCACCGTCAAACAGCTCGCGGTTCTTGGCTGGATTATCGAAATAGCCTCGCGTTGAGGACGGACCCCGAAACTGAATCCGCCCTTCCTCCCGCTCGCCGCGCTCGCCGGTCGCGCCAACGATACGAATTTCATGTCCGGGCAGTGGACACCCGCAAGCAACGAGTTCCAATGCAGTGGGATCGTCGGAAGCTGCCGGCACCGCGCGGGCTTGCCGCGTCAATACGGTGCGATCGACGCGATCGATGAGCGGCGCGCGGCCAAGCGGCGGAAAGGTCAGACCCACGGCGTTCTCGGCCAAGCCATAGACTGGGGCGAGCGCCTCCGGCCGAAAGCCATATTTGGCGAAACGGGTCGCGAATTGGTGGATGATATCCGGCGAGACAGCTTCGGCGCCATTCGCAACCATACGAAGCGAGCTGAGATCGAGGCCGGCGATGGCCTTGTCTTCGATTCTATGCAGACAGAGCCCGAAACCGAAATTCGGCGAAGCGGACAGCGTTGCCCGATGATGGTGGATCGCCCACAGCCACTGCTCGGGCCGCACGAGGAATGTGAGCGGCGACATGACCACCAGCGGAGCGGCGAAATAGAGGCTGCCGAGCCAGGCGCCGATCAGTCCCATGTCATGGTAGAGAGGGAGCCAACTCACGAACACATCGGATGGGCCTGCGTTCATCGCCGCGCCCATCGCGCGGATGTTCGCCAGAAGATTCGCATGCGTGAGGACGACGCCTTTAGGATCGCCGGTACTACCGGAGGTGTACTGGATAAGCGCCGTGCCGCCGGCCTCCACTTCGGGGGTTTCGCGTCCAGCCGCTCGTCTCAGTTCGTCAACGCTGACCACGCCGCGCAAGCTCTCGACCTGCAGCTTTAGAAGCCGCGTTATCGCTGCTGCCGAGGGTGGGGCAATGAGCAGCACGCATCCTGCATTGCGAAGTATGCCAGCCTGCCGATTGAGATGCTCCTCGATCTGTGAAGGGCGCGCGGGCGGATAGATCGGCGTCGGCACGCCGCCGGCATAGAGCACACCGAAAAACGCCGCGAAAAATTCGGCGCTCGTCGGCAGCATGATCGCGGCCCGCTCGCCGGGCTCCAGACCGGCTTCTATCAAGCCAATCGCTACGGCTCGCGCCTGTTCGGCGACTTGCCGGTAGGTGAGGCTCGTTTCCTGCCCATCGCCATGCCAAAGGACGAGATGAACCCGCTCGCCGTGCCGGCTTACGTGCCAGTCGAGCACTTCTGTGAGCGTCTTCGCCTGCGCCGGCGCCGGTTCGGCCGCACCTTCGGCAAGGGGCTGCCGGCGCGTCACATCCACGGAATGCAGCGACGATGCGCCTGCGAGAGCCGGCAACAGATCCGCAAGCGTCTCCGCCTCACCCAACAGATGTTCGGGCAGTCTTACGGAGAAGGCGCGCTCGACGCGGAGCAAGAGTTCCGCGCGCGAAAGGCTGTCGAAACCCCAGTCACGCTCCAACGAGCTGTCCAATCCCGCATGATCTGGTCGCTGACGCTGTGGGTTAAGTTCATGCGCTAGCCCGCTCGCTATGGCGACCAGGGCACGGCCTAATTCTTCGCCGGTCTTTTTGCCTGAAGCCTCTTGCATCGACGTCTCAGTTCAGAGGCGCGCCAAGGCGAGCTCATGCTGAGCGCGTTTTCAGTTACGCCTTAAATCGAGCGATAGCTAGGGCGCCACCAATCGGAACCTCGAGGCACGGCGGACGGATCGTCGGCATGGTGCTGTGCTAAGCTCGCGCCATGCGGGAATTCCGTCTCAATCGCTGGCAGCGCATCTTCCTTGTCCTCTCGATCATCTGGATCGTGATCGGCGGCAGTTGGGGCTGGCGACACGCCTATGACCAAGTCGACGCCGATTTCAAAACATGTGTCGCCGCCGTCAAAACGGCGTCCGACTTGGAGTCCTGCCGCGCGACGCGCAACAGCGCCATCGCCATCCCCAGGGGCGTGCATGCGGCAATCGTTGCATTCGGCCCGCTCGTCATTGTTTGGCTCGCGGTCTACGGTCCGATCCTCCTTCTTCGTCGGATCAGGCGCCGCCCCCATGCCTCCATTTCAGCCGAGCAAGTGGAGCTTGCGCCGGTCCAAGAGGCGAGTGCTATTGTGGATGGTGGGCAAAGGGAGGGCGCAGCGATGACAGACGAGGCACCGGGTGAGGAGCGGCAGCGGCTCGCGGCAAAACTGCGAGACTTTGGCGGCTGGGGGCGAGACACGGCCCATACCGCTTTGCGCGAGACGCTCAATTGGAGCGCCTATCAATGGACCGTGCTTGCGCTCCTGACCGCAATCTTCCTTCTGATCGCGCTCTCCTACGGCGGTATTCGGGCGGAGCTCGATGCGCTGAAACAGAACGCGGGCGCTTCCGCCCAAGACCGAACGTCCATCGAAGCTGCGTTCGGGAGGCAGGTATCGGACCTGAAGTCCGGCTTCACGAAGGCTCTCGCCGACATGAAGTCGGCGCTCGAGGCTGATATCGCCGAACTCGGGGCCAAGCACGACGCGCGCAGCCGGGCGCTGCACCCGGCCACGCCGAGGCCGAGGCCGGCGGCGAGGCCCAGGCCGCAATAGGCACGTCTCCGGCGAGCCTTGCCAATCGCCTTTTGCTACGGCTAGAACGGCAACACTCGGAGCGTCCGCATCTTGCGCGGCCGAACCTCGGGAGCCACCTACGTGCTGGTGGGGGATCGTCTAACGGTAGGACAGCGGACTCTGACTCCGCCAGTCTTGGTTCGAATCCAAGTCCCCCAGCCACC
>JACMJU010000112.1 GCA_014380485.1 Methyloceanibacter sp.
CCGGAGACGCCGGGGATCCCTCCGGCCTGCCGGATGCGCTCCTCTTCCTCGAAGATGGCGTCGACCATCTTGCGATGCCCGGTCGTCACCGTATGCCAGCCGCTGGCGACCAATCCGCCAAAATGGCTGTGCTTCGCCTCTTCGGGATCGATGTGAAAGTACTGCGGATCGTAAAGCTGGCCGAAGCGGACGATCTCCTCGGCAGTAAAGGTGTGGCTGCCAAGCGGAAAGCTGTCGCCTTCGACGATGTCCTCGAACCAGCGCGTCACGGCTTTTGGGCTCCGTGTCCGCTCGTCACATCGTACGGAATTGACGGCGTTGCGACGACCGCCGCGGGGTCACGAACCTCGACGAGGTTCGAGAGCTTCATCGCCATCACCGGTTCGCCGCGCTGGTTGCGGACATCGAGGTCGATGGTGACGATGCCGCGTTCGGGGTGGCTCTTGCTCTGGCGCAGCGCCGAGATCGTCGCGGTCCCGGAGATGGTATCGCCCACCATCACGGGCTTCTTCCACTTGAGGTCGGAGAAGCCGAGCCCACCCATCGAGGCGATGGTGTTGAGAAAGCCGTCGCCGAGCATTTTGAGGGTAAGCGCCGCCGTCTGCCACCCGCTCGAGGCAAGCCCGCCAAGCAGCGACTTCTTCGCGGCTTCTTCGTCGAGGTGGAAGGGGAAGGGATCGAACTCCGTCGCAAAGGAGATAATCATGTCCTTCGTGACATTGGTCGAGCCAAGCGTGACGACCTCGCCGATCGCGAGGTCCTCGTAGTGGCGGCGGTTCTGGGTGACGGGGTTCATCGGGGTTTACGTTTACGTCAACCCCGACCAAATCGGAAGCGTCTAGCCTCGCTTTTCGAGAACCGCTTCGCCCGACACCGGATCGGTGACGCCGAGCCCGCCGCCGAGATCCTCGAGGTAACCGCGGACCTCGTCGAGAAAGCCGATCATCTGGGGGCGCGCACCGACAATCGCATCGAAGCTGTCCCAGACGCCCACAAAGCAGTACGTGCGGTCGCCGGTCTTGATCAGGGCCGCGCTCTGCGCCCCTGGCATATCGCTCTCAAGCGACTTGCGCTGGCTCTCGATGAAGTTCTGTTCCATGCCCGGCTTCACCCGGAAACGCACGACATTGTATGCCGTCATCAGGCCCTCCCTCAGTGGTCAAACCACGAGACGATGATCCTCAGAGGGGGCCTTAGCAAGCGCTCAGGTGTTGAACTTGAAGAGCATCACGTCGCCATCCTTGACGACGTATTCCTTGCCCTCGTCGCGAGCCTTGCCGGCTTCCTTCGCCGGCACTTCGCCACCGAGGGTCACATAGTCGTCGTAGGCGATGGTCTGTGCCCGGATGAAGCCGCGCTCGAAGTCAGTGTGGATGACGCCGGCGGCCTGCGGGGCGCGGTCGCCCTTGTGGATGGTCCAGGCCCGTGCCTCCTTCGGCCCGGCAGTGAAATAGGTCTGCAGACCAAGCAGTTGGTAGGCTTCGCGGATCAATCGATTCAAACCGGGCTCGTGAAGTCCGAGGGTCTCGAGGTACTCCGCCTGCTCGACATCCGGGAGCTGCGCCACCTGGCTCTCGATCTCGGCCGAGATCACGATCACCGCCGCGTTATGCTGTCTTGCATAGTCCTCGACGAGCTTGGTCATGGAGTTACCCGTCGCGGCCGAAGCCTCGTCGACGTTGCAGACGTAGAGCGCCGGCTTCGAAGTCAGGAGTTGCAGCTCGCGGAACGTCTTCTCCTCATCCTCGGAGCGTTGGACGAGCCGGGCCGACTTGCCCTCCTGAAGGAGGGGCAGCGCGCGGTCGATCAGCTCGAGGGTAAGCTTTGCTTCCTTGTCACCCTGCTTGGCCTTCTTCTCGACGCCGTTCCTCCGCTTCTCGAGGCTCTCGAGATCGGCAAGCATCAACTCGGTCTCGACCACCTCGGCATCG
>JACMJU010000113.1 GCA_014380485.1 Methyloceanibacter sp.
CGAGCGCGATCTGGCCGACGATCTCGCCTGCGGTCAGATTGCGCACGAGGCGCTGCGTGCCGGTATAACAGAAGGAGCAGGTGAGCGTGCAGCCGACCTGACTCGAAATGCAGAGCGTGCCGCGATCTTCCTCGGGGATGTAGACGGTCTCGACCTCTTTGCCGTCTTCGAGGCGAAGCAGCCATTTGCGGGTGCCGTCGACCGAGACTTGCTCCGTCACGATCTCCGGGCGCGCGAGTGCAAAAGTGGCGGCGAGCTCGCCGCGGAGCTCCTTGGCAATGTCGGTCATGACGGCGAAGTCGGTTGCGCCGCGCGCATAGAGCCAGCCCCATAGCTGACTGACGCGCATGCGCGTCTGCCGTTCTGGAACACCGAGCGCAGTCAGCCGGGCGCCAAGCTCGCTGCGGCTAAGCCCGAGGATCGGCTCCCGGCGAAGGAGATCGCCGGCTGCGAGCCCGGCAGGTTGAGGAGAAAGCGAAGTCATGGTCACGACATTGGCGGGCCGGCACGATCCGGCGCCTCGGTCATATCATGTCCCGGGCTTGGCCGGACAAGTCTCGACATCGCACTTGCGGCGCAACGACCTGCGGCAGTCTAGCCGCTGCATTCCTTGGCGGCGCGGTCCAACGCATCGGACAAGCCGTTCAGCGAATAGACGTCGCTGGTGGCGGTACCGCGGACCGATTTCCCCTCGATCTTCATCGTGCTGCCGGACTTCATGGCCTCGATCAGTTTGGTCTCCATCTCCGGCTTCTCGACAAAGGCGCCCTCCTCCTTGGTGAACATATCGAACTTTGCCGAGCCGACAGTCACCGTGGTCTTCGCGCCCTCGCCGAAGGGATAGCCCATCTTGACGCTGATCTCGTTCGCGACTTTGTCCGCCGGCCATTGCGAAATGTAGAAGAAGATAGGGCCGCGTTTGATCTTCTTGGGATTTGACTCGGTTGGCTTGGCAACCGCGAAGCAAACCTTGGGGCTGCCGCTCGCGGCGTAGGCCGACCAGTCTTTGAACTTCTCCAGGAGCGCAACCTCTTGCGCCAGCGCCGGCGTTGCAACCAGCACCGCGGCAATGCAAGCAGATCGAACGGCTCGGTGCATCTTCCCATCCCCGTTTCGTGAGCAGGGTCCAACCCTACCCCTTCGATTCTCCTTCGACTACAAGGACCGGTCAACCGGCTTTCGCCGCTTGCGCGGGGCTCCTTGTACATGCGGCATCGGCGGAAGGGAATCGGCGTGTTCGGCCACGGGACGCGAGCCAAAACGCCCGAGCGAACGCAACCGGTCATACATGACGATAGTGCCGGCGGTGGCGACATTAAGCGAGAATGCCGCCGGAATCCGCACGATATGATGGCAGCGCCCCGCCAATTCGGGGGTCAGCGCGCCGCGTTCGGGACCCAGCACATAGGCCGCCCGCAAGGGGTGGGGAAAGCTCGGGAGATCGTGGGCGCCCTCCAGGATTTCGACCCCGACCAGGCTGCATCCTCTCGGCAGCTTGAGCTCCTTGAGGCTTCGCCAATGATAGACGGGCAAATGCGCCGAGGCCTTCGACGTGTCGCACCGAAGCTCGAAGGCCCTCTCGTCGGCGCCGATGGTGAACACGAAGTGCGCCCCAAAGGCATGGGCCGAACGCAACAAATTGCCGAGATTGACGGCCTTGGAGATGCCCTCCACGCCGATGCCGAAATAGCCGCGGACAGCTGGCAGCAAGGTTTTCACGATTCCTGTCTGCCACAAGCCCCGCCGGCGAAAAAGGACAAGATGGAAGGTGCTTCTGCCGGATTTCGCTAACCGTCTTCTCTTTCACCGGAGGTTTCGGGCTTGGGATCGTTGCTTCGCTTGCTGTATCTGTCTCGACCATGCAGCAGAACGGAGCCGGCGCGATGCGCGTTGCGCAGATTTCCGAGTTTGGGGGCCCTCAGGCGCTTCGTCTCCAAGAGGTTGCCGAGCCTCGGCCGGGACCCGGCGAAATTCTGATCAAGGTGACGGCGGTCGGCCTCAACTTCTCCGACACGCTCATTCTGCGCAAACAGTACCAAGTAACGCCGCAGCTTCCTTTTTCCCCGGGAGCGGAGATCGCGGGCTCCGTCGAGGGCGTCGGCGCCGGCGTCAGCGATTTCAAGCTTGGACAGAGGGTGGCGGCCTTCATCGGCGGCAATGGCTGTCGCGAGAAGGTGGTTATCAAAGCGAGCAGCGCGATTGTCATTCCGGACGGAGTGAGCGATGAGGTCGCGGCCGCCATCCCCGTCACCTACGGCACCGCTCTGCACGGCTTGAAGGACCGTGGCCGCCTTCAACCGGGCGAGACCGTGGCGGTTCTTGGCGCCGCGGGAGGGGCGGGGCTCGCCGCCGTCGAGATCGCGAAACTGATGGGCGCGCGCGTCATCGCCGTGGCCTCGTCGGCCGACAAGCTTGCCGTTGCGCGCGAGCATGGCGCCGATGAAGGGATCAATTACGCAGTTGAGGACCTGAAGACGCGGCTTAAGGCGCTGACCAGGCCGAAAGGCGTCGAGGTGCTTTACGATCCGGTC
>JACMJU010000014.1 GCA_014380485.1 Methyloceanibacter sp.
AGCGCGGCGGCGAGCGCCCGTGACTGCGCCGCGGCCCTTGAAGATGCGATGGCGGCGGCTGTGAGGGAGGTGCGGGCGAGCCTGACGGCGTGGAGACGAGTCCAGGTGCCGAGAGCCAAAAGCCGGTGTTGCAGAGCGTAGGCGAGCGCCCGCGAGTGCGCAACGAACCTGCCGGCTTGGAGAAGAGCCCAAGCGCCGAGGGCCGAAAGCCAGCGTTGTAGAGCGAAGGCGAACGCCCGTGACCGCGCTGCGAGCCAGGTGAAGCCGATCGAAGCGCCGTTGACCACCGCGCGGGCAAGGAGACGGGATTGCCCCAGAATGAAGGCCCACGACGCGGTCAGCGATCGCCACAGCATCCGTGCAAGGGCGTAAGCGCTCGACCGGAGCAAGACGAAGCAAGCAACCACGAAGCGATGCAGGGCCAAAAGGAGAACGGCAGCCGTTCTCGACAGGGAGGCGGCAACTGAGCGCGCCGAGCGGAGAGAGATCAAGGCAAGCCGCTTTGCCCATCGCGTCAAGCGCCGGCGGCCGCGCTCGAGCCGATCTATCAAGGCCTGAAGCATGACACGGCGGGCATGGCGCTTTTCGGCGAGCCGATAATGCGCAAGCCAGCGCTGGTGCTGACCCAGCTCGCGCGCGACCGCGGCCATGAGATCCTTCGACCCGGCAATCCCGGCCTCGGCGGCCGCGATGGGGTCGAGCGTATCGCTTGCACCAGACACCGATGGTGCTCCCTCAACCGAGGCGCGGGCAATTCTCGATGCCTGCCAGCGCCTTACCATGCGGGCATGTGCCCTCGGCGTTCCCCGTCGAAACGCCGCATGCCCAATCTGCACCCAAATCCTTAACGCAAAGTCGTGCGGTGGCGTTCCCGACTGCTACCTCTTTCACCCCGTTGCATGGCAGAATCCTCGGGTGATTCGTTGGAACGGGGCCATCCCTTGGAGAGCGAGCTTACAGGAGTTTTGCCGGAGAGACCGGGTCCGGTTCGCATCATCGGCATCGATCCCGGCTTGCGGCGAACCGGCTGGGGGGTCATCGACAGCGACGGGGCGAGGCTCGGCTTCATTGCCTGCGGCTCCGTCGTCTCCGACGAGGCCGGGAGCTTGGGTGCGAGGCTCTGTCAGATTTTCGACGGGCTCTCGCAGGTGCTTGCAGAGTTTGCGCCGGCCGAGGCGGCCATCGAGCAGACCTTCGTCAATCGCGACGCTTCCGCCACGCTGAAGCTCGGCCAGGCGCGGGCGATCGCGTTGCTCGTGCCGGCACTCTCAGGGCTCATCATCGCCGAATACGCGCCGAATGCGGTGAAGAAGACCGTGATTGGCGCCGGTCACGGCGACAAGGGCCAGATCCGCGCCATGGTGAAATGTCTCCTGCCGCGCGCTACCCCCGACAGCACGGACGAAGCCGACGCGCTCGCCATCGCCATCACCCACGCCCATTCCCGCTCCTGGCGGCGGTTCGAAGCGCTGGCAGCCCGAGAGAGGGCGATGCCATGATCGGCAAGCTCACGGGGAGGCTCGATCAGGTTTCGCTTCAGGCGGTGGTCGTCGATGTAGGCGGTGTGGGCTATGAGGTGACGGTCGGCCCCCGCACGCTCGCCGCTCTGCCGCCGCCGGGCGAGACCGTGTCGCTCGCCATCGACACCCATGTGCGGGAGGACGAGATCAGGCTCTATGGTTTTGCCAGCGAGCATGAGCGCGCTTGGTTCCGGGCACTCCAGACGGTGCAAGGCGTGGGCGCGAAAATCGCGCTCGCCGTGCTCGGCACGCTCTCAGCCGCCGACCTCGCCAATGCCGTGGCGCTTCAGGACAAGGGGCAGGTTGGCCGCGCGCCCGGCGTCGGCCCCAAGGTTGCCGCCCGCATCGTGGCGGAACTGAAAGACAAGATGCCGTCGCTCGCGCCCGCCCTCAGGCCCGGAGGCGGGTTCGCTCCCGTCGCCGCCCTACCCGAGGGACTTGCCGCTCGCGATGCGGTATCGGCGCTCACCAATCTCGGCTATGCCCATGGCGAGGCTGCCGCCGCCATCGCGGCGGCCATCGGCAAGGCCGGGCGCGAGGCCCGGGCCGAGGAGCTGATCCGCCTCGGCCTTAAGGAGCTGGCACAATGAGCGAGAGGATGCTCCAGCCGGTGCGGCGCGACGAGGATATCGGCGAAACCTCGCTCCGCCCGCAGACGCTCTCCGAGTTCATCGGTCAAGCCAAGGTCTGCTCCAATCTTAAAGTGTTCATCGAGGCGGCACGCTCGCGCCGCGAGGCGCTCGACCATGTGCTGTTCGCCGGACCTCCTGGTCTCGGCAAGACCACCCTCGCCCAGATCGTGTCGCGCGAGCTCGGTGTGAATTTCCGCGCGACCTCGGGCCCGGTCATCGCCAAGGCGGGCGATCTCGCGGCGCTTCTCACCAATCTCGAGGACCGCGACGTCCTGTTCATCGATGAGATCCACCGGCTTAATCCGGCGGTCGAAGAAATCCTCTATCCCGCGCTCGAGGACTTCCAGCTCGACCTCATCATCGGCGAAGGGCCGGCGGCGCGCTCGGTGCGGATCGATCTTTCCCGCTTCACCCTGATCGGCGCCACCACGCGCACGGGGCTGCTCACCACGCCGCTCAGAGAGCGGTTCGGCATTCCCATCAGGCTCGAATTCTATGGCGTCGCGGAGCTCGAGGAGATCGTGCGGCGGGGCGCCCGTCTGCTCGGGCTCTCGCTGACCAGCGAGGGCGCGCATGAGATCGCGCGGCGCGCCCG